>JBDKUY010000078.1:0-8364 GCA_039679445.1 Methanofastidiosum sp. | reverse complement strand
AACAATCTGCTGCTATACCTTGGAATAGTTCTTGGACTACTAATAATCGGAGGAGCACTTTACTACTATAAATTCAGAAAGCAGGGACCAAAGAGACCACCAATGTCAAAGGGATTAACACTACCATCAAGACCAGGCACACCAAAGCTAAGACCTCACAGGCATAAAGGCGGACTGCCACCCTCATCAATCAGAGTAAAGAAAAAGAATCTATAAAATTTAATTTTTCCCTTTTTCTATTCTTATTTTATTTCGCACAAAACCAAAATTTAAAGCAATAAATATTTAAAATAATAATAATATTATTTACTTTTAATGGAAACAGTCCGACAAATCATAAGAGTTCCTAAAAACCATGAAGTTAAAATAAAGATCCCAGACAATATAAAAGAAAATGATGCTATTGAAATAGTCTTGATTACAGGATTAAAAGATAAAAAAAGAGAATTAGAAGAGCTAAAGAAAGCCATGGAAGACAAACTCTTTTTAGAAGATCTCAATGAATGCATGGACGATTTTAAATATGTTGATGCCGAAGGCTTGGAAGAATGATATATAGGTGGAAAATTTTTCTGCAGAATTAGATCCTGTTAGGGGATCAGAACAAGGAAAAACTCGTCCTGTGCTTCATAATTCAATTAGAAAGTCCCAAGCTATTTTTAAGGAAATATAAAATTATTGCATATAATATATTAAATCAGTATTAAACATACTCATATGCCATTATGAATTCGTCCCTAGAATCCCCAACTAGCCGGCATATGATTCTCAAAGTGGAGCTTTTGATCTTCTCACGGTTTGGCATAGTCAGTGGAGTCTTAGTGCCGTCTTCATTTTCTCGTATCATGGCGATATGGTTCCCTTCTCTAACAATTACAAATCCAAGTAATTCAAAAGTTTTGATTACTTTCCTTGTTGGAGCATCTGCAGGGAATTTAGTCAACTAAACTACCACTTCAGCAATAAAAGTTTCTATAATATCTTCCTCAATAAAAGCATCCTTTCCAAATGTTTCTATGTGGAACTGAATCGCAGATTTAACATCTGCTAGGGCTTCGTCGTAAGTATTCCCTTCACCGACTACAGCACCCTTTAGGCCAATAGGATAAGCTACATACCCGTCAATATGCTTTTCAACAATTATTTTTATCTGTTCCATTTGTCGCAACCTTAATCATCTACTCTACTTATTAAATTAATAGTCTAAAGTTAAAATGTCTTTCTGTTTTAATAATACCTTCTATATATTTTTCTAATATTTGGCCCTATTTTACAGAGTTGGCTTAAAATTTGAGAATCATACTGCAAGTATACTTTTACTAAAAGGCATCTTTGGCATGGATACAAGAGAAATAGAAAAAGCAAAAAGAGAGAGAATAGATAACCAGTATTACATAGATTTTCGCATTACCAAAGATGAATTGGAGCAAATGATTAAAGTCGCTGAATCTTTTAATTCAGAGATTATTGTATTTATTAAAAGAAAAGAGATAACAGAATACAGGAACAAATTAGTCTTGATGTTTAATCAATAATAGCTCAAATTGCATGTGAAGAAAAAGAATCTATAGTTTAATTTTTAATCTTTGCTAGCTTCATATTATCAATCTATCAAATTTTAAAAACGTAAATCCAACTCCTCCTTTCCTCTGGAACAACTTCAGAAATTCTATCTTCAAGATCATTTTTATTTGATGCACTTGCTACAATAGTATCCGTTAATACTGCAAAAGACCCCTTAACCCCATTACTTTTTAGCTTTGATTTAATTTTTCTTGAATGAATTCTTCCAACCTCTTTTTGGAAGATATATTCAAGAGAAGGATTCTTCACTATAATATCTTCTATTTCATCATAAAACATTTCGATACTACCTTTAGTTTTTAAATAGAATTTAAGAAGATCTTCGTCACTAGTTTCATTTATTTTCTGATCAAAGGACGTTATAAGGCCATATTTCGCTATTGATTTCTTATACATTGACATTATGGATTTTGAAGTTGACCCAGTAAAAATGACATTGTTTGTATTGAGGAGGCCATCATATACAATTCTGCCTTTAAAAGGTAAAAGAAATGTTCTGACATAGGACGGAGTATATTTAATAAATTGGCATATTGGGTCATTTAAAGAAAGGATTCCGTAAGATTTACCACTTTCATTGTCATACATATGAGTGTATTCTTTCTCAAATTTTGTTATGAAGAAGTTAGAGCAGATTCCATTCTTCCACTGTCTTATAATTCTCAATTCCTCATCTTTAAGATTATATGGATTATCATTGATATATTCATCAATAATACTTCTATTATCTACAACAATATCCCTTAACTTGTCCCACTCTTTTCTTGGTATTATGTTATCTTGAGATAATTTGTTAGATGCTCTTTTCTTAGTTCTAGCATATAATAAGAGCCCTTGATAAAGATTCAAAAATTCATCTATTTCTTTCTGAGAAAGATACATATTATTCTACCTTATATATTGGATCGAATTTATAAGAATTGGGGCTATCCCCCATGATACTTGAATAAACTTTCTGAAAATCAAAAGAATTGAACAGTTTTATTATAAAAACAGATTTTTTGGCTAAACCTATCGTAGTTTTAAGAAAGTGAAAATAGTTATAATTTAATAGTATAAGGTGTTCTATAAGTCTAGAGGACTCATATGGGAACTACTGAAAGGCTAGAATTACTGGAAAAAATTTACAATGAAATAGTTCTGATAAAGGAAGAACTAGACGAAATCAAATATGCGCTAGTGAAAGAAGAAGAACCAGATGAAGATGAAATTGAGGAACTAAATGAGTCCTATAAAGAAATGAATTCTGGGAAAGCAAAAAATTGGGCCGATGTAAAAAAAGGTCTAGGATACTAATGTTTAAAGTCAAAGTTTTACCAAGGGTAGAAAGTCAGCTAGAAAAAATTCAGAATAATGTGCAAATAAAGATTTAAAATATCTTGAATTAATAAAGTAGGTGCACTTAACGCATGCCAATAATAATAGCTAAAAAATAGTACAGACAGGCAAGTCATGATCTTGAAATGGCTGAGAAAAATATTGATATCAAGGGGTATGATATAACAGCATTCTTATGTCACCAAGCAATTGAAAAACTACTAAAATGCATATATGTTCTAGGTAACAGGGAAATTCCAAAATCACACCATATAGATGAACTCGCCGAAGAATTAAATCTAGAAAGAAGCATAATAGACTTAATTAAAGATTTGACATATGATTATACTTTCTCTAGATACCCAGATGTATCCCACAGTGTTCCATTTGAAGAATATACTGAAGATATAGCTTTATCTAAATTAAATATAACAAAGACGATTTTTAAATTACTTAAAAATAGATATGAAATTACATTGGAGTAAAAACAATGTCTGATCCATTTATCGAAAAATTCCAGAAAGAAGCCATACCCCTTATAAAAAAAGAGTTCAAACCAAACCGCATAATTCTTTTTGGATCTAGGGTCAAGGGGAATGCTAGGTCAGACTCTGATATTGATGTTATACTAGTTTCTCCTTTTTTTGAAAATATTAGGTCAATCAATAGAATGTCTCTTGTTTTAAAGAAAATACCATTCAAAAAACATGTTGATTATCTGTGCTATACAAAAGAAGAATTTAATACAATCCAAAAAGAGTCGGGGATAATCCAAAGTGCATTAAAAAATTACATTGAGATTGAAGTATAGTAATGTTCCATTTTCTATATCTAACTAGACGCATGAAAAAGAATCTATAGTTTAATTTTTATTTTAAGGCTTCCAAACTTTTAAAAAATCGACTCTTTCAAAATCTTTGTCATTTGTAGCAATATTTTTAATGTCATAGCATTTGCACGTAGCAGCATGAATCGCATCGTTTGGTAAAAGTCCGTATTCTTTCGATAATTCTAGTGATAGTTTGGATATCTCTTCACCAAGTTGCAGGATTTTGATTCCTTCGTACATATATAATTCTTCAATGACCTTACTAGATTTTTTGAGTTTAGAAATTATACCTGGATTTTCTTTTAAAAAAATTTTTGATTTGGACGTGTCTAATTTTTTTGTTTCAGATATTTCAATCATTATCAATTTATAGAATATTCACTTATAACTAAAGGCGATACAAAACCTAATAATTCACCATATTTTACTCTTGAAATATAATCTCCACAATATCTACTAAATTTATTATTTGATTTTATCGTGTAAAGAAAAATGTTGGTATCTATGAAAGCATCTTCATTTAATAGATTAATATTTACACTCAAAATATGTCCTCATCTTCCAATATCTCTTGAAATATTTCATCAGAAACGTCAAAACTTACGCTAAAAGCAGATCTATTGGATATTTTATCATCTATTTTAACTAAAACTTCCTTATCCTCGATGTTAATCTTTTCTAAAGGATAAATAATACCGTCCTTTATTCTTGCATGGACAATTATTTCCATAAATATTATTACAATTGCATGTTTTTAAATATTGCTGTAAGATTCATAGAAGGAAAAATATGGCACAAAATCCACTCATCAATTAGTGTAGGAGAAAAAGAATCTATAAAATTTAATTTTTAATTTCTTTTTCTTAAATTCTTATTTTATTTCTAATTATCAATCACACAAAGTTTTAAATAGTATTGTATTTTTTATTAAACATATGTATAATTTAATAAACAATAATCTTAGACTAACTGAAAATCACCTGAGAGTTCTTTCTTTGTTCACCTCTGGATATAACAAAAGCCTCTATATCAGAGAAGTAAACAGAATGCTTGACATCAGCCCAAGGACTGCGCAATTGACGCTAGAGTATTTAGAATCTAAAGGCGTATTGCAGTCAACAATACGCGGTAAAATAAAAACATATTCATTGAGAAAAAATCAGACGAGCAAATATTATCTGACATTGGCTGAATCATATAAGACTACACTCTTTATGGATAACCATCCTTTGATTATGGAAATTATAGAAAAAATATTACCCCTAATTTCTGGAATTGGCCTTATCTTTGGAAGCTATGCCAAGGGAACTCAAAACAAGAGTTCCGACCTTGACATCTTTTTAGCTGGTCATGCAGGTTCTACTAAAATAAGAGAGATTTCAAAGACGTATGGGATCGATATCAACTTGATTATCTACCCTCTAGAAAAATACAAATCCGTTATAAATAAAGATATACTGTTAAAGGAGGTATTGGAGGATCATATAGCGATTTCAGACATAGATGGATTTGTATCAACGGTGATAGAAAATGAGTAAAATAATATGGTGCCTAAATCAGAAAAATTGGATTAAACTAATTGAACCAAATCCAAACTTATCTCAAGCTTATCCACAAGGCAGAAGATTCTTTGGAATCAATTCAAGTTAGCATTAAAAAAGAATGGAAGATCGCTACTGCTTACTATACATTATATTTTTCACTTTATGCAATGCTCATGAGAATAGGAGTAAAGTCTGAAATTCATAGTTGCACTGTTGATTTTGTAAAGGAGTATCTAATGAATTTTTTGATAAAGATGATCTAGACCTTATTGAAGATTCATTAAAAGCAAGAATTGATGTACAGTATTATGTAGATAAAGATGTTCCAGATGAATTATATGCCAGTTAATTGAATTTGCACCTCAACTATTAATCAAATCTAAATCTATTCTTTCCAGATTGACTGAAAAGAAAATAACTTCTATAAGGGACGAATTAAAAAGTTTAATAACTGAATAAATTTTTCTTAATCTTATTTAGTAGTTAATTTTTTAACTTCCAAATATAATTAGATAAGTGGAAGTGATAGTTTGAAAAAATATCTGGCTGTTTTATTAATCTTGACATTTCTCCTTTCAGGCTGCATAGGCCAAGGAAAGGATGAAAGACCTGAGAAAGTTGCATCACTTGTAAATGAGGCGGCAACACTAGTCCAGCAGAATGGTGAAGGAGCGTTCCCGCAATTTAGGGCCAAAGGCAAGTTCTACACAGATGACGTCTACATATTTGTCTGGAAGGTTGAAGGGGACAAAATTACAAGGATAGTCTTTCCCCCAGATTTGACACAAGAAGGAACAGATGTATCTGACTATAAAGATGACAATAATGTTTCTATTACAAATATGTTCATGACAATAGCCAATAGCGACAAAGGCGAAGGGTGGTCTGGGCAATACCTTAGGACAAATCCAAAAGACAATAAGATTGAGAAGAAGGTCACATACATTAAAAAAGTTGTCTATGGAGACACAACATATGTAATAGGTGCAGGATACTATATTAATTAATTTATTTTTTATATTTACACCCTAGTGGTCTTTTGTTATATAATAAGATAATAATTTTTAATCGTTATATTTATATAATGGTACTATTAATATATTATAATATACTAAAAATACCAATTTTAATATATTCAAATATGTCAGAGGTCTAAAATGGCAGAAATATACGATATGCTCCCCCAAAATCCATGGTGGGAAGATAAAAAATTGATAGAAAATGATGAGAAGCTAAATAATTTAACTATTTCTAGATACATTTGGAATCCCAGACTTAAAGGCCACATTGATCTCGATAAAGATGTTGTTTATTCTCTTAGAGGGCCTAGACAAGTTGGTAAGACCACTCTTCTAAAAATTTTAATAAGAGAGCAGCTCGAAATAAGAAATCCAATCGATATATGTTACTTCACATGCGATCTTATGAGGTCCAATATTGAGCTAAAGGAGACTATCGAGGCATATCTAAAATGGTCATCACGGCAAAGTAGCGCAAGAAAGATAATAATGATTGACGAGATCTCAAGGGTAGAGAATTGGGAGCTTGCAATAAAATTCATAGTCGATACTTATGGCCTTATCGGGAAAACTTTTATTTTGACTGGGTCCTCCTCTTGGGATTTAAAGCATAGTATTGAACGATTGCCCGGTAGAAAGGGAGAGGTAAAGAATGGCAGCATCAATAAGATACTTCTACCGATGAAGTTTTCTGAGTATGTTGAATTAAAATCCGATAGGGTTGGCCAGAGATTTAGAGAAATGGGGTTATTTGAAAACACAACAAGGATGTCTGCTTTAAAAGATATTATCTCAGGAGATGCTGAAAAATGGATTAATCCAATAATTCCTCAAACAAATACTTTGGAGAATATCCTAGAGGAATATCTTCTTGATGGAGGGATTATGACCGCTGTTAATTCTATGGCCTCCTCGGGCACAATAGCTAACAGTATCTATGAGCTTTATCTTCAGTTCTTTTTTGGGGACATAACAAAGCTTGGTAGAGAAGAGGGTATATCCAAGAGGATACTATCTGCCATTATCAAACACGAGGGAAAGCCTATTGGCTGGCTTAAGATGGCAAGGGAGGCTGATGTTCTAAGTCCTGTGACAGTGGCACAATACTGTGAGCTACTTCAGACTCTATTTGCAGTTAATGTTTATCCCGCAGTTGATTTTGATAGAAAGACGGCAAAGCATAGGTCAGAGAAAAAAATACAAGTTTCAAATCCATTTTTCTTTCATGCCTTTAGAGGCTACCTATTAAACCCCGGTGGCAATTATTTTAAGATGTCCCAAAGCTATATTTTAACGCCTGAAAATAGATCCATTATGGCAGAAAGTTTATGTGGGGACCATCTGGCGAGATTATCCTATAATTTTTCTCCATCAGATCTTTTCGATGTTTCGAACTCTCTTTTCTATTACAGAACTAATAAAGGGAAGTCTATAGATTATGTCGTGAGGCTTGGTGAAACTCTCCTGCCTGTTGAAGTGAAATATCAGTCAAAGATTGGTAATCATGATTTCAATAATCTAAGAAGATTTGATCAAGGGATTCTTGTTACTAAAAATCATTTAGACCTTGAAAATAAATATCGTGCAATTCCACTTAGCTTGTTTCTCATGTTCGTATAGCTCTTTCAAAGTGAATGTATTTATACAAATTGTGTTAACTAATTATTAGGTCATGCTATGGAAGAATGGGATTATATTGAAGTTGAAGGAGAAAGGATGGAAGGCTATTGCATGTATAGTTATAGATCTGAGAAGGTGCACGTCTTTTATGCAATGAAGGACAATTTAACTATCATTGAAGAAGAGATTAGAGAAGAAAATAAAGAGCGCATACCAAAGACAAAGAGGCCAGTATGGTGTTTTCTTTCAAATTTCAGAAGAGTTGCAAAAAGTAAATGCTACACTTCACACTGCCCGTTTTTGGCATACTGTGAAGCGGAAGATGATGAAGAAGGATAAGATAAACTAAAAAGATATTTAACTTGAAACATCAATTTATCATTAGTGATCACATGCCAGAAAATATAGCTCAAGAGATTGAATCATTAGTCAGGGAAGCTGCATTTTTTGT
>JBDKUY010000077.1:0-3025 GCA_039679445.1 Methanofastidiosum sp. | reverse complement strand
AAAGAATAATATCAGCACAAACATACTATTTAATTTATCATTCTCCCTTATCTCATTATAATACATCGTGAGAGAGTCTGGATGGTTAATAGGACTATAAAAGAAATATAATATTTTATAGTGAATTATTCTAAATAAGTGATAATATCTAATTATAAATAAAACCAAGCCCATAACAACTGAATTTAATATACATTGTGCTCAAATATTTTGTTTAAGGTCAAAAGAAGGTTAATACTCTCTGATCTCAAATTAAAAATAATAACACCCCCACCATCCATAAATGTGCGTATCAGGCTTACTGGCCTGCGTTCTGGCTGTATGTTGGGATAGGTGGGAGGCTGTTTGTATTCTATTTTTTATGTAGTTTTATTGCTATGAATCCTCCTAATCCTCCGAAGATTATGGATATCAAAAGGAATAAGGGGTTAATGAATACTATGAAGAACTTTAGTGTCGAATATATGAGTACTATCCACCAGTTTTGATTGTCTACCTGTGGTGTGTCTATGTCTGAGCTCATTGAATCGAAGGATCCCATTGTGTCTGATGCTGTTGCTGATGGGAAGCCGCCATAGGTCGAATATAAAGAGTAAAAGACTAGGGCGTTTATCGCAAAGCTGGAGACGAATCCACTTATTATTAATCCCAGTAAAGCAGCTACTGCACCATATAGGACTCCAGTAGTATAGTTCATGTCTTGGTTAGATCTTCTCGTTGCCATATAACTTGCAATAAAACCACTGAGAATTGTCATTAATAAAACTATAATTATTGCCAGAAGACCAAATACGATTAAATTTGAAGCTGTGAAGCTTGATAAGTACACTAAGATGGGAGTTATTATTGAAACTACTATGACGCTAATAATTATAGGAACCCAGTTAGTGAATTTAGTTAGGCCACTGAAAAAGATTGTAACATCTGTTATTATTGTAGAATTTGCAGTTTTTGGTTGTTCTTTAATGACTCCTGTACTTTGGAGTTTCCCACCACACGAGCATGCTTCGAAATCTGAGAGTTTTTCTCCTTCTTGTAATGTGTAAGTTCCCCCACATTTAGTGCAAACAATAGTGTCACTTTTACTTATATCTGCGCAATCATTGCAATAGGTTGTACCATCTATCTCTACTTTGCAATCTTCGCAAATTCCCCTTCCGCATTCACTGCAGAATCCAACTGCTTCAACGTCTCTGTGTTTTTCGCAACGCATATAAAACTCCCCATTCATATTTTCTTAAGATTTTTTTGTTTAATCTGTTCAAATTCTTCTTCTGTGATTGCTCCCATGTCCAAAAGCTCTTTTGCTTCTTTTATCTTTTCGATAGGGCTTTTAGATCCTTGTCTGTAATCTTTGAATTTTTCAGAAAGAGAAGATGTTTCTTTGGCGCCTTGTTTAGCTATTTTAGAAAGCTCATCCCCCACGGTTCCTTTTACTTCGGTGAATTTCTCATCTAGTCCTTTTTCCTTCACAAAAGAATCGATCTTATTTGTAAAATTGTCAATCGGATTCTCTGCCTTTATTTCATTGGCACAGGATTGACAATAGTTGCGCCCATCGATTTTAACTATGCATTCTTCACACAACGGCGTATGGCATGTTACGCAAACAGCAATTGCTTCTTCGCTTGGATGTAATTCACAGTTCAACTCAATCTCCCCCAAATATCTTCTTATTAATATTTCGTATTATGCTTAATATCCTTAATTGTTTCATATTTCGTGTTATCATCTTAATCACCTAAAAAAATAATAATTTGCCAGCTCTCGCTGACTAGCTAGCGTTCAGGAACTCTTTTTGAGTATTGGAATATTTTATTGATGCACAATGGGCAAAGACCTATAGTCTCGTACTCCCAAGCCATGATCTTGTTTTTTAAGCGAAATTTAGACCCACAAAGTTTACAAGTAACTACCTCAAATTCTTCATTTTTGTTTCTATTTCTTACCTCATAGATCCAAGGAATGCTACAGAATGCTATGGATGCTATTAGTCCACCTATGTCTCCGACTACATATCCTATGCTACAGATGATCCCTGTCACCCCTAGTCCAAATCGTGTATTTTCGTCCATCTTTTTCACCTTTTTTTTTAAATTATTTCATAAAAAAAGAATTAGGGAAAATCCTCATCAGATTCTGAGCTTTCCATGTCATCACTGGAGAATGAACTGGTATCGAAATCATAGTTGTAGTCTTCATAGGATTCAAAATCGTAGTTAGAGTCGTAGGGTTCTTCACTGCTCAATCCAAATCCTATTAAGCAAATTGCTATTAAAAATCCGATAGCTAGGGCTATTGCGGCACGAATCATATTATTACCTCCAAAAAAAGTTTAAGAGAGACTTTTAATCTCTCTGATTATGGCTTCTGCGGCTGAGATCACTCTTTTGCCTCGTCCTCGAAGTTCTTCTATGCCACTGCTCCAAGAGCGGATATAATATTTTGACTTCTCATTTTGCAGACCAAGATAGCTGGTAACAATGTAGGAGACAGCTTCTGCCTCTATCTCTTTAATTGCCTTATCGAGATCGGTACCAACATGCCCTAACTTGTGATGAGCGATCTCGTGAATAAGAGTAGCTACCATAGCAGCTTCACTATTTTTGGGAGCAACTAAAATGCGATCTTTATTTACGTTGCCATTAGAAGTACCTGCATACTTTACAACAACAGGTAATGGGCTGATTTCTTTTATCTGATCAAAAGAAATATCACCTTTAACCATTTCAGGGTGTCCAAAATCTAGATTTTCGCCGGAAGTCTGGTTTATATCAAAAACATTGACGTATTTGAATCCTTTAACAAGGTAAATGTCTTCTTCAGTCTCTTTGTCCTTGACTTTTCTTGTTAGGGGAGCTAAAATACGAATGCATTTCTCTCCTTTGCACACAGTCCGGCCAAGTTTCTGCCATTTCTTAAAACCTGCAAGCATACTTACCTGCGGATACTGTGCCCAAGCGAGAATTATATTATTGATGCTGTACTCATGAAGCCCTAAATGAGAACTCCAACGTTCTACAAA
>JBDKUY010000076.1:0-2274 GCA_039679445.1 Methanofastidiosum sp. | reverse complement strand
CAGCGAAATAATAATTCCTTCAGGCCTGATTTTTGCGTAAAGGAATGAAAAGGGATTGGCATGATATTATATAAAAATATCAAATTAAAAAAAGAAAATTGAAAATTTAATTTTAAGCCGGCCTTCTAAAACGTCAAACGTCTTCAAAAAATAACATTTTTTAATTATCGTTTTTGGAAAATTAATCGAAAATCTGCAGCTATTATATCAACTGGAGTTTCTGAAAAATGAACTTTAGACCGTTGGCTAAGCATGCGGGTTTCAGATTATATGGGTTTCGGTTTCGTCTGTGACCCGCTTGTAATCCTGCACTAAGAGCATGTCTTAAAATTAAATTTGTTTTTATAATTGGGATAGGACTTACAAACTCAAACTGAAAAACAGTAGCATTAAATCGTTAAATGTCTAAAGTATAAATTCAAGCCACGATGTTTGCTATGTTTAATTCTATACATCGAGCACGTAACTCATGTGGAGAAACTTAAGGTCAATGTGTACTTGAATTTTAAGATAACTCTTAGAGAAGTTGGCAATGGCAACAACGGGAATTTTCTTTTCTTTTGGGAATTGCTGATGAGGTTGACGGCAAGGGCGTTGTTCCAGTTTCAGTGTCTGATTGGGAGAGAGTTGAGACTCTTACTTGGTAGTTATCTCTTTCGAGAAATACTTTTAAAGGGAATTGGGTTAAAAAAGTAGTACATAAATTATTATATAGTGACGCAACTTCTATATTAAAATAGTCATTTGGACATGCTTTTACCACAGCCACTACATGATGCATAAATTCTGGTTTTTTATCTTTACCGCTTTGATCAATATCAAACGGCTCAAGAATAATTATATCTCCTACCTTAATATCATTAGCATGGTCTTGACTCTTATTCACATAATGTTTAAATATTCTTACAACCTTTCCCAAGGTTATCAGACTATCGACAGCTTCTGCTCTTGTTTTTTCTTTATCGGAGTAAGCTGCTGTTAATTTTCCTACATCCACGAAACCAGTTCTTGCTGCCGAAAAGAGCACTGCCTCCCAACAATTGATTTGAGCATTCATAGGAATATCAGATGTGCTTGGATTTTGGGAGTTCAGATTTTGGATGAAACCTTCATGTGTACCTTGTTCCCACTCGTAATATCCGAAATGTTCCTTTAAATCAGAGACAAACTTTTCCTCTTTTGTTTGAGATTTTGCCGCATTAGTTTGGGTTTTTCCGGGCTCGCTCTCCACTTCTCCAATTACTTGACGAATATTCGTAAGAGTAATTACCTTGTTTGGTGCATTTAGTTTAGTTATTAATTTATAGATGAATCCGTTATTTCTAGAGTTTATATCAGAGTATTCATCAAAGAAATGTAATAATGTTTTCTTATCATATCTCGAGCCCAGTTCATCGATTAACATTTTTGTTTCAATAAAAGTACGCTGCTTTTCGTCCGTCGGTTCACACTCATATTCTTTAAATGTGCCCTGTTCTAACCAACCCAACACATAAGACCAATCAATTTTGAGTTGCATCAAAGTATTATCTTGTATCACTTGACTCTGTGCTCTTTTGTTCTCTTTTCCCTTAATCTGAGGTAACTCATTCACATCTTCTAAACAGTGTAAACTATAGTTCATCTGCGAAGCCTTTTCTCCCATTACATCCGCCTCGCTCTCCAGCCCAACATCATCATTCACCGCAACATCCTTCATCTGCGTAGTCGGCTGGACTCTTCCTTGAGCCTGCTGCACGACATGCCACGCTTCATGAGGCAAATGTCTCTCCTGACCTGGAGCTACATGAATATCTATCCCCTGGGTATATGCTAAAGCTCCTACTTCTGCAGGCTTATCCGAATTATAATGCACCCTCACATCGTTCATATCAATGCCGGACAAATTTTCCACACCAGTCTTTAGGTTATCCGACATGACGGTATTATTCTCCACCTTTGTCTGAAGTGGCTCTTCCTCTTCTGGTATCTCTTGCCTTTGGATAGTCCCTACCATCATTCCCTGTAGCGATTCCTCTTCTTCAGGGATTTGCTGCCTCTGCATACACAAAGAACATGTTTCTTTATCAGATCCATTTTCAAACTTGCCCTGTAATGGTTCTTCTTCCTCAGGTATATCCTGGCGTTGGATAATCTCTACCATCTTGCCTTGTAATGGCTCTTCCTTCTCTTCAGGTATTGTCTGCATCTGGACTGGTGGTAGCTGTTTAGCTTTTGAAGAAATAAGCCCGATTTCTGATAGCAGCCTCCCAACTGCCCTATTTCCAATGGTAC
>JBDKUY010000075.1:0-15048 GCA_039679445.1 Methanofastidiosum sp. | reverse complement strand
AGGCATAGACGAGACACCAGTTGAACCGAGAGAGAAAAAACAACTTTCAAAAATAGGAACTTTAAAAGAAGATACAAACGATAAAGATATAATTTTTGATAAGATACTTGGATTATCAAAGGATATGGAACAGAGATTAATAAAAAACAATGTTTCCTTTAGGACTGTATCTCTAATAACTATTGATAATGAATTAAAAACTCAAACAAAAAGTGATACAATACCACAAACTAAAGAAATTCAGAAAGTTGTTTCAGTTTCTAAACAGCTGCTTGAAAAATACTTTGAAGAGAATCCTGATAAAAAACTTAGGAGAGTTGGAATAAGAATTTCAAACTTAGAGTTCTCTAAAAGCCAGAGAACTCTTGATGAATTTTAGTAAAATCTTCATTATTTGAATATAATTACTGGGCACCTAGGTAGACTCTTTCCAAGGCTAGAGCTATTAGATTTGCAAAAGCCATTAGTATTCTGCTTTGTTCTGAAGTGATAGTATAATCAGATTTTTTTGGTTTCACACCCATGATCCCAAAAATACCACTAGACGTTTGTAAAGGAATAAATCTAAATTTTGAACCAGGTAAAGTATCAGTACCTTTACCGGCAATTGCTCTATTTTTATAAGACCATAGTGCAACGGCCATTTCATCTTCGTCCAAGTTTGTTTCAAGATTTCCTGAAATTTGTAATAGTTGATTATTAGAAACGGAGAGAAGAAATACATTCTCTCCCTGAAATAATTCTTGGATATGCCGAGCACCGGTAATTAGAATAGCATTAGCATCGATTGCAACGGCAAGGTCTCGGGAAAAAGCAAAAAGTGCATTTGTTTCTTTCTCTCTTATCTGGGCAGATTCTGCATGTTCCTTGGTACGTGCAACAAGAAAACTTACAAGAGATCCTATTACAATCATTCCTATAAAGGTAATTATATATTCAGTATCGCTAACTTTTAAGCTCAAGTATGGCGTAATAAAGAAAACATCAAACGCTAGAACGCCTACAAATGCATTAAAGATGGCAGGTTTCAAACCTTTTTTCCATGAAATTAAAACTACTAATACTAGATAAAGCATTAGAATATTTGTAGACGATATGAATGATTTAATAAGTAATCCAAATATCGTAACAACTATTATCATGGCAATGCTTATAAAATAATCTTTTGGTAAAGAATCTGGAAGTAATGGCCCCTCCCATTTTTGCTTACGTGATGTTTTTTCTTTCGAAGTTATCATATACACATCAATTAGGCCACTATCATGAATTATCTGATCAACAACTGAGCCAAAAACAAGTTCTTGCCAACGTGAACGCAGTGTCTTGCCAAGTAAGATTCTAGTTACATTGTGATTTTTTGCATAATCTAATACTGTTGAAGCTATATTAGTCCCAAACACAGTTGTAGTAGTTGCCCCCAATTTTTCTGCAAGTTGGAGTGTTTTGTTAATTTGTTCCTTTGAACTTTTAGAAAGATGTTGGTGAGACGGAATTTCTACATATAATGCATGCCAATTTGCACCAATTTGATCAGCTTGTCGGCGAGCTGTACGTATCAATCGCTCTGATAGTGGGCTTGGCCCTACACAAGCAAGAAGCGTTTCCGTACTTGCCCATGGGCCCGGAATTGCATGAGTTTGCATATAAGCCAACATCTGATTGTCGACTCGCTCTGCCGTTTTACGTAGAGTAAGTTCACGCAACCCATATAGGTTACCCTCATTGAAAAATCTTTCAATTGCTTTAGCTGCCATTTCAGGGATATAAACTTTTCCTTCTTTGAGTCTTTTTAGAAGCTCAGCGGGCGTTATGTCCACAACGACGATCTCGTCCGCATTATCAATCACTTGATCTGGAATTGTTTCACGAACTTGAACTCCTGTTATCTGTGCCACAATATCCTTCAAGCTCTCCAAATGTTGCACATTTAGTGTAGTATCAACATCAATTCCAGCTTCAAGAAGCTCTTCGACATCTTGATAGCGTTTAGTATGGCGAGATCCTGGGGTATTGGTATGTGCAAGTTCATCGACTAAAACAAGTTGAGGTTTAATAGAAAGGATGGCATCTAAATCCATTTCATCGATTTTTATTCCTCTATATTCATACTTTTTGTAAGGAATAATTGATAGACCTTTGAGTAAAGCTTCAGTTCCTTTTCTACCATGGGTATCTACATATCCTATCTTAACATCTACACCGTCTTTTTTTCGTAAATGTGCAGATCTTAGCATCTCATAGGTTTTACCGACACCGGCTATATACCCAAGATATATTTTTAGCCTACCTTTTTTTTTGTTTTTTTCCTCTTTATAGATACGCGAAAGTAAAATATCTGGATCCGGACGCCCCTCACGAGAAATGTCCTCAGAAATACTTATCCCCCCACCAAAACAAGCAGTAAATCTATAATTTTAATTCCAATAAATGGAGCTATAAGTCCACCAACACCATAAATGACAATGTTTCTACGTAATGCTTCTTCGGCGGTCATTGACCGATAAGCAATTCCATGAAGTGCCAACGGGATTAGCGCTATAATAATAAGTGCGTTGAATATTACGGCAGAGAGAATAGCTTGATGGAGTCCAAGTATATTTAACGATGAAAGAACCGGATATGTTGAAGCAAATGCGGCAGGAATTATCACAAAATATTTGGCAAGGTCATTAGCAATAGAAAATGTAGTAAGCGCTCCACGAGTCATTAATAGCTGCTTTCCAATTTCTACAATCTCAATCAGTTTTGTCGGATTGCTGTCTAAATCAATCATATTTGCCGCCTCACGCGCTGGTTGTGTTCCGGTATTCATTGCAACAGCAACGTCTGCTTGAGCAAGTGCAGGTGCATCATTTGTACCATCACCTGTCATTGCAACCATTCGTCCACCCTCCTGATAATCTCTAATAAGCTTGAGCTTACTCTCAGGTGTTGCTTCGGCAAGGAAATCGTCCACCCCTGCTTCTGCGGCAATTGTTGCTGCTGTGAGTTGATTATCTCCAGTAATCATTACTGTTTTTATTCCCATGTGCCTTAGTTGCGCAAAACGTTCTTTCATCCCACCTTTGACGATATCTTTTAAATGGATTACTCCAAGTGCTTTAGAATTTCTAGTAACAACTAGAGGGGTACCACCTGCGCTGGCAATTTCATTTATTCGTAAGTTTAATTCATTTGATATAAAGTTTCCTGCAGCTTTAATATGCTTTAGCATTACATCCGCCGACCCTTTTCGAATTTGAATATCTTTGTAATCTACGCCGCTCACTCTACTTTGACTTGAAAAAGATATGAATTTCATTTCCTTTTCATATTCTGAGGCACCAACTGTTCTACCTCTTAGGCCATATTTTTCCTTTATTAGTACAACAATGCTACGTCCTTCAGGTGTTTCATCTGCCAGTGATGCTAGTTGCGCTATTTGTACAAGATCTAGAATATCAATATTATCTACAGGAATAATATCAACAGCTTGACGATTACCAAGAGTGATAGTACCTGTCTTATCCAAAAGAAGAACATCGACATCACCCGCGGCTTCTATTGCTCGCCCTGAGGTGGTAATAACGTTATGTTGGATAAGTCTGTCCATCCCTGCAATACCTATAGCAGACAGTAATCCCCCTATTGTTGTGGGTGCAAGACATACTAAGAGCGCAACAAGTACAGTTATTGTAACTGGTGTGCCTAATCCAGTAATATCGACACTGTATCTTGAGAATGCATAAAGAGATGTGCAAACAATAATAAAGATTGCAGTTAACCCGAGAAGGAGAATATTGAGTGCGATTTCGTTTGGTGTTTTCTGTCTTTTTGCCCCTTCAATGAGGCTTATCATATTATCAAGAAAACCCTCGCCTGGATTAACACATGCTTTGATAATAAGCCAATCTGATAGTATTGTTGTACCTCCAGTGACGGCACTCCTATCCCCACCAGACTCCCTTATAACCGGTGCGCTCTCCCCAGTAATTGCACTTTCATTAACCGATGCAATTCCCTCTATAATCTCACCATCAATTGGGATTGTACCACCAGTTTTTACATAAAAAATATCTCCTTTCAACAATTCTGATGAAGATACAAGAATATAATCTTCTTTAGATGGTTCCTTTCCTCGGATGATCTTATATGAAGGCTTTAATTTTTTTGCTTCTGTATCGTGCCTCATTTTTTTGAGAGATTCTGCCTGTGCTTTTCCCCTTCCCTCGGCTAGAGCTTCAGCAAAATTGGCAAAAATAACGGTAAACCAAAGCCACATAGAAATAAACCCAATAAATTTCGCTGGCGCCTCACCGTTTCCTAAGAGGGCTTGAATAAAAAGGAGAGTAGTTATAAAACTTCCAATTTCAACTACAAACATAACTGGATTTTTGATCATTATACGTGGATCAAGCTTATAGAGAGCGTCTATTATTGCTCGGCTATAAAGAGCTTTAATAACTGTTTTGTTATTTTGAGTATTTTTATCAAGCAATGAAAACACCCCCTAACATAAGCAGATAATCAACTATAGGCCCTAGTGCAAGTGCAGGAAGATAGCTTAGAGCCCCTATTATTAATATTACAAATATAAGCCAGATTATGAAGAGAGGGCTATGATCCCTAAGAGTTCCTTCACCTATCGGCACAATTTTCTTTTTTACAAAAGATCCAGCAAGTGCAAGTGTTAAGATAGCAGTAATAAATCTTCCTATAAACATTGCAATGGCCGTTGAAATATTATAAAAAACTGAATTTACAGATAAGCCTGCAAATGCACTTCCATTATTCTGAGAGGCTGAAGTAAACGCATATAAGATTTCTGAAAATCCATGTGGGCCAGGATTTAATACTGCAATTCTTCCGGGTTCCATTAATACAGCAATTGTAGTAAAGGAGAGTATGAGAAATATGGGTATTAAGATAATAATAGTGGCCATTTTCATCTCATATGGCTCAATTTTCTTACCAAGGTATTCGGGTGTACGCCCAACCATAAGCCCCGCAATAAACATTGCTATAATCACAAAAACTATCATCCCATATAAACCAGATCCAATTCCACCAAAGACAATTTCTCCAAGGTGCATCATAAAGAGTTGTGCAAATCCTCCTAATGGATTAAATGAATCGTGCATAGAATTTACGGCCCCACATGATTCAGCAGTTGTCAGAATAGAAAAAAATGCCGATTGGACTGGACCAAAACGTATTTCCTTGCCCTCCATATTTCCGCCTGGGTTCATGCTACTGGGAATCTGATCTATGTCCATTTCAGTTAAGATTGAATTAGTTGAAACTTCCGACCATATGGCTAATCCCGCAAAAGGAAGGAAAAGAATAATCATTGCAACTAGAATCGCTATACCTTTCTGTACTGAACCAATCATTTTGCCGAATGTATAACAAAGTGAAAATGGAATCAGACTCATAGCTATCATCTCAATAAAGTTTGCAATTGGTGTAGGATTCTCAAAAGGATGTGAAGAGTTAGAATTGAAAAATCCGCCACCGTTTACACCTAACATTTTGATGGCTATCTGTGAGGCTGCTGGGCCACGTGAAATTGTCTGAGTAGTAATTTGAATTCCATTCATATTCTCTTCATAAGGATCAAGTAAAGGAACAGTAATAGGGCCAGAAAATGTTTGTACACATCCCTGTGATACTAAAAGAATAGCAACTATCCCCGATATAGGTAAGAGTATCATTACACTTCGTATTAGAAGTACCCAAAAATTACCAATTGTAGATCCTGATTTCCTTGAGAATCCATATATTAATGCAACTAAAATCGCCATACCCGAAGCAGCTGAGACAAAGTTTTGTACTGTGCAGCCAATCATTTGAGTAAGATAACTTAAAGTATTTTCCCCACCATATGCCTGCCAATTAGTATTAGTTACAAAACTAACAGCAGTATTAAGAGATAGATCCCACTTAACAGGTCCGAGTCCAGCAGGATTAAGAGGTAGTAAGTGTTGTAGGGCCTGAGAAAAGAATAAAGAAAATATTCCCATTATAGAAAAAATCATCAGTGCTACTACAAAATTTTTCCAGTCCATTTCCTCATCTGGCGATACCCCAGCACAATACAACATGAAACATTCTATTTTGCCAAAAAAAGGTGAAAGAAAAGTTCTTTGTCCAGATAATGTCTTTGCCATGAAATTGCCAACAGGAATAATTAACAGCAAAAGAACTGAGAAAAATAAAATAATTGAAAGCCAATCCACTAATCTCAAGCCGAGAATGAGTGAATGTGAATAGTCTTCAAATAAGTCAGCATACTGCTCTTGGGTGTCAATAACATTTTGTGAAGAAAGATTATCAAGGGCCATATTTAAGACAAATACATTTACTCGTGGCTCTCCGAATATCCAGAGTTGCCGGGGCTCTATATATCCTGAAACAAGATTTATTAAGTCCTGTTCTTTTAAGTTTCTTGTTTGGGCGATTCTTGAAATCTGATAATAAGCAGAGGAAATACTTATATGTGGGTCTAGACCGCTTCCTGAAGCTGTGACAAGATCAACTGGGATAGGATTATTATTTGTCGGGTCTACTTCCTTAATAGCATTAATGCGGCCTTTAATCGTTTCGATCATGGCAGGGTTAGATGTGGCGATATTGGACCCCGATGATATGCTAGCATTATATGGTACTTGAGAAGTTGCGGAAGGGCGACTCCAGAAATATATGGGAGATGAAAAGTGTTGCCCAATTAACGATGAACCAACAATTTCTCCATTATTTTCTATAAGACTTCCATTTGCTTGAGATGGAAATGCTAGTTGCGCTATTATGGTTATAGCAAGAGGATAAAGAATGCCCGTGAGTAGAGTAATGAGTATAAAAATAACAAATGCAGGTTTTGCTTGATTCTTTATAATTGAATAAATATTAGAATTTTTCGTAATAGATCAACTCACTAATTGTATATAAATACTCTAGTAATTCTAATTATTGATAAAACTAAACTATTTTTTATTTTACAAATAGGAGACTTATAGCAAATATGCATGGTTATGTTAGACAAATGAGACCATTATAAAGCTTTCTATTGGATATATTAACCAAAAATATCCAAAATATTGAAATATAATTTTTATCATATCCACAAGTTTATTTTATAAGGTATATCTACTGTTTCTAGTTCAACAAGTTTAGTAATAAATTTTATCCATGCTTACCTTACCGTTAGATAAAACTATGCCTTCATTTTCTAATAACTTTTTTTTCATCTCGAAACCCCCTTGGAATCCGCCCAGAGTTCCATCGGATCTTATTGCACGATGACACGGTATTATCAAAGGAAAAGGGTTATTGGCCAACGCATTTCCTACTGCCCTTGCACCTTTAGGCGTGCCAATTTTTTTTGCAATTCTTGAATAAGTGCTTACATGGCCTCTTGGGATATTATACTCTGCCATTAGCACTTTTTTCTCAAAATCAGTGCATATATCAAAATCTAGAAGTCCAAGATCAAATTTGATGTTCTCCCCAGAAATAAACCTCTTTACCTCCAACGTTATTTTTTCTAAAGAATTAGATCTTTTGGCCAAGCTGTATTCATCTCTTAATTTAGAAACTAAAATATTTTTATCCGTAGGTAGAAAAATTTTTATAACTTTCATTTTAGTATTTTCTACTCTCCAGACCAATCCAAAAGTTCCCAAACTAGAGACTTCTAGATTATAAAAACACTGCATAATATCCATTGAGATTATTTAATTAACTCTTCAACTTCCTTTTTCCCTTTTTCTAACTCTTGTGCTTGTTGTTTATCCAAGGTCAGCAAAAGAGTTTGGAATTCCCCCACATGAGTTTTTTCCTCTTTTGCGATATCTAAGAAAAGCATTTTTATATTTTTATTTGTAGTCATAGCTGCAAGTTGTTCATATAAATTTATTGCATCTAGCTCGGCTATAATTCCTGCCCTTAATATCTCTTTATCTACCTCTTCTTTTTTTACCTTATCAAGATTTATTGGTATATTTGAAAGCATATATACACCCACGATTTAATAATCTTTTAGCTTTATATCGTTTTTGAAATATCAAAGGTCAACGGTAGTTTTAGAAAAAGTGCCTTGATTCTCAACTCTTGATACTCCGTCTCTTTTTGTAACTCTTAATACGTGATCAACATAGCTTTCAATTTCTGGCTCATGCGAGACTATTATTACTTGGTTCATGCCGAGCATATCTAGAACATCTCGTACTCTGTCCATTTGCTTTCTTGAAAATCCGTCTGTTGGCTCATCAAGGATTATAATATCTTGAGTTTTTATTTCATCAACTAGATTATTAATTATCCTGTTTAAAGCAAGTCTATAAGCAAGTGCAACAGAAGTTCTTTCTCCTCCTGAGAGAGATTCATAGTCTGCGTCAAAACCTTCCTGTCTCAAAACTGGTGTGAAATCTTCATCTATTGAAACTTCTATCTCATCGCCTTCTAGCAGATTTTCAAGCCATTTGGAGAAGTAAGATTCAAACTGCATTCTAAGGGATTCCATAAACTCTTTTTCCATCGTTTCCATTAAACTAATGAAGTAATTATCAAGCCAATTGGCAATTTTTTGAAGTTTCTCTCTTATACGAAGGTATTTTTTCTTCTCTTCAATTTCTTTACTGACTCTAAGGAAATCATTTCCAAGAAGTTCAATCTCTTTTAATTTTTCTGCTTCTTCTCTTTCTTTTTTGATTTTTTCCTCAGTTATTTTTTTTAATTCTTGAGAAATTGTCTGCTTTTCAGCATCTATGCCAGAAAATTTTTTTAAGTTCTCTTTTAGATTATTTATGGCCCCTTTTAGGATTTTCTTTTTATCTTTTAGAATTTCTATATCTGCCTTAAGATTCAAAGCTTCTTTATATTTGCCAATAAGTTCTAGACTAGAATCTTTCCTTTTCTCAAGTTCATTTATCTCGGATTCAATTGGGGCAAGTGTTTCTATTTCAGCTAGAATTTGTTTTTGTTCATGAGATTTATTATTAATTAATTCTTCTAAAGGGGAAAGTTGAGAATTTAAACTATTAAGCTCCTTTGATAGAATTGTAAATGAATCTGTTTCTTTGATTAAACGCTCAAGTTTTATTATTTTATCTTTTTCAGAAGTAATTAAGTTTTTTGACTTGTTATCTATCTCAGCATCAATCTCTTTTAACTTAGTCTCCACTTTTTTAATAAGTTTGTTTGTTTCATTTAAAGAAATGTTGAAGTCGTTTTTCTCTTTCTCGATTCTTTTTATCTCGTTCTGTCTGTGATCCTCAGATATATCCTGTTTGCATAGGGGACACAATCCAATGCCTTTCAGATTACTCAATGAGACTAAATCAGATTCAAGAGATCTTAGACTTCCCATAACTATTGAATTTTGTTCTTTGTATTCAGAGATCTTCGTATTATATCTTTCCTTTGATTTCAATAAACTATCGATTTCTTTGTTAACTCCTTCTTTCCTTTGATATATCTCTTCAATATTTTTTTGTATCCCGGATATTTCATTTCTTATTTCATCGATATTTCTATCATAGGTACCTTTTAGAGAAGAAATGGAATCTTTCTTCAATTTTATTTCTTCAGATATTTTATCAAGTGATTCTTTTTTTTCCGATAATTCAACTTCAAGCTTTCCGGCCATAATTTTATAATTATTAAGCTTCTCCTTTTTCTCTTTTGATTTTTTAAGATTGTCTAAAATAATTTTAATATCATTTTCAATATAGGAAATCTCCTTTTTGATATCAATTTCTTCTTTGCCTTCTAGAATGTGTTTAATTTTTATTTCAAGACTAGATAGATTTTGATCATAAGTTTTTAATTCTCCTTCTTTGGCCGCAACTTCTTTTGAAATAGATTGGAATTGTTTAAATTTTTCTTCTATTTCTTCAGATTTTTTGATGGTCGCAACTTCTTTTATCCTGAAATCTTGTAAAGATTTTTTTATTTCCACTACCTGGCTAGTTAGTTTCTCTTTTTTCCCAGAAATAATCTTAAGCTCCTCATTTTTCTCATTTAATCCCTTTGATAAGAGCTCATAACTTGATGCGTTTCTTTTAAGTTCAAGCCTTAGATTGTTAGAATTATCTCTTATTGTCTTATATCTGTCAACCCCAAAGATCCTCCTAAGTATCTCCATTCTATCATCTCTCTTAGATAATAGAATTTGTTTCATCTCCTCCTGCGGAGTGTAAACTGTGTACCTATATATTGGATTTTTTTGTTTTGAGGACAATTCTTTGGGGTATCCCAATAAAGAGAGTATTTCTGCTTTAAGTTCGCTGGGCGTCATTTCTTTTCTGTTACCATCAATTGAAATATAACCAGTTGTCTGTGAGATTGCATCCTTTTTTTTTTGTAGACTTCTCCCAACTATTATTTCTTTTCCCTCTAATTCAAATTCTAAACGGACCATCCCCTCTCTTTCACCCCTTCTAAGGAGAGAAGAAGCCAAAATATCCCCCAAACCAAAAAGTGCAAACTCTATTGCTAATAGTATAGTTGATTTGCCAAATCCAATATCCCCTGACAACAAAAACGATCCTTCTGGAAATTCAATTTTTTGATGTTGATAACTTCTTATATTAAGCATTTCAAGGGAGAGAAGTTTCATCCAAGTCCTCCAGAAGATTATTTTTTGAAAGATATTCTATGGACTCGCTAAGAATTCCTTTGCTGTAATCATCTTTTTTTTCGCCTTCCTTTTTCTCCCTTGATAGAATATTCATAAAAGTCTTCACGAAAGAAACTGTTTCTGTTTGACAATCTTTAATTTTAATCTGATCTTTATGTCGGACTATCACATCTTCCTCAAGTTTTTCTTTTGTTAATGAAGAATTTTTTATTTCCTTAAACTCTTTGGCTTTAATTTCTCTTGTATCTCTTTTTACCAAAAGTACACCTTTATTTTCTAGATATAAATTGATCTTTTTGAAATTAATATCCGAAAGACTGCCTTCAATTTTTCCCTTAAACTTTAGGATAACTATACTATCTTTTAAATCATTTTTATCGGCTGCCTTTCTGACTTTCTCTTCAACATTAATTGTATGAGTTCCTTCCAAATTGATTTCTAAAAGGATCACTGGTGCAACTTTTATTGGGATATATTTTTTGTTTAGGATCCCATCATTATAATCAACTAAGTAAAATCCACCCATTTTGAAAGATAAAAGTTCATCAATATTATTTGGGAATAATGCCCCGGGGAATACGATGTTCTTATAGTCACCGATTTCAAATTCCCCTTTTTCATGAATATGCCCGCCTGCGTAATAGAAGAATCCTTTTGGGAGCAAAGAAATTGGCATTGATTCCATTTGGTAAAGATTATCTGGTTTTAACTCCTGTATAGCAGAATGGAACAAGAATATTTTTTGCCCCTCTTGATTTTCTAGGCCCTCTCTATCTAGTACAGTATATGTGGCCTTCTCTAGACTACCTCTAATTCCAGATATGCCGTAGAGCTTAATTTTTGTTTTTTCATCCACAACTCCTTTTAAAATTAGCTTTCCTTCTGTTTGCTCTCCAGAAGTAACTCTTTTTAGAAGACCTGCTTCATGAAAAACTTTTAGTATTGTTCTGCCCGTGGGGGAGAAATCGTGAGAACCTTCAATAACATAGACAGGTATTTCTTTTACTTTAAGTTCGTATAATTTTTTTGCGGCTTTTGCCATAACATCAATTGTAGGGTTGGAAGAATCAAAAAGATCTCCGGAAATCAATATAAAGTCAACATTTTCCTGAATAGATATATCAATGGCTTTTTCAAATGTTTTTATTCCAATTTCTCTTAAAGTATCTTCTCTCCAGCCTCCCAAATGAAGATCGGCCATATGCGAAAATTTCACTCTAAGTCGACTCCTCTAATGATATTTCTATCTTTTACAAATGTTTTATTGTCTCTGAAGATGTCCTCAAAAAGAGGTATTTTCAAAGGTATTGCTAACTTAGAAAATGTAGAAGTTAGAAGTGCTTCTCCTATGTCAAGACTAGCAATGTTTCTTGATTCTTCAGATATATCTTGTGGAGAGCTTTCTATTAATGCGCTTCTCTCGTTCGACATTTCAGTTCCCATAATTATTTTTGTATTCATATTTGCAAGTATCTCTTTTGGTATAAGACTTGGAAGTTGAGTTATAGCCACAATACCTACTCTAAATTTTCTTCCTTCTTTTGCAATCGTTCCAAAAATGTTTGCCCCTTTATCAAGTACCCCTTTACCAAGTACTCTTGGTGCCTCTTCAATAATTATACTAACACATGGTTTATTTCGAAGATGCCCTTTAGAACTCAAATCACGATACCGCGAAAAAATACCCTCAGCGAATACCCCCCCAATTAAAAGTTCTACTTCTCCCCCAAGTTTTGAGGTATCGATAATAACTGTTTTTCCGTTTTCTAGATTATCAACTACATTCTTTATTGTAGTAACACCACTATTATTTGAGAATAAACCGCTTCTAAAAGAAATTTGCCCATCTTCTGAAGAGACGCCAAACACATTGTTGAATTTTCTTTTAAGAACATCAAGTGTTACTACAGAGACTCCTTCCTCCCTCTCTGCAAGTACAATATTTTCTATCCAGTTTTCTTTATCCCTATTATAAAATAGATATATACATTCTATTTGCGCTTCTGTCAAAGATACTATTCCTGTAAGGTGCCAAGGTTTAATTGTTTTTAAATCAAGAATAAGAGTACTTGCGCCAGGTGGGGGATTTGTAGAATAATAGACAATTTTATTTCTAGCGTTGGGATGATCCTTCAACCCTTTTTTTGTCCTTCCATAGTATTCATCATGAGGATCAATGACTAGTAAACCAGCATAAGTTTCATTCAACAGGTTGTATGCAAGGACTTTAACAAGGTTAGATTTTCCCTTACCTGTAGAAGCCGAGATTAGCATATGGTGGGTGATAACATCATCTCCCCTAAGGAATACATCAATGTCTAGAACTCTCGAACCACTTCTTATTTTCCCAAAGTAAAGTGGCCTGTTCGGTTTTTCAAGGAATTTTAGGTCTTCTTCTTTTATCCTTTCAACGGCAGAAAAAAACTTAGGAAGTTTTTTTGGTAGATGATAACGATTTGAGGTGACAAAAAGAATGGGCTTTAGAATAATAAGAATGAAATTAGAAAGCTCACTGTCTAAAAAAGATAGGTTGGAAACTTCCTCCAGTTTTAAACCTGCCGCTAAACTTCTAATCCTCTCAGGTATTTGAGATCCATAAGAGATATCAAAAACCTGTAGTATGAAATACCCGTTGTTCTCTCTTGCGACAAGTAATTCACCCAGTTCTATGTCAACTCCTGTTTTCTGCCTGATTATTATCCCGCTAAAATCACCTGATACAATTTTTCCTACAATATCCAAATTAACAACTCCTACATCCACTGTAAACTATCAAGAACATCATGAGCATCCTCAACACTAATATTTTCATCAATAAATTTTAGAATTTCCTCGTCATCACAAAGAGACAAGAAAAGCGCCTTGTGTGTTTCTTTTTCATCACCCCTAATCCTAGCAATATAATCTGCATCAACTAACCCATAGGGGTAGCCCGGAAATCTAAGGTCAACAGAGTTAGAAGCTATTGTTCCCAAGACTTCCTCAACGCCTTCCCTTCCCAATACTTTTGCTCTATTCTTTTCTATTTCAAATCTAAAAGTGTACCTTGATGAAGGGTGAAATTTCACGAAATACATTTCTGCATTATGATCGGGGTGATTTATTTCTGCTACAGGATGATAGTACCATAATTTTTTAGGGCACATTTTATTTCCCAAGAGCCTTATTGCGTATGGTAATGATCTCCCCTTTGAAGTGTAAAGTCTAGACCTTTTAGCAATCCCACAAAAAGTGACTTCTTTTTCAGCGGCGGCCTCATAGGCTTTTTTAGAATAGTTATGTTCTCCAGTAATGGCTGTTTGTAGAGAACCGTCTCTTACCAAGATATCGCCTTTTTCAAGTTCTTTTTGGATTATTAGTTCAGAAATTTTCCATTCGAGAAATCGTCTTGCAACTCCACAAACAGACCCCAACTCGGCTCTGAAATTTCTATTTGATATTGTGGGATCGTGAGAGTTTATGGTCTTATCCGCCTCTTCAATATCGACTCCATAATCTTTTGAAAATGGAAATAGTTTGAAATAAAAATTAATGTCTTTTCCTTTTCCTATGGCTTTGCCGAATACATAAAACTCAAATTTTTGGGATAAATTATTTGGCACAATAATTTTATTATTTTTAAATATGTTAAAATATATCCTGACAAGCCCTAGATAAACAGAAGGTGATGAAAGTAGCTCAATATTTCCCCCATCTATATATGTGACCTTTCTACTTGGATCACTTAGATTAAATTCTCTAACATTGTTTTTGCTTAAAGGAAAGGAAGAATATCTTTTATCGCTAAACTGGGGTTCCTCGCCGCCTAGGACATCACGGCTATAGTTTTCTTCACTCTTTATTAGACTAATAATATCTTTTATTATTTCTATATTCATCATGTTTTAAAAATGAAAACTGAATATAAAAAACTATCTTCTAAAATTATTCTATGAATTCTGCCTTAATGCCTCCGACTGCTCGAGCGATAATATTGTAAAATCCGGCAAATATTATCCCCGAAATTGCTCCGAAAATGGCATATATTATTGGGAAAGCCACTATTCCTGTTAAAGCAACTATTGCACTTTTATTGGACGGAATACTATTATACATGCCAGGATATAATTGAGGGCCAAATGCTCCAGCAACTACAAAAGCAATTGTAAAGACTATACCCGCAATTAAATCTACTATTAGTCCAATAAAGAAAAACATTTTAGCAACTGAACCAATGTCAAATTTTTTTATCTCTTTTTTCATAAAAACACAGAACATCTAAAATGCATCAAAATAAATAATTTTCGTGTAGAATTAAAATAGGTGCTTTGTTGCATAATTCGACCGCAAAGCTTAAACCTTTACAAACCCTAATTGTTCATGCAAAGAGATTGGGCCAAATACAACGAGAGTTTAGTGAAGAGGGGCGAGTTTTACCTCTGCCTTGATTT
>JBDKUY010000074.1:0-4511 GCA_039679445.1 Methanofastidiosum sp. | reverse complement strand
CATATCCTTTGATAATCCAAGTATCTTATCAAAAATTATATCTTTATCGTTTGTATCTTCTTTTAAAGTTCCTATTTTTGAAAGTTGTTTTTTCTCTCTCGGTTCAACTGGTGTCTCGTCTATGCCTAAGGATTTATCATGAAGCAGTCTAGCTTTATTCTTACCAAATACTTCTTCAAGCTCCATTAAATCGTATGAGCCCAGATCACTTGCAGTTTCAATACCAAGATCATTTAGAGATTTAGTTGTTTTGCTCCCAATCCCATGTAATTTAGAGACTTTTAGATTCTCTAGAAATGATATTATTTCCCTTTCCTTTACAACAGTCAGTCCATTTGGTTTTTGAAAGTCAGATGCCATCTTGGCAACAAATTTATTAGGGGATATTCCAACTGACGCAGTCAAACCCTCTTGAGAAGTTATTTTTTCTTTTATTGTATTTGCTATTTCAATTGCCTTATCTAAATCTCCGTCTGTCCTTTCCGTAACATCTAGGTAGGCTTCATCTATACTGACTTGTTCCATTATATCTGATTCATCTTCCATTAAATCCATTATCCTATCCGATACTTCTCTATAATAATCCATGCCGACAGGTAAGAATGCGACATCTTTGCCTTTTGCAATCCTCTTTGCAATTATTATAGGCATTCCAGCCTTGATACCCAACTCTCTAGCCTTGTAATTTGATGTACTCACAGCACCGCTATCCTCAGTCCTGCCAGAATAAACGCATATAACTACTGGTTTACCTCTTATTTTGTCATTCCTGTTTTCTTCTAGAGATGCATAGAATGAGTCAAGGTCAACATGCATTATTATCCTTTTCATTGAAATAAATTTGATTTTAGATGATATAATGCTTATCCTTATAATTCCTAATAGCAACAAATAAATAGCCTTCCCATATTTACCTATCAGGGATTATTATGTTGAGAGTTGTAAATCTTGGGGCCGAAGTCGAGGGCAACCCTATACTTGATCATGTGAATTTGTACATAAAAGAAGGTCAAACTTATGTTCTTTTTGGGCCAAATGGTAATGGAAAGACATCCCTTTTAATGACTTTAATTGGAAATCCTGCATTCAAAGTAACATATGGCAGGATTATGTTTAAGGGCCAGGATATAAACGGCCTGTCAACTGATCAGAGAGTTAAGATGGGGATGGGAATTAGTTTTCAGAACCCCCCAAAAGTCAGCGGTTTAAAGCTAATTGATATGTTGCTTAATTGTGCAAAGCAGAGTGGTACAGACCAGAATAAGATTTATGAGTATGCGCAGATGCTTAATATGGAAAAATTCCTCAACAGAAGCGTAAACGTTGGATTTTCTGGGGGAGAAGTAAAACGTTCTGAAGTGCTTCAGCTTTTGATTTTAAATCCAGATTTAGTATTATTCGATGAGCCTGACAGTGGAGTTGATTTGGATAATATCGCCATAATTGGAAGCGCAATGGGAGATTTACTCCATAGAAAAAAAAATAAGGATGAAAGGAAAAAATCAGGCCTTATTATTACGCATCAGGGCCATATACTTGATTATGTGGATGCAGACTACGGACTAATACTTTACAAGGGCATGATTGCATGCATGGGTAACCCGTATGACATGCTTGACGAGATAAGTAAAAAAGGTTACGAGGGGTGTGTTGAGAAATGCCTGAAAGGATTCCAAAACTCGAGAAGGATGTAAAGGACAAGCTGGAAAAAGTCGGAATTGAAATGGATAAAGAAAAGCGGTCGGCAATATTCCTTCAGGTAGATCAGAAAGTTGAAACTTCTTCAAGTTTCGCATCTGGTATAGAAATGATTGGCATCAAGCAAGCTCTTGAAAAATACGATTGGCTTCATGATTACTTTTGGAAAGTAGTTTCTAGAGACAAGGACGAATATACAAAAGAAGTAGATGTTGAAGATGTAAATGGATATTTTATCAGAGCTCTTCCAGGAACAAAGGTAAACTTTCCAGTCGAGGCTTGTCTCTATTTAAAATCACCTAAGAAACAGAAAGTGCACAATATTATAATTGCTGAAGAAAATTCTGAACTAAATATAATCTCTGGTTGTGCCTCACACCCTGGACTTACAACAGGCATGCATCTTGGAATATCTGAATTCTATATCAAAAAGAACGCTAAATTGTCCTTTACTATGATCCATAACTGGGAGAACAACATTGAAGTTAGGCCACGAAGTGCCGCTATCGTTGAAGAAGGTGGAACTTACATAAGTAACTATATCATCATGAATCCAGTAAAGATAGTCCAAATGTACCCTACAGTACATCTAAATGGCGATAATTCAACAGCAATAATGAGTAGCGTGATAGTGGCAATGGAAAACTCCATAGTTGATACAGGAAACCGCGTTATAATTAAAGGAAAAGGTTCTAGTGCCGAAATACTTTCTAGGGCTATCAGCAAGGGTGGCACTATTTACTCTAGGGGAGATATAGTTGGAGAATCTCCTGGCGCAAGAGGGCATCTAGAGTGCATGGGAATGATGCTATCTGAGAAAGGTAGCATAATTGCAATTCCTGAATTAGAGGCAAAACATCCAAATGTTGACTTAAGTCATGAAGCGGCCATTGGAAAGATTGCAGAAGAAGAAATTTTCTACCTAATGTCAAGAGGATTTACCAGAGATGAAGCGACTGCAGCAATAGTCAGAGGGTTTTTGGATATAGAAATCAAAGGATTACCTCTCGCATTAAAGAAAAAAATAGATGAAGCCATAAATCTTGTGGAGAAAGAACTAATTTAATTTTTTATTCTTTCCAAAAATCAGGCACAAAAAGAACCATTACTGTGAATATTTCAAGTCTTCCAACCCACATACAAAAAGTTAAAACTATTTTGATTATGTCTGGTAGAAATGCATATGTATACATTGGACCCACGAGCCCTAGGCCGGGCCCAACGTTACCTTGAGTCGCAGCAACGCTTGAGATAGCAGTTATTATATCAATTCCATATGCAGTAACTATTAGAGTCGAAACAATAAAAATTGCCATGTACCCTATGAAAAATCCCATGACTCCTTTTAGAACATCATCAGGAATAGTATCCTCGCCAATTTTTATTGATAAAATAGCATTTGGGTGTATGAATTGATAGATCTCTCTGTAAAAATATTTTAATATTATAAGTATCCTGATGTTTTTGATTCCTCCCCCAGTTGAGGCGGCGCAACCGCCAATGAACATAAGAACGAGCAATATAACTCTTGAAAGAGAAGGATATGCATCAAAATTACTCGTTGTAAATCCTGTAGTTGTCATTATGCTAACTGCTTGAAAAGAAGAATATCTAAAAGCATCACTTAAACTGTTAAAAACACTGTATCTTAGATCTGCAGTCATTACAAGAACAGAACATACCATAATCAAAGTATAAAACATGAATTCTCGGTCTTTGAAGTAATTCAGTTTTCCCTTCAATACCGCGTAATGCAGCATAAAATTCGCACCTGATAAAAACATAAAGAAAACTATAACAGCTTCAATAAAGGGGCTATTATAATAACCAACACTTGCGTTTCTAGTTGAAAATCCCCCTGTTGCAAGGGTACAGAATGTATGACATGAAGCATCGAAAAATCCCATACCCCCTACTATCAAAAGGATTATCTCCGCGCCGGTAAAAATAAGATATACACCGTAAAGAATTTTTGCTGTTTCTCTTATTTGTGGTTTCAATTTATCTAATTTTGGGCCAGGAGATTCTGCATTAAACATTTGCATTCCACCTATAGAAAGTGCAGGAAGAATTGCTACAGCAAGGACAATGATTCCCATACCTCCAATCCACTGTGTCATAGCTCTCCAAAATAGAATTGATTTTGGGAGAACATCAATATTCATGACAACTGTGGCGCCCGTTGTAGTGAAACCAGACATAGTTTCAAAATATGCATCAAGGTATCCTAAAGTTCCTGAGAGAAAAAATGGAAGTGCACCGAAGGCCGAAATTGCAGCCCATCCTAGTGATACTACGCCTAAACCTTCAATGAGTCTTAACCCTTCATGTTTACTTTTAATTTCACTTAAATCATATCCTGATAAAAAAGTGATTAATATACAAGCAATAAATACAAGTGACTCTTTTTCTCCATAATAAAATGCCCATATTAGTGGAAATATCATTGAAATGCCTATCATCATAAGCAACTTTCCTATAATCTTTAGAACAGTTCTACTTCGCATCGATAGGCCTCAATGAAATCAAAATACCTTATTTTTCTTTCTTTCATTGACTTATTAAATTTACTCTTTCCAGTAACTTGGAATAAATAATACGAAAAGAGTAAATAGTTCAAGCCTACCGGCGAGCATACAGAAGCACAAAACGATCTTTGCAATTCCTGGTAAATAACTATATGTAGTGGCGGGCCCAACTAGACTAAATCCGGGGCCTACTCCGCCTAAAGTAGCTGCAACTGACGAAACAGAAGTTAGAAAATCATTGCCAAAGGCAAGCATGATTAGGCTGCATACCCCGAATGTTACCAT
>JBDKUY010000073.1:0-4960 GCA_039679445.1 Methanofastidiosum sp. | reverse complement strand
TTGTGTGCCTTTATGATCTGGGTGTTTGGAGATATGTCAACTGTAACACCTGTTGGAAGTCCAACAAATTGAAGCATAGCATTTCTTTGGGTAAAGAATCCCCTGTTTTCCACCTGGATTGTAGTCTTTTGAGTTCCTGGAACGACGTTAAATGCAGATATTACCTTACCGTCCTTAATTATTGTAGACCCACCTGTTATAGAAAATCCTTCTATATCGACCTTTGGGTAAAGGATTGTGGCAGGAAGTTTTTTCTCTCTGCATTCATAACAGCATTCTCTTGATAAAATAATCCCAAATCCCTGAGAATCAAATTCGCCGTTTGCAGTTATAGTTATGCTTGATGGTATTCCTATTATGGTATTTGGGTAGGGATAACTATCTGCTTGGCTGGAAAAGAAGATTATATGGATATGACTTTCATTTACGTCGGCCTCAAATGGTGTTCCGTTGACATAAATAGTTCCTTCTCCTGAATAGTAAACTTCAAGGTCATAAGATTCGTATTCAATTTGGCAATTATAATTGATTGGTGGCGTGCAGCCAAGAGTGATTTCCGGATTACAATTGCCACCTTGGCACCCCCTTAGATCGACACATTCAAGAGTATTTGAAAGAATATCGGCTGCAAAGCCAGCCGACTTACACCTTGTAACTGGGATTGACTGACCAAGAGATATTGATTTAGGGGAAACTTCTGTGCACAATTCTTCACAAGGAGAACCATTAAAAGAATATCGAGAAGATAATTCTCTTAACATGCTGCATTCTTCTAGGCATTCTTGGCAACCATTGCATTCTGCCTGACAAAATGCATCACATCCTCCTTGTTGGATCAGTTGCCATTCTTCTGAACAATCGGCTACACACTCTTCGTCAATTAATGGTTCATAAATAATGGCCTCATACTTACATCCCTCAATATGGTCATTAAAAAATAATAAATAGGATTCTTCTGTGCATCCCGTAAATAATGAAAGCAATACGAGGACAGAAACGAACAAAACTATTTTTTTTCTCATGTGATCACACTCGTTAATAATTATACATTGACAATGATATTCATTACTATTTAAAGTTATCGGTAGTCATTGCTAACAATTATGAATAACGGTAGTTAAATTTTAAGAGGAATAAGATATTTATCTTTTTATAGCCCAGCTATAAGCAGGAATACCTCTTTGGTAGCCATACTCATTAATAATGAGTACGTATGTATAGATCTACTCATTGGCAATTAGTACTTTTAATTATTTTTACTAAATACAACCTGAAGATTTTTATATCATTATATGATAAAATATATTATATTGTGTGATAAAATGAATTATGCATTATTAGTTAAGAAACTTAATACTGAGGATAAGAGGTATATTTCCTCTGAATTAATCAAAAAATATTCTAATTCTCTGGATATCCCCTATTTCGATGCCATAGTATATCTGACTAGAAATAAGTATCTTTACACAATTTTACGGGGGATATTTTATAATCCAACTATTGAAGAGCGAAAACTTAAGAGGATTAATGTTAATCATATGGAAGCCATCTCAGAGGCATTGTTTAAGAAAGGAGTAACAAATTGGTATTTTGGTCTTGAATCGGCATTGAAGATGAACAATCTGACACATGAATTTTATACCTTAGACACAATAATCAATGATAAAATATTTAGAAAGAATCCCATAACTGTCTTGGGAAACAAAATTCGATTCATAAAAGTAAAGTCCGATATCTTTGGATTTGGAATAATCGATTCAAAAAAATATAAGTATTCTGATAAAGAAAAAACTGTCCTTGACTTAATATACCTGGGTAAATATAACGGAAAAACTGATGAGGAAATAAAGGATAGGGTTTCAACTTTTATTCCATTCTGTTCTCATGTAAAACTTTTGGACTATTCAAAAAAATACAACAAATCGGTAGAGAGATTTATAGAGGAATTATGAAAGAATTTGTAGATTATGCATCTGGTAAATTAGGAATAAGTAATAAATTCTTACTAGAGAAAGATATAATTCTTCATCGACTACTCCTAAAATTATCTAAAACTAACTTTTGCCAAGATTTTATTTTTAAAGGAGGAACTTGCCTTATCAAATGTTATTATGGATATTATAGATTTTCTGAAGATTTGGATTTTACATATTCAAAACAGAGAGATTTCACAAATAAGAGCCAAAAGGAAGTGCGCAGGATCCTATCGAAAAATATAGATCAGACTGCCAAAATCTTAATGGAAATAAGTTCTGAATTAAATCTTAAATTTGTTGCAGATAAATCGGATAAAAAATATATTGAGTTTGGGGGGAGCAATAAATTTGTAACGTTCAAACTCTGGTATAATTCAGAGTTACTAGACAGCGAACAATTTATCAAAATACAAATAAATTTTGTAGAGAAACTATTATACAAAGAAGTTAAAATGCCAGTTCTAACACTTTTAAAAGATATTCCTGCCAAGGAGATAGCTTTCTTGTACCCAGATTATATTGATCTTTTGGAAATTGTAAAAATACCGTGTTATGACATAAAAGAGATTTTAATTGAAAAAGCACGTGCAATACTAACTAGAAAGGTTGTTAAAAGCCGTGATTTTATCGACATTTATATAATTTCAATGAAGGAAAATCTAGACGTAAAATTATTTGAGGAGGAGATTATGGAAAAAACTTTGTTCATGCTTCAATATATGAAATATGTTAAGAATATATCTAATCTTGATCTTGAACAATTTATCTTAGATGAAGAAGAAAAAATATTACTCCGTCCTTTAGATAACAAATTTAAAGGATATTTAAAGATGATTATTCCCTACTTAAATGCCATTTCTGAAGAAATAAGGTAATAATTTAATTCCTGAAGCTTGTAACTGACGCCGGGATCCTTCCGCCCCTTTTCACAAATTTAGAGCAGTCAACTTTCTTTAACTGACATTTTCCCTTTTTTCGATGATCCATCTATATGCCGGGAGAACTTTGATTCTTTTATCTTCAATTTCAATATCTTCAGTCTGCTCAAAAGTTATAATTAATCCTTCCTTTAGTTTTAGGGCATTCATTGCATCGATCAATCCGTTTATCTCTCGCTCTCTGTTAGTCTCATCCAGCATATAAGAGACCTGTATTGCTTTTGATATTATATTTCCTTCTTTTACTAAAAAATCACACTCAGTTTTATTTGAGTAATAATATATCTCCTTATTTTCTCTTTTTAATTCAACGAAGACCGCATTTTCAAGATTTCGTCCTTTATTTGGGGTGAAATTTAATCCGCATACCTTGTTGAATGCCTGGTCAATAAGGTATATCTTCCTTGGAGAGCTGAGTTGCTGCCTTAACGAATGAGAGAATTTCAAGAGTTCAAAGAAGAGGTAAGAGTTACTCATGTAAGAGATATATTCCTTGACAGTTATGGCATTTCCTATACCAAGTGTTTTTTTAAGAGAGTTGTAAGTGAACTTACATGTGGCATTTGTAGCCAGTATGTTCACAAGCTCCTTCATCAATTTCTCTTTTTTAATAGAGTATCTTACTATAATGTCTTTATACAGTATGTTTTCATATAAAGTCCTTATGTAATCTTGGTCTTCATTCTTAAGATACTCAGGAAAACCCCCTGAAAATAAATATTCCTCAAATAGATTTTGCAGTTTAATCTTTTTTTCTGCTATATAAAAATCATTATTAGTGAAAGTAATATTCTTGAAGATCAAAAACTCAGTGAACGAGAAAGGATAGACTTCAAATGATTTATATCTCCCCGTAAGCCTTGTGCCAAGCTCTTTGCTAAGTAAGGATGCATTTGATCCGGTGATGACTATTTTTTTTCCTTCATCTTGTAATCTCCTAACAAAAGTTTCAAATTTATCCACATTTTGAATCTCATCGAAGAAGTAGATTTTAGACGACCCATATGACTCGATAAGTACTTCATTTAGCATCTCAAATTCCTGTGCTTCGAAGTCCAACAACCTCTCATCTTCAAAATTTACATAGCACCAGCCGGATTTACTCTTCATTATTTGATTTAATAAAGTGGATTTGCCACAACGTCTAACGCCTGTAAGAATAATTATCCTTTCATCATCAAAGAAATCCAAAATTTTATCTAATAATTCTCTTCTTACTGTTTCTTTCTGAAGGTTTAGCTCGATTTTTTGATTTATTACTACCTGCCTCAATATCTCCTTGGTAGTCATACTCATTACTAATGAGTACTTATATATAAATCTACTCATTGACAATTAGTAGATTTAGTTATTTTTACTGATTGGTAATTATTACATAAATTAGGTAATCTAATAATTATATATCATTATATGATAAAATATGCCATATTGTGTGATAAAATGAATATTCATTATTAGTTAAAAACTGCTTTGTTGAAAATATACTTCAATGCTTTTTTTCAGATTATTGCCTCCTGCTCCGCTAAGATATGTTCCCTTAAAGCAGGTTTAATCATATCATATTCAACTAGATCTACTTTCTTATTTGTAGCGTCCTCAATCTCTAGTTTGATATCGATAAAATCTAAAAGGCTTAGATCATCTTCAAGTTCGACAAGAATATCTATATCACTTTTCGCTGTATAGTTCCCACTAACTATGGATCCAAATAGAGACGCCCGCTTGACATTATGTTTTTTTAAAATAGGGATAATTATTTCTCTAATTTTATCTTTGCTTGCCTTTTCTTTCATCAAATACTGTATTAGGTATTTGTATATAAATATTTTGAGTATATAGAAAAGAAATAAATTAATTCCTGAAGCTTGTAACTGAAGCTGGTATCCTTCCGCCTCGTTTTACAAATTTTGAGCAGTCAATCTTCTTTACCGGCATGACTGAGCCTTCTCCCAATAGGCCTCCAAAGTAGACATAGTCACCCTCTTTTTTGCCTTTGATTGGTACTAATCTAACACCGACTGTCTTATTGTTATAGACTCCAATTGC
>JBDKUY010000072.1:0-20477 GCA_039679445.1 Methanofastidiosum sp. | reverse complement strand
TACGGTAACGGTGCAAAAGTAGATGCCCAGAAGAAGTACATAGGCTATCGAGCCTATGTGATTATTGTCAAAGACTGAGCCTGCACACTGTTTGGAGCAGAGCAGAAGGAATTATGTCCCACAGCCTCTATTAAGTATGTGCAAGAACTTTTTATTGATTAATTTTATATATTAATAAACCAATAATTGTATTTGGGGATACGTTGGTTACAGAAAAAATCCTCGAGAAGGCAAAACAGCATCAAAAAAAAGAGGCATTTGTTAGAGATATTTTTATTTCAAGAGAGGAAGTAGCTAATCTAAGACATATTAGTCTGCCTTCTGGCGTTCACCTCGATATAAAAAAATTAAAGCAAGGTTTTGTAGCACGTTTTTCGGGGGATACTGAAAAGGTAATAATGGTAGTAAAAACACTTTTTGATGATTAAATTATAGAAATCCATCCAAACTAGATTGATTGTTCTTCTTTTTATTTAGATGCACCTTACCGTACATCCCACCCCCACCTGGCTCTATATAGATATTGCCTTCTCTAAAATCAATTATTGCCTGAGCAACTTTTTCACCAGCGACTTTTTCTATTTCTTCTCTCGGCGTAACAATAAGAACATTTATCTCATTTTTGAATGACTGAACTAACAGCTTCCAGAGATCTTGGACTTTTTTTGAGTTTACAGAAGCAAGGCCAAGTGTCTGAACTAAGATTTCTGCCAGTGGGATAGTTTTGATGTATTTAGGTCTGTGCTGAGGATGAGTGACTTCTTGATCGCACAATTCTTTTATTCTATCTGCAACGCCTTTTTTTATCAGACCACCGCAAGTGCATCTGTTTTTTATTTCAATTGACTTTTCAATAGTGTATTTCTTGTAGCATCTTGTGCATGCGGTCATGTGATATTTACCAAGGTCAGGGTCTATACCAACATTTAGAACAAACTCGTTTCCTCCACGTCTTTTTATGGCCTTGATTATTTCATCATAGTTATTTTCCTTTACCTTTAGTCTGTTGAATTCTCTACCAATTCTATGCGGCCATGGTGAATGGGCATCTGAGTTGGTCATGAATGTGACATCTTTCAACTCCGATATACAGTCGGCCATTTGGGTGTCAGCAGATAGGCCAAGTTCAAGAAAAGGTATATTTTTAGTCTTATAGCACTCTTCAAGGGCACCATATTCTTTGTATATTGAAGTCCATGGAGTAAATGCATGGGAAGGCCCAATTAACCCATCTATTTTGTTGACTATATCTAAGAGCTCATCTCCCCCCAAATTAATATTGCATCTACCATCAGTGTCTAGATTTGGAGATTTGTCTCTTATTATATTACGAAACTCTTCAACAGAGGATAGAGAAGGGAATAAAATGACGTGATGGACTCTTCTTTGGTCTTCTACTTCCGTAGTCAGGATAAACCTCATCCCACTTTTATGCTCAAATGTACCATCATCTATTTTAGTTACTGAAGAGACAAAATGATTAAGCCAGTTCTTATTGAGACAGTCCCCAGACCCTATTGTGTTTAAACCCTTAAATTTTGACTGTTCTGCAATAACAGGAATTTCCATGTTATTAGAAGTGCCCCCAGAATACATTGAATGAATATGAAAATCAACATTTATCATGAAATTATATTAATTATTACTCTTATAACGTTTATTTATGTGGAGTAAATATCACAGATAATCTTAAAAGAATGTCCAAATCTTAGATTTATATGGGCGTTTTTGATGTTGCTATCCTTGGAGGGGGACCAGCCGGGATTTCAGCAGGTATTTATGCGGCAAGATTTAAATTAAATGCTGTTATCATATCTAATTCCTTGGGAGGTACCGCACAGACTGCACACCTCATAGAGAATTATCCTGGATTTGGAGTAATATCTGGTTTTGAATTAATGCAGAAATTTAAAGATCATCTAAAAAGTTTTGATATTCCTGTGATAGAAAAACATGTTTATTCTGCAAGTAAAGAAAATGACATATTCACAATAAAATTAACAGATGAGGAAGTAAAAGCAAAATGCATTCTTATTGCCACAGGTACTAAAAGACGAAAATTGGGGGTTCCTGGAGAAGCTCGGTTTTATGGCAAAGGAGTTAGCTACTGTGCTACTTGTGACGCTTTTTTCTACAGAGATAAGACTGTGGCTGTTATTGGGGGAAGTGACGCGGCAAATATGGCCGCTATACTACTTGCTTCTATGGCAAAAAAAGTTTATGTTATTTACAGAAAAGAAAAACTAAGAGGAGAATTAGTCTGGATTGAGAGAGTCATAACAAATCCAAAGATTGAAGTTTTGTACAATTCCAATGTTGTTGAGGTAACAGGTAAAGAGTTTGTTGAGGGAGTAAAGTTGGAGGATGGGCGAGAAATTCCCGTAGATGGTGTATTTGTCGAGATTGGTTCAATACCAGAATGTTGTTGTGCAAATGATCTTGGAATTGAAATAAATCAAAAAGGTTACATCCAAGTAGATTCTTCACAGAAAACTAATGTGGATAGAGTTTATGCTGCGGGGGATGTGACATCTGGTTCTAATGGATTTCAACAGATTGTTACTGCCTCAAGTGAAGGAGTAATTGCAATAAAAAGTATTTTTGACGATATGGAAAGATCGAAGGTGACGATATGGAAAAAAGAATAAAAGTTATTATTCTTAGTTTAATGCTAATCGGTACTTTGTTAATGGCAGGATGTAACGAAGCTGATCCTGATAAAGTAATGTCGGATGCGGATAAAACTGAAATAAAGAAATTCTTAACTAATATGGACGACAAAGTGGAGATCTTATTATTTACATCAGAATCTGGCTGTTTCAGTTGCTCTAAGACTGAAACCCTTATGAAGGAGCTTGACCAACTTTCTGATAAAATCACTCTTAAAGTCTATGATGCAGATAAGAACAGGGATATGACTACAAAGTACAATATTGAGTTGTTTCCTGCAATCATTATAATTGGAAAAGAAGATTATGGAATTAAGCATTACGGCTTTCCTGGGGGAAAGGAGTTTATGCCTCTTCTTGAGACTATTGTAGAATCCTCTATGCCGAGACCACAAACTTCTGAAAGTCTAACAAAAAAATTAAATACTATAAGCAATCCAGTTGAAGTAAAGATTTTTGTTACTCCAACATGCCCTTCATGCCCTGATATGATAAGAGTGGCAAATTTCTATTCCATTGTTTCAGACAAAATATCCACGGTGACAATTATGTCAAATGAATTTGAAGAATACAGTAAAAAGTACAAAATAACGGCAGTTCCAACGACAATTCTTAATGAAAATTTTAGGAAGGAAGGATTGATGGAAGAGGATGTTTTTATCAATTATCTTGTAGTGTCTTCTTAGGGAGGGAATGAAATATGAAAAAATTATTAGTTATCACTATAGGAATGTTAATATTATTTGCTGGCTGTACTTCTCAGCCAAACACGAACACAAATAATAATACGAACAATGATAATAATCAAACTAATGGAACTCAAACGAAAACTCTTTACGAACAGGTAGAAGCAGAAGCTATTTGTCCATGCAGCACACTTTTTAATTTAAAAGACTGTAAACAATATTTTCCCGATTGCCAGTATACCCCAATTGTTGATGCTACTATAAATAACATGATTTCTGAGGGTAAAACAAAAGACCAAATACTAAAAGCTGTTGATCAATACAATACCGGTATAATTGAAGGAAAATTAAACGAATTCAGGAAATCACAAGACGAAAATAGGGTAATAGTACTTTATTTCAAATCTTCACTTTGTGAAATATGCCATGAGAAAGAGCCAGTTTTAGATGAAATAAAGGAAAAATACAAGGGAAAGATTGATATTTACGAATTTGATAGGATAACTGATGGGGTAATATTCGACTATTTTATTGTTGATAGGATCCCAAGTATAGTCTTTTTTGATGGTAAATCAAGACTTAATGAGGTTCCTTATAATAACATCAGTGTTGATGGAATAAGTTCATTATTAGATTTTACATTAGATAAAAAGAAATAAGCAACAATGATTGATACCCAAATACTTTTAAATATCACTATTGTTAATAGGATGTGATAAAGATGAAGATAGTTAGTATTATCGCCTTTATAATGGCGTTTGTACTTCTTATTTCAGGTATCTATGGACTCAATATTGGGCCAGTTTCACTTGAAGGTCGCCAGTATCAACAGGCAAATCAGATTGGATCTTATATTTGCTTATCTTGCATTGGTTTGACGGGGAGCACTGTCAGCCACACCTTGACTGATGATACTATTAATAGATTAAAAAGAATTGATTACCCTGTTAAAATATGGGTTTTTACGTCAAACGACTGTCCAACTTGTCCTGATGCAAAGGCCATAATACTTAATTTCACTGTTGAAAATCCCAACATATCTTATGAAGAGATTAAACTTGAAACTCAAGGTCAATTTTTTGATACATATGCTATATCAGAACTTCCCTCAGTTATTTTCTTTAATAAAGACGGTGTTGTTCTAAAGAAAGATAATTTTGTCCATAAGATTGTAGGAATAGACAGATTGCAGGAGAAAATAATCGAAGCAATTGAAATGGTGAGTTGATGGGCAAAATAAAACGTATTAGGACTATTTCCCAATCACTTTCTTTGATTCTGATAAACCTTGGTTTTCTTGGGATTTTTTTAAAACATCTTACAGTTCCTGCTTTCAATTGCTATGCTTGCCCTTGGGCCACAATAAGTTGCCCCATAGGATTATTGCAGAACTTTGTAATGAATGGACAAGTTCCAACATATGTTTTGGGAACAATGGGAGCCGTATTTGTATTCGTGGGGAGTGCTTTCTGCGGATGGGTTTGCCCATTTGGGTTTTTCCAAGATGCAATTGACTTTGTCAAAAATCTATTTAAAAAGAAAAATAAAAAGCCAAGAAGAAAGTCTCAAGTAAAGAATAATTCAAAAGATTTTTCTCTAATAACTAGATTGATAGTTCTTGTAGCTACTTTAGTTCTTGCTATGAGATATGTTGATACTATATTCTGTAAATTATGCCCAATAGGAACAATAGAAGCAACATTTCCATATCAGATTGCTAATGGATTTTCATATAATATCTGGTTAGGGGCTAGAATTGGTATACTTATATTATTGATAATTATGTTCTTCCTTATTAGTAGATTCTGGTGCAGGTATCTATGCCCTATAGGTGCTCTGGCCGGGCCTTCTAATAAGATAAGTCTTCTAAAGTTATATCACAACGGCGATAATTGTAGTGGATGCAATATATGTAAGGACGTATGTCCGCTAGACATAGATGTTGTGAAAGACCTAAACTCGACAAGATGCACAAGATGTGCCGATTGCGTTGATAAATGCCCAAAGGGCCATCTAGCATTTGGTCTTGATATATTTGGCCTTATTGCAATTTCTCCTTTTAAAAAGAAAAAGCCAAAAGTTACTGAAAAGAAACTTGTTACACCCTCAACACCAGGTATACCTGGAGCAGAAATACCAAAAGACTCGGAATCAATCCCACCTGAAGAGGAGGTTGATGTACTAGATGAATTCAAATACAGAGAAAAGGGCACACTTGTTGAAAGACCTGCTTATATGGGATTCAAAAAAGGGGAAAGAGTATATCTACCTTATGAAGAAGTAAAAAAGATAGGCGTTAGGCCACCTAAAACTTCACTGTCTGTTCTTATGAAACAGTATTCTGAAGGGCGCCTAGCTGAAGATTACGATACTCCTGAAGCTTTTGTAGAAGAAAAGATAGAGGAAAAACTGAAAGATGTTCCTAAATCAATTCCAAAGGAAGAAGTAGATAGAAAACATTTTGAAAAGTTTAGGATTCCAAAAAGAACAGAGTTACATTTAGAGCATCTAAAATATTTACAAGAACTCGATGTTCCTATGGACATAAAAGCGATAGCAAATAACAGTAATGAAGTACCTGCTGTATTACTTGCTATTGTCGATGCGTCTGATCAGATTAACTTTGAGTATATCAATGCAAGAGATCAAAGAGCAGAATGGTACCACCAGGATAATTTACCTTCTGTCTATATCAATGGAAAATACTACAACGGCTCATTTTCTGAAGATGAAATTATTTACAAGATAAAAACTGAAAGGTATATAATTGAAAATGTCAGCCTGATAATTGATTACAGAAAATGTATTGGATGTAATGCTCAGAGCTGTAAAAAAACATGCGATATTTTCAAGAAGATTCCAATATTAGACGAAGGGTATGGCATATATCCCCTATCAAATATCGGGTGCTCTCTTTGTGGGAAGTGTATCATAGAATGTGATAGAGGCGGAGTTTCATTTATCTTTGGAGAAAAACTTGTAACAGATCCCAATTTCAGCATTGAAATGATTAAGAAAAATAATGAATTAATCTCAACAATCTACCCTGAAACAGTTATGCTGTTCCTTGAAAAGAATAAGAAGCACTCAAACAGGGCGCTTAATTTCACAATTGCATTATCATACCTTTCGCATGGCAAGCTTTCATATCAAATAGTTGACGTTGCTAAAAATCAGGAAGCAGTTTTAAAGCGAAAGATTGGCGCAATACCGTGCTTCTGGGTATCAGACAACGTGCAAATCGCAGGTATGGTTTCTGAAGCATCAATATTAGCATTTATACGAAAGATCTCAAAGTGGAAAGGATGAATCTAGTTGAGTTAGTGATAGTTGGGGCCATTCAGGGATTTTTAGAATTTTTACCTGTTTCAAGTTCAGGAAATGTATCTTTAATACTCATGAATTTCTTAAAACTTACACCTTCTGAAAGTTTTTCTTTATCCCTATTCCTTCATCTGGGCACTCTTCTTGCAGTATTAGTCTATTTCAGAAATGACATCATAAATATTCTAAAAAACATCAAGACCGATAAAACATCACATTTTTTGATAGTTTCTACTATTCTTACCGGGGTAGTGGGTGTTCCAATATACATCGTATTAAAATCAATTTTTGAAAACATTCAGCTAGATATTGGAAATATCATTATCGGCCTATTTCTTATTGCGACAGGGATTATCTTGAAGTATAGGTTAAAATCTGGATTTAAAAAAGTGGAAGATTCAAACATTTGGGATATGATAGTTGCTGGGGTGGCTCAGGGTATTTCTATAATACCTGGAATATCAAGATCTGGCTCCACTCTAGCAGTTCTTTTAGGGAGAGACTTTGATAAAGAAGAGGCTTTAAGAATCTCTTTTTTAATGTCAATACCAGCAATTATTGGTGGGATTATCTTAGAAGCAAATGACGCTGCATTTGTAGCAAATACTTATCCCGCATTAATTAGTGCATTTATTACATCTATTATAGTAATCAAGTTATTGTTGGAGTTTGCAAAAAGATTAAATTTTTCTTATTTTTGTATTGGACTTGGAGCAATAACAGTAGCTATATCCTTACTTATTCTTTAAAATAAGTTTTATAACATCTCCAGATTTTAGATTCAACATAGAGTTTGCATCCCCAAGATATTTTGATATCTCAAGATAGCCTGATGAAGAGTATAAAGCAACCAAGTCTAGATTTTTTCCTTCTTTATAATGAGTAAGAACTGGAATTCTAATATTAGATAGCTCAATTTCTTTTATGATTGCATCTTCTTTTTTCATATTTAAGATAACATTACCAAATGAATCCACGTACAAAATAGTTATCAATGCACCGTCTTTGCTAATTTCCTTCTTAAAAGGAAGACGTATTATTTGATCTTTCTTTTGCAAAAAATCCGTATCACCAATATCTAAAAATGCAGCTGCTGGGGCAAATATGTCTCTACCGTGAAAAGTATTGGAAGAATTAGTCATTCCATATTCTAGTAATTTTTGATTAAGTATGTTAACATCTATTTTGAAGACTTCGCCTTTTAGCAGAGAAAAAACACCATTATCGGGACCAACAAAATTATGGCCATCACAATTTAATACAATAGGATATCTTTGACTTCCTACACCTGGATCAACTACAACTACGTGCACTGTTCCCATGGGAAAATATGGGTATGAACTAGATATTACAAACGCAGCGTCATATATTGATTGCCTTTTTATCTTGTGAGTAATATCAATAATTTTGGCATCGGGATTAATTTTGTATATTGACCCTTTCATCTGCCCAGCATAAAAATCATCAAAATCAGTAGTCAATGAAATCATGAATAAAATTACCACTTGTAACTATTAAATCTACCTATATAACTAAAAAGCAGATTTAATAGTTTGTAATAGAGTAATTGCGAAACATTTAAATAAGTTAACTTATAGTTAAGTTATAGTGAAATAATGGCAACGATTGAAGAAATATTCGATATTTTAGGGAATCATACAAGGCGAATGATACTTGAGATGTTAGCGACTTCCCCTTGTTACACAACAGAGATAGCCGAGAGACTAGAAATCGGCCAAAAGGCCATTAACGAACATCTTAAAATAATGCAAGATTTAGGGCTTATAGACCTATTTATTCTAAAACAAAAGAGGGGAAGTCCTAGAAAATATTTCAAAATAAAAGACAATATACGAATGGAGCTTTTTGTTGCACCGAGAGTTTTTGATGCATCTTTTAAAACTGAAGAAATTGATATGGAATCAATTTTTGAAAGATATCCAGAATACAAATCATTTTATGAAGAGATAAAGTTTGATTCAGAGATTAGAATAATCGGTAGATTGAAAGAAAATCTTGATTACCTCAAAAATGAATTAGTTGAAATTGATAATGCAAAAGCTTTCATAGAAAGATCCATTTCTGAAGTAAAGGAGACTATTTTAAAAACTATTGAGGACCTTAATCTTAGAGAAAAAGAGAAAAAAGTTCTTATTGAGATTATCTTAAAAGAATCTTATTCCCCTCAAGGTATTGCTGATAGTTTAAACTTGAAATTAGAAGAAGTAGTTGATTCTATTAAAATACTTAGAGAAAAGGGATTTTTATAGGATAATTTTTTATATTATCTTAATATAACTCCAGCAGGTGCTATGAATGGCCGAAGATCTTGGAGTTACCATTTCTAGAGATGAGGATTTTTCAGAGTGGTACAATCAAATTGTTGTAAAAGCAGGTCTTGCTGATTATTCTCCCATTAAGGGGTGTATGGTAATAAAACCATACGGTTATGCAATATGGGAAAGTATTAAAGATTTTCTTGACAAGAGAATAAAGGATACAGGTCATGAAAATGCTTATTTTCCCTTATTTATTCCTGAAGAATTTTTTGAGATGGAAAAAGAGCATGTTGAGGGGTTCACACCCGAAGTTGCATGGGTAACTCATGGAGGAGACACGCCTCTTGAAAGAAAGCTTGCTATAAGGCCAACTTCTGAGACTATTATATACTCAATGTATGCCAAATGGATAAGAAGCTGGCGTGACCTTCCTTTATTAATAAATCAATGGGCTAATGTAGTTAGATGGGAAACAAAAATGACAAAACTTTTCATAAGAACTAGGGAGTTTTTATGGCAAGAGGGTCACACTGCCCATGCTACAAAGGAAGAGGCAGAGGAAGAAGTTAAAAAAATGCTTGATGTTTATCGGGAAGTAATGGAAGATTTACTTGCAATCCCAACAATCCCTGGGTATAAAACTGACAATGAAAAATTTGCAGGGGCTGTTTACACTATGACTGTTGAATCCTTGATGGCAGATAAAAAGGCGATGCAAGCAGGTACATCTCACCTTTTAGGCCAGCATTTCTCTAAAGCCTTTGGTATTATGTTTGAAGACAAGGATAAAGAAAAGAAATACGTCTGGCAGACTTCATGGGGAATGACCACTAGGACAGTAGGTACTCTTGTAATGGTCCACAGTGATAATAAAGGCCTTATTTTACCACCAAGAGCAGCCCCAATTAAGGTTGTTATTGTGCCAATTATATTTAAAGATGGTAAAGAAGAAGTCATTGGACGATGTAAGAAAGTTCAAGAGTTACTTGGAAAGAAATACAAAGTAAAATTAGATGACAGAGAAGGATATACTGCAGGTTTTAAATTCAATGAATGGGAATTAAAAGGAATCCCAATTAGGATAGAGATAGGGCCACGAGATGTAAAAGAGAATAAAGTTGTTGTCGTAAGACGTGACAACGCTCAAAAAATCTTTTTACCTATGGATAATCTTAGCCAGGAAATAGACAAAATCCTTGAAGACATTCAGAAGACTCTTTTTTCAAATGCTAAAGAGTTTTTGGAAAAAAATACATTTTTACCTAAAGACTACAATGAATTATCAGAGATACTAAACAATCAAAAAGGGATGGCAAAGATTAGCTGGTGCGAAAGGGGATGTTGTGAAGAAAAGATAAAAGAAGAAACAGGTGCAACTTCTTGTTGTATACCTCTAGACCAAAATGGGTTAGATAAAAAATGTATCGTGTGCGGTCAAGAAGCAAAGAAAGTTATCCTGTTTGCCAAGCATTACTGAAGGATCTTTGACATATAAGGCCCTTCTTTTTTATATTTAAATTTTCTATAGTATTCTCTTGCTCCAATGCCAGAGATTATTACCATCTTTTTTAAATCCAAATCTTCTTTTGCAATTCTTTCTGCTTCAAGCAATAATTTTCTTCCGTACCCCTGATGCTGCCAGCCAGATTCCTTTTTATCTCCTATACCGATAAGACCACCATATACGTGAAGCTCTCTTATTAATCCAGTAGAAACTCTAGAGATCTCTTTTCTATGTGCAAACTCTGAAGGTTTTCTTAGTCTAGCATACCCAATCAAGATATCCCTCTTGACATCTTCAAAACTGATAAAATACTCTAATCCTTCTGAAGCCTCATAGCTTTCAGTTAGTAACTTAATGTCTTGAAGCTCTGGAAAAATCCCTTCCTTGTGTGCTTTCCTTCCAACTTCCCTGCATCTAACGCATTTGCACTGAATATTACGTATTTTCAGCTCTTCTTCAATCATCTGCCCGAGATTCGAGCGTTTAACTCCTGCTTGGACAAGGGTGGAAGGTATATCCCTCTGGATCCTCATGGTCCTTACCCATTTTGGCATGAACTCCTTAATCTTCAGTATAAGTTCCATTGCTTCTTCTGTAGTGTAAGGTACGTATTCACCTTTTTCCCACATGTTATATAATTCTGTTCCTTCTAGAACAAGGCATGAATAGAACTTCACCATATCGGGCATGAATAATTTGTTAGAAAATATCGTTCTAAAAGTATCTATATCTTTTTCAAATGAAGATCCAGGCAATCCTGGCATCATATGATAGTTTATCTTAAATCCTGCGTCCTTTAGGATCCTTGTAGCTTGAACGACATCATTAACAGTGTGTCCTCGATTAACTTTTTGGTATATTTCATCAGAAATAATTTGAACACCAAGTTCAACTCTAGTGCCCCCGTAAGAAAGCATTCTATCACAGTGGACTTCCTTTGCCCAGTCAGGCCTTGTTTCAAATGTCATTCCGATACATCTTATTTTTGATTTCTCATTGATTTTTTGGGCTTTGTCTAAGGTCAGCGGTTCATCTGCCAAGATATAAGATGCAAAATCATTAGAACTATTTTTATGGCTAAACCTATTCTCTAGAGAAGTATTAACGTAATTAAGATCAAACATATTGTCTAAACTTGTTTCATCGGCCTCAGGGTCAAAATAATTCATCGCGTTTAGACATTCTCTAATGAAATATTCTTGGTAATCAAAAGATTGTGATGGGAATGTCCCTCCCATTATAATTAGTTCAACTTTATCTATTTCATGACCTGTGTTATAAAGCTGTTTTAATCTATGAAATGTTTGAAGAAACGGATGAAATTTAAAATTAATAGCCCTCATTGTTGCAGGTTCTTTTCCAGTATAACTTTGAGGAGTATTTACTGCGTCTCCTGGGCAGTATATGCACCTCCCATGTGGACATTTACTGGGTAAAGGCATTACTGCAATGACAACTACCCCAGACATAGTCCTTATTGGTCTTTTAATTAGAATCCTCACAAACTCTTCTTGCCTATCTTTAAGATATTCTAAAATGTCTGAATTTCTAGGGGTTCTATCCAAGTTAAAGGCACTCGAAATTTCTGATTTCTTTAACTCAAGTTCTCTGGAATTTTTTATCTTTCCTTCCAAGAACTCTTCAGATAACTTCTTACATGCCCCTTTATAGTCCATAATATATAATTTCTAGTTAGATTATTAAAATTGACTGTTTCATTTTCTGAAACTTTCGATAAAACCGTTTCAAGATAATGCTTTTATATTGTTTCAAACAAGTAATTATGTGGTAAAAATGAATAAAACAATGAAAATATCGTTACTAATCTTAATACCAGCGTTACTAGTAATGGCTCTACCTATTGGAATACTTTCTGAGGACTACGATACTGCCACGACTTCTGCGATTTCATATCTAGAAAGGATAGATCCAGAAAATCCATACCTCCTCCTTGCAAAAGATACCACAGTCACCAACCCAAAGATGTCAATCAATTTTGCATTGAAGGGTATCATTGAAAGTGAAAAGGGAGAAAAAGAGGATAATTTGAACAAGGCTCTTGAAATAATGAGTTCTCTTAACCTAATCCCTGAAGATAGAAAAGACATGTTCAATGTTCTGATTCTAGAATACAATCTTACACGCTCACAGAGATACATAGAGGATTCCGCCAAGACTTCAAATCTTAGATACTTGGCAAATTCAGAAGAATACTTAAAACAAGCAAATGATGATCTTAATGAAATTAATGGGAATGGTTTAGGAGAGACAGAAGAAAAACTTAAAAAAATAGCAGAGACTTATATGAATCGATCTTCAAATTATTCAAATTTATATAAAGAAATGGCGTTAATATCTTATGACGAAAACAGGTATCTTGCAACGACACTTTTCTCAATCTATGCTAAAAATGACAAACAAAGCTTTGATGAATCTTTGGATGTTATTTTAACAAGATTTGAGAATGAGTGGAACTCTTTCTTTGGTTCGAGTGCTTACAAAGATTCACCTTTTAGTCCTGATTCTCTAAAAGAGCTTCAAATAAAAGCGATTAATTATAGGGAAGAAGGAAACGAAGATTTTGCAAATGTCATATCAGACTACATAAAGTTCCAGGCAATATCTTATACAGAATTTATTAATGCTATTGAGGAGGGAGGACTTTAATGGCAGAAGAAGGAAAATGGAAAAAAAATTCCAGAAGATGGGAAAAGAAGGCTAAAGATTACAAACAGAAAAAGGAAGAACTAGAATCTAAATACAATACCATCAATCAGGAAAATGAAAATCTTAAGAAAGAATTAATATCTACAAGAGAAGAAAGAGATAAAATTAAAGAAGCCGAGAAGAGGGGCGAATTTGGTACAGTTGCTATTGCAGTCATTCTAATTCTTGGTATTCTTTTTGCAGGCTCGGCTGCAGGTTTAGCTTTTCTATATAACTCAAATCAAGTATTAACTTCAGCTAACTCAGACCTTACTGTGGAGACATCTTCATTAAGAGGCCAGATATCAAAACTTCAATACGAAAAGAGTGTACTTGAAGCAGAGAAAAGTAGCTACCAAAGTGAAGTAACAGACATTGAAAAAGAATTAGAAAAGGTCAAAGGAGATGGCGATGCCACAATAAGACTTCTACAGAGGGAAGTTTTGTCTTTAACCTCTAAAGTATCAAGACTTGAATCAGATATTAAAGCAAAAGATATATCGATAGCATCCCTACAGAATCAGCTTGCAGAATGTGAGTATGGTAATAGGTGTTTTACCGTTAGTATAACACCAACTTCACGAACTGCATCTACAGATTCAGACCACTCTTTAAGTTACACCATGTATGTCAATTTCTCAGGATACGGATGTGGAAGAAGGATTGAAATCCCGATAACACTCAATTATGACTTCAACACTTCAGGCACAAACATAGATACCTTTGGACTTCAAGCTTCATCAGGAAACTGGTGTTGCAACTAGATTACCTAATATATTTATCTCTTTTTTCACTTATTTTTTTACCATAATAAATAGGGTATTTTTCTATTTCTTTTTCTTTACCTTCCAATCTTTTAGAGTAACCAACATGCCCTATGGTATAGACCAATACAAAAAATAGGATAAACAGAATAGAGTTTATTATAAGAAGTTCTATCATTTTTTCAGGATATGCTCCCTTGATAATTTCTCGGATAGAAACCCCGATGAAAGAAACTAGATATGTAAAAGTAGGTATCTCAACAGAAATCATTAGAGCTTTTATTTTATCCATTTTATCTAATCAATAATAATTATGATAAATATAAATATTGGGGTATAAAATTAAAAAAAAGAAGTTTAATCAATAAAACTTATTGATGTATCCTTTATTTCAGGGATATAGGAAGAAATATCTGATTTGATAAATTCCTCAAGAGAGCTTCTGTAAGGTGGATTAATCCCTTTAAGTTCTATACTAACTTTTTCTCCTTCAACGTTAACTACTTGTGAAGAAACATCAATACCTGGAGCTCTGACCTTTAGAATAGCATTAATCTTTTCAGTCAGATCTTCAATTTTCTTTAGAAGTGTTACTTCATACAAGAGTGTTTTTCCAGATAATGGATGATTGAAGTCAAGCTTTACCCTTCCACTTGAAACACTTCTTACAGTCGCCCAGTGACCGTTAATTTCGATTTTTAATCCCGCTCTTGGGAATATACCATGTTTTTTAAAATCATTCAAATGCATTATTTGTAATAGAGAAGAATCTCTTTTTCCGAATCCTTTTTCAGGAGTTATATCAAAAGTTTTAGTTTCGCCAACTTCTATATCTAAAAGGGATTCGTCTAATCCTTTAATGACATGTCCGGCACCTACGACTACCTGTATAGGCTCGTATTTATTCCCTTCGTTATATACGTTAGCTTGTTTTGCTTTTGTTTCATCAGTTACATCAAAGATTTTACCTGTTTCTTTGATTTTTCCAACATATTGTATTTCAACAAAATCTCCGTCTTTCAATGAATCACCTATTTGTCTTCGATTCCATTTTCAGTTACAAAGAATATTGCTTCTCCCTCTGGTAAGTTTGGAGAGTCAACGAGTCTTGCTATTCTTTGCCCGCCTTTTGCTTTTCTTAAATATAATCTAAGTGTAGATGAGTGACCAAGGATATGACCCCCGATAGGCCTTGTCGGATCACCAAAAAAAGCATCAGGTTTTGCTGAAACTTGATTGGTAACAAATACACAGACATCTTGGTTAGATGCAATGCTATGTAAGGTCCTTAAATGCCTTGCGAGTTTCTGCTGTCTTTCAGCCAAAGTCCCTCTTCCAACATACTCTGATCTAAATGAAGAAGTAAGAGAATCAATTACAAGTAATTTAATTTTTTCTGCTTCGATTAAATCTACAGTTTTTTCAGTAAGCAACATCTGATGGTCAGAATTAAAAGCCCTTGCGACTCTGATCTTTCCCAATACTTCTGTTGGGTCTAGACCTACTCCTTTTGCCATCTGGATAATTCTCTCTGGCCTAAATGTACTTTCCGTATCTATGAATATAGCACCGGCGTCAAGGCCACCTTTTTCAATTGGTAACTGTACATTTACACAAAGTTGATGACCAATCTGGCTTTTACCTGAGCCGAATTCACCAAAAGCTTCAATTATTGCTTGTGATTCGAATCCTCCTGCTATTAATTCATCAAGCCTTTTGCTTCCAGAAGTAATTCTACCGATAAATTTTCTTTTTTCTAAAAGTTCACTTGCTGTTAAAAAACCACCTACATCGGCAGCTTCTCTTGCAGCTTCAATTATCTTAGAGGCAGAACTTTCACCGATTTCAGCAATTTCAAACAATTCTTTTGGTGAAGCTACGGCTATTGACTCTACAGTTCTAAATCCGGCCTCTTTTAGCTTTTCCGCAGTCTTAGGCCCTATACCTGGAAGACCTTCAAGATCTTTTATTTTTTCCATTAAATCACCATAAATATATCTCTAGCCTTGGAGGTAGGATTTATTTCTTTAATCTCATACCCATAAAACTCTTTCAAGTTATTATTATCATAAATTCTGGCTTTAATATCGTATTCCTTCCAAGTTTGTACTTCTTTTTTAATCTTACCTCTAATATTGCCATAACCGTCATCACAAATAACAATGAAGCCATCTCCTTCACTTACAATATGCTTTATCAAAGGAGAAATTATACAATAATCGTTGTTTGATACTTCATCTATAGTTTTGGATGGAGGATTTTTAATAGATTCGAGGCTAGGAATGTTATATTCACCCTTTTGAACCGAACTCGCTTTAATAAACAAAACGTCAGAATCCTTTTCAACTGTTCCAACTACTTTAACAGAGTCACCAATGTTAAAATTTTTATTTGTTATCTGGCTCAAAGAGAGAGGGATACTAGCGGATTCATCAATAATAACTAAGAAATCCCCTTCAATTCCATTGACTCTTGCTAGGACATTAACGGTGTCAGATAAATTGTAATCTGCTATTTTCTTTTCATCTGGCTTTTCTTCAGCTTCAGAAAATTGTATCTTTGAACCAAGGCCAAGGTGTGCCTCAAGACCATTATTGAATTTTATGTTACAGGATTCGACCCTTACTTTAGTACTAGGCACTAAAGTTGCCAATAAATCCGCTTTATCGTCCCACAGAACAACTTTAAGATCATGCGTACCGTCACTTAATAAAAATCTGCCAACTTTTCCAGTTCCACTTTCTCTAGTGAAAGTTCTTATACCATATACCTCTTTAACATATCCCTCGATGTTTATGTCCCTCATGTTTTCATTAAGATCGGGTATAGAGACTGTCAGAGATTCTGATTTGGGGATATCCTCCCTTTCAGTTTTTTCAGGTATTATATTAGATGAAGATCCAAGATTTATTTCAACAGAGTTTAATCCCATCTTGGAGTAAGCATTTTCAATAGTAATAATATCATTTTTTGCTAGGGTGTTTAATAATTCTGCTTTTTTATCCCAAAGAGTAACCCTTATTTCCCCTGTATCATCCATTATCATGAAGTTACCGACTTTTCCAACGGAACCATCTTTTTTGGCAAATTCCCTTACGCCATAAATTACAGAAATCCTGCCTGTGATGTCAATGTTATTCATCTTGTCTTCAATATCCCTGATTTTTAGTTTAACATAATTTATAGGGGGATAATCGGCACTGTCTTGACCACCAGAAATAACACCGTCTTTGCCAAGACTAACCTCAAATTCGTTGTTAAAACCTTTCCTTAGGTATCCATTCCTAACTGTGACGACATCGCCTCTCTTAAATTGCTTAAGTTTCTCGATCTGATCGTCCCAAAAAACAATTCTAATGCTTCCTGTTTTGTCGGCAATTACAATATTCTGAACTCTTCCCTCTGTGCCGGTCTTTCTCTGGAAAGTATTAACATCAAAAATTCTCATTATTCTTCCGCTGATGTCTACGTGCTGCATGCCTTCATTAATATCCGAAATAAAAAAGTGTTTTTTCTCTTTAGGAATTTCTTCAAAAGTTACCCCTAGCTCTCCAGCTATTAAGAGTAATGCCCCTTCTTCTGATAACAGTCCACCAACAGATTGAATTTTTTTATCAATTCTTTCTTTTAGTTCACTTTCAGAAATTGTTTCTAATAATCTTTCATAAAGAGCTTCAGCTGTCATAGGTTACCAGAAAGATTAATTTTTTGGTGTTTATAAAATTTGGGGTATGTTTATAGATAATTAAAAATATAATTTCAAATACCGAAAACTGAAAATTATAAATTTATAATTTTAAAAGATAATCTTTTAAACTATGATGGGTTACGATGTTTATGAATATCAATAAAAAGTGGATATTCATAGTAATTGCGGTAGTTCTGATAGTTGGAATTCTATATCTAGGCCAAGACACTATCTTCAATTTCAAGAAAAATCCTAAAATATCAGCCAGTGTTGATGTTTTAACTACTAAGATGCTAATAACAAATGAAGAAACTGGAATTCTAAATTTAGAAAATACTGGAAAAAGCAATGCTATAGAAATAGAAGTTGAGGAAGTTTCACCATTTACTGTTACCCTTGAGGCTACACCTCCATTATTGTTGGAGAAAGGAAAGACCTCTGCCATAAAATTTATTGTAGTTGCTGAAAAAGAGGTACTAAAGCTTTCTGAAACAAGGAAAGATATACCCCTTGAATTTATAATTAAATACAAGAATAATGAAGGCATTCAAATGAATGCTGTTACTGCTAAAACGACTGTTCAGGTTTACAGACCAAAATTTGATATTAAAAAAATAGACCTAGGCGGACTTCTTAAAACTGAGTTATCGCTAAAACATGATCAAAATGGACTTTTAATGATGGACATTGAATCTGACCAAGTCTTTAAAGAAGGGGAGTACTGGATAGAATTTACATCTGATTACTATGATTTAGTGGTAGAGTCAGTTGATAAATACCCATCTGATAAGGTATATGGTGGCTACAAATTCACTTTTCAAGAACCTCTTCCTGCAAATAAAAGAATATCAAAATCATTTCTATTAAAATCAAAAGTTTCTGCTGGAAGTTATGAAACTAGATTCATTGTAAACACTAAAGTATTTTGGAGAGGCATTTTACTTGATCAAGAAAATATCAATGTAGTCGTATCAGAATGATAAAATCCTCCTATTTTATATTATATTTCATTAAATAAGCGAATAAATATATATTTTTAAGCAATTATGAAATAACCAAAAAGTATATAAATAGGCAACGAAACTTTTTCATGCTAGTTCTCTAGCGTTTTTCAATGAGCGTTGATTAGAGGGATATTATGGATGTACTCGTAGGAAAGAAAAAGGCAATGGCGTATGTTCTTGCTATAGTCACTGGATTTAATGCAGGTGAGAATGAGATAACCATAAAAGCTAGGGGAAGAAGTATATCTACTGCTGTGGATACTGCAGAAATCGTAAAAAGCAGATTTGTTCCCGATGCTAAAATTACCGATATAAAGATTGGAACAGAGCAGGTAGAACAGAGAGCAGTAAGTACTATCGAAATAACGATGAAAAAATAAAAATCATTGAGGGATATAATGGGCAAAAGGCCACGAAAATGGAAAAAGAAAGGCAGAATGCGCTGGAGACACGTTAAGAAGAAAATGAGAAGAATGAAAAGAAAAGCTAGAAAGCAATAAATTCATTCTTTTGCCCCAGTTTTTTAGATACTTTTTTTAATATACTTTATTTATTTCTTTTATGAAGAGAAAAGAGATTGTTACTTCATTTTTATTTAAGGATGGGAAGGTCCTCCTTCTTAAAAGGAGCGATAAGGTTGGCACTTTTAGAGGCAAATGGGCAGGTGTTTCTGGATTCATTGAAGAAGAAAACAGCCTTGAAGCCGCTTTAAGAGAGATAAAAGAGGAAACAGGCGTTGATAACAAATACTTAGAACTTTTAAAGATTGGAACTCCTTTCGATGTCAATGATACTGTGAATAATACGATATGGTCAATTAACCCATTCCTCTTCCTGTTCAAAGGAGAGGAAATAAAGATAGACTGGGAACATGACACATTTAAATGGATTTATCCAAAAGAGATGGAAAATTATGACACTGTTACAAACCTTAAAAAGACCTTATTTGATCTTATTGAGAATTCTGATGCAGAGCAAAATGATTGAAAACCTTAAATTCTAATAAATGGTAGTATCATTATGAGAAAAGTTGAAGCCCTGCCTTATACAGTTGATGAAGGAATAAAGAAGGTAGTCCTAGCCTTAAATAAGGCAGATATTGAGTATTATACTGCTGGTAAGGAGATATACATCAATGAAGATCTTTTATTAAATCAAGATTTAGAAGGAAATGATAGGTCATTTATTAAAAAAATCAAGGATTACTTAAGAAATGAGATTGAAGCGGATTATGCCATACTGTCATTTGATTCTGCCCCAGATGGGTCCTATATGGTCATCGAATACAATAATTATGCAACTTTTTCAGCACTTGCCAAAATTTTTAGTTTGAAACCTGAGGATGAAGTGGGTGAAGAAAAACATTTGCCTGAAATCAATGATACAAAACTAGAAAGAGAGTTAGATATAATAAACAGGGAAATTTCAGGTGAAGATATCGAATTTGATGATAAAGAAGATGACGAAGAAGAATATGATTACATTAATTTTGGGGAAAGAAATTGCAAAGTTTGTGGATCTGTGATAAGGAGAGTTACCGTCCATGGCAAAGATGGCAAAATGAGAGATGGCTACAAGTGCGTCAACACAAACTGCCTAAAGATTTATATTATCAGGTAATTTTATAAGAGATAGGCTTGGATATTTTTCTAGGCGGGGGTTGCCGAGCATGGTCTAAGGCGCCGGACTTAAGATCCGGTGACGCAGGTCTTCGAGGGTTCGAATCCCTTCCCCCGCATCATTTCTATTGGAATATGTTGTTTTTGGGTTAAGATATATGAGTTTTTATGGTTTTTTGAGGATTTTAAATTTCAGTCTTATGCTCGATAATCTGGCCCTATTCTTAAGGCCAG
>JBDKUY010000071.1:0-64458 GCA_039679445.1 Methanofastidiosum sp. | reverse complement strand
CATATGAAAGAAGAGGGATTGAATCTTAAGGAGATAATGGAAGGATAGATTAATATAGTATAAGAAATAATAAATAGATTTAATAATAGCATCTAGAAAGCGAGTGCATGATAAAAAATATCCTTCTTGGGAGACCATTTTTAGTTGTGTTTAATCTTACAAGAAGATGTAATTCCATATGTCCAATGTGTAGCATATGGAAAACTCCTTCCAAAATAAAAGACGAGCTTACTCTTGAAGAGATTGAGAATATATTCAAGGATTTAAAATCTTATGGCGTAAAGCATGTTTTTTTGCAGGGTGGCGAGCCTTTACTTAGAAAAGATATAATGGAAATTATTGAGTTACTAATTGGTCTAGAATTCAACCCAACTTTGATAACAAATGGCTTGCTCTTAGATGAAAAAATTGCCAATAAAATTGCAGGACTCAAGTGCAATGTGAGTATCAGTCTTGATTCCTTAGATCAAAAAAAGTATATGAAAATTAGGGGTGTTGACAAACTTCCTATTTTACTACATAATATAGAGTATTGTAGTAAAATAAAAGATAAAAAAGGAATGTGGCACATAATTTCAACAATAAGTAAAATTAATCATGACGAAGTTATGGACCTATTTAATTTTGCAGGAAACAATGGATTTAAGTTCAACGCTTACCCTTATAATTATTCTCACTGCCATTCTAGTGCATATGACGAAGAGATGAGTTATGACGATAACCCAACAATAATTATTGACGCATTTAAAAAATTGAGTTTATTATCTCAAAAAGAAGGATTGATATTTGATAAGCTCATATATGATGAGTCAATTAAATATCTTGAAGGCAATTATTGTGTACCTTGTGATGCCATGAAGAGATCTATAATATTAACTGAAAAAGGAGAAATAGCCCCATGCCTCGAATTTAAATCATCTGCAAATCTAAAAGAAATGGGGGTAAAGCAAGCCCTAAAAGAATTGGATTATTCAAAAGTAAAAAAATGTTATATGGAAACTCCTTGTTTCTATGGGTGTACACGTGGCACAGGAATTATTATCCGCAAAATCCCTGAAGTCTTCTTGTTTGCCCTAAAAAATCCAAGGACTATCGCAAGTTATATTAGAGCTTATTTTTAATTTTCCATATATTTATATATTGGCTAGATTAGTCTTGTTTAGAATATTTGATAGGTGATTACAACGAGAAAAATGATCTTATCACTAATAATTGTGATTTTTATAGTATCTGTTTTTAGTGGATGTTTATCAGATGAAAAATATATCTGGTCAAAAACTTACGACAGTGGCAAGGATGATTTTGCTTTAGGTGTTGCGGCAGACGCAAGTAACAATACCATAGTAACAGGATATATCTCAAATGGTAATGACAATGACATTTATACAATTAAATACAATCCTGATGGCAACGTTTTATGGGAAAAATTATACGATGGAGGCAACAATGACTATTCATTAGCAGCTGTTACTGATTCTGGAAATAATGTCATAGTTACCGGTTTTGTGAATAACGGAGTTAATAATGATTACTTCACAATAAAGTATGACATAAATGGCAATATAATCTGGACTAAATCTCATGATGCTGGGCATAATGAAAATGCACAAGGCCTGGCAACTGATTCTAAAGATAATATTATCATTACGGGGGAGGTATATCCAGGAGTTGACGTTAATTTTCATACTATAAAATATGGCCCAGACGGCAATATTTTATGGGGAAAATCATATGATGGCGGGAATAAGGAATATGCATTTGATGTCGCAACTGACTCAAATGACAACATAATTGTTACCGGGTATTCCTCCAGTGGGTCAGATTATGATTTCTGCACCATAAAATATGATAGTAGTGGAAAATTTTTATGGAAGAAAACATACGATGGGGGAAATACTGATAAGTCCTATGAAGTAGCAACAGATTCGAATGACAACATAATTGTTGCAGGAGAAACTCTCAATGGTAACAATGTGGATTTCTTAATGGTAAAATATGATCCAAATGGGAACATCATATGGACAAAAACTTACGACAGCGGCAAAGATGACTATGCATTGGGTCTAGCAACTGATTCAACAGGCAACATAATAGTGACAGGGTATATAACTAAGGATCAAGACAAGAATTTTTATACAATTAAGTATGATCCGCGTGGCAATATTTTATGGGAGAAGTCGTATAACAGTGGAAAAGATGACTTTTCGCTTGACGTGGCAATTGATCAAAACAATAAAATAATAGTCACCGGTTATGTCTTCAATGGAACAAACAATGATTTCTTCACAATCAAGTATTAATTTATTTTTTATTGATTAGCATCTCAGGAACAGTTGTAATCGCACCCTTGGCTTCCCTTATGTCCATACCTAGTATACATCCAAAGGATATAAGGGTCAAAGGTGTTTTGATCTCGTTTGCATCTCTAGCACCAGAAGTTAAAACTATTGGAAATAAAAACTTTCTATAAGCCTTAAGTAGCTCTCTATTAGTTTCTAGCATCTTTGTCCTTCTATATCTCTGGGTGTTAAAAATATCTTGGATATTTAATTCAAAACCAATTGAATTTTCCCTGGCCAGTTCAAAACAGACTTTGTCAAGATTATCTGGGTTAGAAATAAAAGTGATTTCTTTTATTTTGAGGGCATCTCTATTCTCTTTTGAATCCCTGCCTTTGAAAATTATTACATCCATGCCTTCTGCTCTTCTAATAATTCTCTTAGCGTTTCTGGATTCATCGTCAATTTCAATGCCAAAAAGAATGTCCTCTGTTTTATTTTTGTCAAAGCTATCTAAAACAACCTTATAGTTTTCTGCATTAACATGTTTAACTAATGCTGTTTTTGAAAAATAAGATGAAGGATAACCTCTAAGATCAATTGCTGAATAGTAGCTTCCCATTCTTGATAACCTTTTCCCTACTTTTTGGATATGTGACAAACTTCATGGATAACAGTATGTCACCGTTATCATCAATAGTGAAATCATCGTTAAATACTCTTTCCTTGCCCATCCGGACGAACAATACCCCGTCTTCATCAAGCCTTTTTTCTAGAGTTTCAAGGATGTAATTTTTGTCAACTATTGTTAAAAAATTTGAAATGAAATCCTTTATCTCTTTGTTTTTAGAAAGCTCAACATTAATTATTGTGATTTCATTGCCAAAATGGCCGTATGTTTTATTTTCATTAAAAGTAATATCAAAAGAAAAAAATTTAGAAAGTAAAGATTTTACTTTCTCTATATCTTCAGTTGCATGCGAAAATGTTTCTATTTGTATCCATGCGATACCAAACGGATTCAACCTTACTTACCTCTGTTTCCTCGGGCTTTAAGTGAAGGTCTTAATTTCTCAGCACCTTTTCCTTTGTGTCTAAGGCCTCTCGATCTCTTGCCGGCTGAGGTCAAACCTCTGAATACTCTTCTCTTGTGCTGTCTTTCGCATATCCAGTTAATTCTTGGGTCTGCGAATATTTCTGGTGCAAAAGGATCAACTAGAATGACTTCATAAAAGACACGCTGTCCATCTTCGCCAACCCAGTATGAGTTTAAGACTTCAAGATTTGGAAACTTCCTTTGAACACGCTCTTCTGCAATCCATTTAAGACTCTTTTTTGGTGAATATCTCAAGATACCTTTTGTTGCAGGCCTTCTACCACCTTTTATGGTTGGTCTCTTTCTTCCACCCCTTAAGACTCTAGTTCTTGCAACAATAAATCCTTTTTTAGCCTTGTAACCAAGTTTTCTCGCTCGGTCTATTCTTGTTGGTCTTTCAATCTTTATTGTTGTAGGCTCCTTTCTCCACTGGATCAATCTTTCTGTCCAAAGTTCTCGTGTATAACCTTCTTTGGGCTTTTTCCAAGCCTCTTCCATATATTTGTAATATCCCAAATAAATCCCTCCTTATGGTTCGGCAAGCATTTCGCTTGAATCCACATTCCATAAGATAGACAAATGAGTTCTAAGGAGTTTTTAAAGGTTTCGTGAGAATAATCCTATGTTTTCCAGAAAATATATAAGTAATTTGAATATATTCTTGATAATGAAGGTCCTAGTAGGCTCTAAGAATCCGGTGAAGACAGATGCTGCAAAGGAAGCATTTTCTTCTTATTTTAATGATATCGAAGTAGAAGGGATAGAAGTAGGCAGTTCAGTACCTGACCAACCTGCAGATGATGAAACATTTGAAGGCGCAGAGCACCGTGCTAAAGTCTTAAAAAAATTAGATGATAAGGCAAAAATTGGCGCATCTTTTTTCGTCGGAATCGAAGGAGGAGTAATTAATATTTATTCAAAGTGGTTTGGCATCGGGGTAGCATGTATAATGGGCAACAAGGGAAATATAGGATTTGGGACATCTCCTATGTTTGAACTATGGAACGATGCTATCGAAAAAGTTCTTGAAGGCGTTGAGCTTGGAGATGTAATGGCAGATGTAACAGGTGACGCTCAAATCAAAAGAAAAGGCGGGGCCGTTGGATTTCTAACAGATGGCGTCGTTGAGAGAAAGGACCTTTACGTTTCTGCACTTAAACTTGCACTTATACCCTTCCTAAAAGAAGATCTCTATTCTAAAAAGATATAGTTCAATCTCTTTACAAAGAAGTTATAAAGATAAAATTATCCTAATTTTTCATGAAAAAGCAAAAGCACATTGTTGTATACGGTTACTCTGAAGAGGATATCAATAAATTAAAAAGCTTCCTTGATAACAAATTTAATATTAATCTAGAAATAATTTCTGCATCTGGAAAAGAAAATACTAAAATAGCAGAAATAGTTGAAAGCGATGAAAGCTCTTTCTTCGAAGATAAACAGGATAAGGTTTTGATGTTCCTCGATTTTTTGGATGAGGAAATACGATATCTCCTATATAATTTCTCAGATATAAACATAGCAAAGCCTTTGTTTTGTGTCCTAACAGAGCACAATATCGAATGGAATTTTGATAAGCTAATCATGGATTTGATTGAGGAAAAAAAATATTTTGAGGAAAAGAGAAAATCTGAAAGAAGTGGGTAATTATGGAATTAACTGAAATGCCAAACATAGGCAAAGAAGTGAGTAAGAAACTTATGGCCGTTGGCATCGATACACCTGAAAACTGATTTCTTTGGAAGCAAAGAAGCATTTATCAGAATAAAGACCATCGATGATACTGCATGTTTTAGCATGCTCCAGGGATTGGAAGGTGCTATCCAAGGCATTAGGTGGAACCATTTACCAGAACCTATAAAGAAAGATTTAAAGCAGTTTTGATTCGGTAAAATAGGCGATATAATGGACCATGTAGTATACCTAGATGCCAAAGCTAAAGAGATGGATAAAATACTTTCTGGAAACAAAAAAATGATTATTCGTGGTACGACAGGACGAAAATTACCCTAGGGAAAAGTAAATTCTGGGGATGCCTTGTATTTCATCAATAATAATTCGGAAGGACTTGTCAAAGCTTTAGCCAGAGTAAAGAGTGTATTTAATTCAGAAAAAATGTCACCTGAAGAGTCAAAGAATCTAATTGAAAGAAATCAGGAAAAACTAAAATTGACAGACAAACAGCTTGATTGGTGGATTGGCAAAAGATATCTCGTACTTATAGAAATTGAAGATGTAAAAGAAGTTCATCCATTTGGGATAGATAAGCGTGATTATAGCAATATGGACGATTGGCTTATAGTTGAAGACATTAATAAAGTAAAAAATGATCATTAATTACTTTTCTTAATCTCAGAAATATAAGATTCTATCCTTTCTTTTATTAGATCTGATCTCTCAATTATTTCTTTCTCAACAGCTTCATTTTTATATATGGGATCTTTGGGAAATTTCAATTTATTCTGGAGCAGCGATATATCTGTCATGCTCCCTTTGAATCTTCTTTTTGAAATCTTTTCAAATTCTTGTATCTCTGAAGTGAGAGATTTTCCAAGTTTTGATCCGTAAAACTTTTGCCATGAAAACTTTGTTATTCCATTTGAACCTGCCAATAATAGAGGTCCTACTAGATTTATTCTATCCGACCAAATACCGGTAACGATTTCTAGTTTTGGGAACATTAATCTTGTTTCTGATACAACATCAAGATAGTATAAAGAAGTCGGGGGTACTGAATCTTCAAAAATAGTTCCTTTATGGGGATTTAAGGAATAAAATGTTACCCTATCTATTTTGTAATTTTTAATTATCTCAAAAAGATTTTCAAGATCTTCCCTATTCTCGCCAATACCCAGTATTATTGTAACGCCTTTCTTGTATCCAAGCTCAGTTGCAATATCTAAGAAATTCATTAGCTTATCCCAGTTTTTTGAAGGGCATAGTTTTTGAAAGAGCTCTTCAGTAAAAGTTTCTATAGATGCAGTAACGCCTTTCAATTCATTTTCGAAAACAGATAGATCATCTCTTTCAAGTATTCCAGTATTAAGCCACACTGGCTCACCTGTTATACATGCAATCCCTTTGACTATATCTACTATTTTTTTGGTATCATAAACACCATAACCTGAAGATAAAAACTCTACCTTCCAATTTGCCATTTTTACAAGAAAAGCTTCGGCAAAAAGTGATTCAATACTTCTTAATCCTTTTTTTGGGCTAGATTTTATAGTAGACATATAACAGAATTTGCAGTCTTTTAGATCACAGTAGTAAGATAAAAAAATTGCCCTTTCAATATTTATAGAATCAAAATGTTTTTCAGTTACTTCAAAAGCCTTTGTTAATCTATCTGGAAAATCCATTATATCCCTAAAGTTTTTTAGAATTCTTCCATAGGAATTCAAAGTTTGATATCGACCAGTCTAAAAATCTAATATCATTCCCCTCTATGATGTTAAGATAATCGAACTCATTTTTATGATCTTCAAATCCTATCCAAGAAAAATTCCTATCGCACACCTGCATAACGCAGTACATATCCTTTCTTTCTACAAATCTCACTTCATATTTTTGATTATCCAGGAGATAGTCATTTTTATTCAGTTTGTCTATTTCTTCTATTGGGTATATTATCCTGAGGTTTACGCCATCACCCATTCCTGAAAATATATCTTGGATGTCCTTTGAAATCCTGGAGAATACGCCCAGGTGCTCAGTTTTAGAACCTTTTACATTTTTTGAGATGAATGGGAAGACATCAAGGGGTGTAAGATGGCTCAATTTATTTTTTTCCCAGCTCAAGAAATCTCTAACAAAACAGTTTGGGATTTTTTCTATATTGTGTTTTTCAATAAAATCGGAATATTTCTCCACATTGTTTTCTAGGTCTTGAAGATTTTTGATCTGTGATTTGTAAATTTGCCCCTGTTTGGACAGATAAAACTGGGTTCCATCCTTGGCAGCAAGCTTTTTTTCAACAAAGAGATTCAACTGGGTAGAAACATCCTGCCATCTCATCTCTAGTTTTTTTGCAATATCAAGACTTTTTTGAGGATTAGTAAGGGACAATTCATCCAGTATATCCATTCGCTTCTGGCTGTTCAGAATAAAATTCCATAGTTCCATCAAAACCCCATCTTAATTTTAATGTGTTAATATAAAAATAGAGGATTATACAATATTTAAAGATATTGTATGCCGATATTTGAAATATTATTTATTTTATCCTATAATTAATTAATCCAATTAATAAATTTTTATTATACTAGTTATATTGTAATTTTATTTAAAAATTCGTATTACACACGAAATATTTATAAATATTAAACTCTTATTTAACTCGTGATTTAAAATGTTAGGAATTTCTGATCCATGGGTGTGGTCAGCATATCTGTTGACCATTTTGTCTACTCTGCTTTGCGTAGGGTGGTCTGTAGTCAAATTGAAGGAGAATAAAGAGTGATATTATGGAAAATACAGCTTTATCAATTATTGTAATATTCTGTTATCTTGCTGTTACTGGTTTTCTAGCCCACAAAGGATGGAAGGAAACAAAAAACAAGGAAGATTATATGTTGGCTGGAAGAAATGTCCACCCATACATTATTGCGATTTCTTACGGTGCTACTTTTATCAGTACATCGGCAATAGTGGGATTTGGAGGCTCGGCTTCCATGTTCGGGATGGGGCTTCTCTGGCTTACATTCATGAATATTTTTGTTGGAATATTTTTGGCATTTGTCGTCTGGGGAAACAGAGCAAGGCATGTTGGGCAAAATTTAGGTGCACTCACATTCCCTGAAATTGTTGGTAAGAGATTCGATTCCAAGACCTTACAAGGTTCCTTTGGTCTGCTTATCACGATATTCATGCCTTTATATGCGTCTGTTGTTATAATTGGGGCAGCAAGAATGATTGAATCAACATTTAATCTTAATTTTAATCTTGCCTTGATTGTAATGACTGGAATAGTCGCAGGTTACGTTCTCTTTGGTGGATTACTGGCGGTGCTATACACCGATGCATTACAGGGAACTATAATGGCAATTGGGATGATATTACTTTTGGTAGGTACCTATGCTGCATTCGGAGGCGTAACAGCAGCTCACCAATCCCTTGAAAATTTCCAGCTTACAGATTCATATTCAATGCTGACAAATAAAGGGGCGCCCCTTAGTATATTTGGCCATCAAGGATTTACTTCTTTTCCTACCATGAGTCTTGGAAATACCCCAGCCGATGCCAGTGGACTAAATGACACGCAAGGGATATTTTGGTCAGTTCTTATGGGTCTGATATTCGGTGTTGGTGTAGGGGTACTTGCGCAACCTCAACTCGCAGTCCGTTGTATGACTGCAAAAAACAAACGTGATCTTACTAAAGCTGTGGGGATAGGGGGAGTTTTCATCCTTTTGATGACAGGTGTTGCCTTCACAGTTGGATCTCTTACTAATTCATATTTTGAAAAAGAGGGTGTCGAAGTAATAAAAGCCGATTACAATCCGGGGCTATCAAATCAACAGATCAGAGATTTGTATTTCAAATACGATGAAAGCGGTAAACTTGTTGGAAGGCCATCAGAGTATGTTTACTGGACCGATTCTGCGATACCTGAATATGTCAATTACAGGTTCCCAAGTTGGTTTGTCATACTATTTATGATTACCCTAATATCGGCTGCAATGTCTACTATTTCGGGGCAGTTCCATGCTATGGGGACTTCTTTCGGGCACGACTTTTATCACGTCTGGCTAAGAAAATCTTCAGAGAAGATTAATGCAGTAACTGTGACAAAAATTGGAATTGGTGCAACAGTCTTAGTATCTCTTGCTTTAGGGTACATACTTCCTCCGGCAATAATTGCTAGAGGTACAACAATATTCATGGGTATGTGCAGTGCAGTTTTCTTGCCTGCATACACAGGAGCATTGTTCTGGAGAAGATCAACAAGAATGGGCGCAATAGCTTCAATGGTCGGAGGATTCTTATCCTGGATAATATGGACATTATTCTTTAAAGTATCTGAATCTGAGCCTTTGAGGATATGTCAATGGATATTTGGGAAACCAGTATTACTAAATGCTAAGGCTTCACTCACACAACTTGACCCATTTTTCATTGCAATACCTATATCAGTTGCACTTATGATAATTGTAAGTCTACTGACAAAACCTCCTGAGAAAAAGCTAATTGACAAAGCATTCAAGGGACTTTAATTTATTATTTAATTATTTTTTTTAAAGGTCAATGTAAAACAATATTCCATTAATAAAGTATTCATGTTGCATTTTTTTTTATATCAATATTTTTATGTTAATTGTGTGGTATCTAACCTAAATACTTAGTTATTGTAACTATATATTCAGTAATCGATTACCAAAACCGTAAACTTTATATATCAATAAATTTTAAATTTTACATGAATAAACCATCTATTATATTTATTTTATTACTTTCTATACTAAGTTTTTCTTTAATACCTGTCTCTGCCCAGATCATAGATATAAGCATTGACGGAAATGCTGCAGTCTATAATTGTTTTCCTTATGATTATAATGTTACCTTAAGAAATACTTCAGTCAATGAAACTGCAATTGATATTAATTATGTAATTACCTTACCAATAGGATTTAGCACTTCTGACACCCTTGAACACAATGTATCTTCCTTAGGTCCGGGTCTTTCTGATATAAAAAAGATCAGAGTTAACACTTTGTGCAATGCACAAGTTGGAAATATTTCTGCAAATGGGGCATATGATTATAATAATAGCTCACACTCTCTATCTTTTACAAAACCAATTACAGTGTATCAAGGTGCGGTTACAATAGAAAAAACACCTTCTACTCAAAATGCCACTTTAGAGAATAATGTTTCATGGACTATAACAGTGACAAGTACTGGGCTTGGGCCAATTGAAAATGTAGTTATAACAGATACTTTACAACCGGGATTGCAATACATTTCTTCTTCACCTGCAGGTGTAGTAACAAGTCTTGGAACATTGGAATGGACATCTACACAAATTCCCGCTCTTTCTCATATGGAACCAGACGATGAGGTACTAATCCAAATAAGTGCAAAAGTTATTGGGTGTACCCAATTATATGATACTGCGAGTGTTACATGGGGAAGTTGCGGTGTTTGTCAAACTCAAGAAACTATAGCAAGTATAGCTTTTCAACCAAATCCGCCAAAGATAGATTATACTGTTCCTTCTTTTAATATTAATTACTGCGGTGTTGGAAACACTTTTACCATTCCAATTACAAATACTGGCGGAAAAGCTTATGATTTTAATTTGTCTGCTGATTTTGGAAGTTTAACTGTTGCAAATATTACTTCCCCAGCTGGGGCATCTTACAATAATACTGGAAAATATTTTGTCCTTGGAGATATTCCAAATGGAGCTACTAATCTTACATTCGATTTAGTTCCTTCAGGTGATTGGTGCGGGTCATTGCCATCTGGTACAGTTATATTTAGGCCAGAATATTTTTATTGCAATCAAGTTTTTTATCCTCCTGTTAAGTTTGGCAGTTATTCTGTTCAGAATATTCCCTCAGTTTCTGTTTCAAAAACTGGTGCGCCCTCACAGATGTACTTAGGAGAATCTATAACTTACAATATTACTGCATCTTATTCTGGTCCAACATCGTGTGGTAATAGCTCTGCTTCAAACATAGTTGTTGTGGATACTATACCTTCAGGATTTTCTATAATAAATGCCGGCGGCGGCAGTGTTTCTGGAAATACCATCACTTGGACTGTTACTCCTGCACTAGGTCTAAATACATCAATTACTCTTCAATCCCCAACTTATTCTGATTGTGAATATTGTTATACCACAGCCACAAATAATGTAACTGCTACAGTTACAGACTGTTGTGGTTGTGTTAGAACGGCTTCATCTTCTCAGTCAACAGTACTTGAATGCTCAGAAACTGTTTCATCTAATAAATATGTTTCATCTAGTTATAATTTTGAGAAATGTACTTCAATAAAATATACAAATGAATTTAATTTTTCAGATATTAGTTTCTGGGATGATGTTAACGTATCGGCTCTAAAATTCAGAGAGGAAAGGCCAAATAACCAGGTTCTTCAAGGGCAAGTCAAAATAGACATTAATGGAACTTGCATTGTTTACTACGCACCCGCAGCTTCGACATACTTGGACGTGAACTTTTCCGATATAGATTTCTCTTCATGTTTTGATGCGAATACAACTTCGATTAGAAATACTAGGCTAACATTAGAATATAATATGTCTACTCAAAATTCTTCGAGCCCTTCTTGTGGGTCTGAACCTTTCTTTGACTGGTCAATTCTAAACACAGGAAAAACTGTAGTTAGCGGCAGTTGTTATGAGAACTCTCAGCAGATAAGGATAGGCACATTTGTCCTTGTAAATGATTCACAAATGGGTATTAGTATTAGTGGACTTCCGCCAATTGTTGATAAATGTGGGACTTATGATATAGAATTAGTACTTAATAGAAGTTCTTCAGTTGGAGCATACGATGTGGAAGCAGTATTCCCCCTTAGCAACTATCATATTAATTCTATCTCTTATGTGGGCCATACTCCGTTAGAGAGCAATAACAGCCCAACAGACTTTGTTTGGAGATACGGAGATTATTTTGCTACTAACACTCAAGCTAGAATATTAATGAATGTAACTAAGAAATGTGCAGATCAAGGGGGCATGAGTGCTAGTCTTTACTGGGATGGATTATGTAATAGAAATGGAACATATGACAGGGCATGTCAAAACGTTGCTACACAAAATCCCTTAGTCCTTAGCGGCAATGTATGCTTAATGAAAGTTCCAGAATTACTCTGGGCTACAACTGACAAGGCCACATGGAAGCTTTGTCTTACAAATGCAGGAAGCGGTGCGAGTTACAATATATGGCTAGAAGAGGTTATAGGTGCAGGACTATCTTATAATTCTTCAAGCGGAACTTATTCTCAACTTCATATTAATCAAGACCGAAATGGTAATCCAATTAACGGTGCTACTTGGATAATAGATAAAATTAATGCCGGAGACAAAACTGAGATTATTTTTACTGCAAATATCGATGCATGTGATAACCTGACAAATTTAGCATCAACAAGCGCAGGTTGTCTAGGTGGAGACTGCCAGCCTATAAAAACAGATACTGCTTCAGTTAGGATACCGAATACAGATGCTATAACAACTAATATTATACCTCAGACACTCAATATGTGTGACGAGCAAAGTGCAACTGTTATTATCAAAAATACTGGATTGACATATGTTTATGATGTAAATGTTACGGCTAATTTGCCAACAGGAATTTCTTATGTTGTGGGCTCCGGAAATCCAGCTGAATCTGAAAATGTTGGTGCAAATCCAGTTAGATGGACTAAAGCCCAAATTCCGGGATTAGGAGCTATGGCGCCTTCATCTGAAATAGCGATTACGTTTAGAATCCGTTCAAGTTGTGATATGCCTTCAACAGGAACATTTACCTCACAGGCCGCATACTTGACACCGTGTAGTGATGTTAAATTATCGCCTCAGGCTAGCTCTCAAATTACTAGGAGAACTCCAACCTTATCAATATCAAAGCAGGGACGAAATATTACAACAGGTGGAATAACTTATACCAATAGCGTTGCCGCAGAACCTGGGGATATTGTTGAATGGAGACTTATTATCACAAATAGTGGATCTGCACCTGCACTAAATGTTGAATTCTATGATGTTTTGCCTATAAACATGACCTTTGGCGGTATTAGTACAAATCAATACCCCGGAACAGGAGGAACAATACCACCTGGCTCTGGAACATTAGCGGACCCATGGAAGCACGGAACCTTGTCAAATGTATCTGGAAGTAACACTGCAACTTATTATGTGTGGGGTTCGGTAAGTAAGTGTGATGTTTCAAGAAATAATACTGCTTATGTTAGATATGGTTGTGATGTTCCCTGCATTAATTATATAGCATCTACGGGCACCCGTTCTTTAAGAACAAGACCAAATATTACTATAACTCCTTCAATAGTTGGTACATTTACAACTTGTGATGGAACTATAAGATTAGTTATTCAAAATTCTTCGGGATATCCAACATCTTACAATGTTATTGTAACTTCTACATTGCCACCGGGATTTGTATTTGACTCTATGGTTAATGGACCAAATCCAACACCAAATCCTCCTTCAAATCCTGCACAACCTATTTGGTCTTTAGGCAACATGTCTGGCAATACAACTACAACACTTGAATTCAGAGTAAAAAACGATGGAATAAGCTGTGGAACTGTAACACCTGGAACAAATAATGTTAGAGTTGACTACCAAGATAGTTGTAGCAATAATCTTTTTGTAACTAATAATACTTTAGCTATTAATCCTCTAAAACCAATTCTTTCTGTTTCTAAAACTCCTGTCATACAACCTGTTGCACCAGGGGGTACGGGGAGCTGGACAATTACAATTACCAACACTGGCAATGCTCCTGCATACAATGTTACAGTCATAGATACATTAAGTGCTGATTGGGGCGTTCCAATAATCGCAGGAAACGGAACTAATGGAGAAGTTCCTTCACTTGTTGGCAATACAATTACTTGGCAAATACCCGGACCGATTCCACAATCAGGAGGAACATGGTCAGCCCCACTTTCTGCTAGATTAAACGATGTTTCTAGTACAGGAACTAATGGAGTCATTGCAGTAGGTAAATGTTCAAATGGCTGCATATATAGTAGTGCAACAGCCAGTGCAAGGATAATTAATATTCAGGGCCTTTTCAAAGAATCTGAAAAAGAAAAAGCAACAATTGGTGAAGGAGTGGTATTTGATTTAGCAGTAGTTTATTCCGGAGTGAGTGCAAATTATACAAACACAACTATAATTGATCATTTACCTGATGGGATTGAATATGTTTCCCATACGTATACTGATACTTATGGGGGAACAATACAACAGTTCACTCAAAATGGTCAGGTACTTACCTGGAAACTTGGAACTCCATTAGGTGAATCAAATAGAAACTTTACTGGTCCAAACAATGTCATGATTAAGATTACAGGTTTAATTAAGAATATTCGACCTGATAATGTTATAGGAGTGGTCCTTGTAAACAATGCTAATACAAGCTTTATTCAAGACGGTGCTCCATACAACATAAGTGATTTAGACGATGTTAGGATTGTTGAACCCAACTTAACTATCGAAAAACAAGGGGATAAGACTCAAGGATTACCTGGAGAAAATGTACACTATACAATTACTGTGAGAAATACGGGAAACAGTTCTGCATATGATGTAGTGATTCAAGACCAAATACCCTCTGGCTTGATATTAGTTGGGGGGTCAATTACATCTTCACCTACAGCAGATACCACAATGGTGATTGGAGATGATGATATAATTCAATGGACTTATCGCTCAATACCACCAAACAATGCAGTCATTTTAGAGTACGATGCAACAATTCCGCCACAGGGAGGTAGCTTTACAAATACAGTTACAAATACTGAGTACTTTTCATTACCTGTAGGTAATGACGAAAGGAGACAATATGATCCACTTTCTGATGATTGGAATGTAATATCTCCTGGAACAGATTTACAGAAGGTTACTCTAAATACAGATATAAATGTTCCATCTCCTGGAGGAATAGTATACTTTAGTCTCACTATTACAAATACTGGGGTCATGACATTGAATCCCGTAAAATTGATTGACTATTTACCCGATGGACTTACATATAGGCCAGGATATAGTACTGTTGGCGGAATACCCTATGAGCCAAATTCAATAGTTGGATCCCCTCAAGTTTTAACATGGGACAATATCGGTACAATGAATCCAACTGAGGTAATAATCGTTCAATTCCAAGCAACTGTTGATCCAGGAAGAATCGGTACCTTCACAAATCAGGCAACAGTAATCGGAACATCTTCCATTGGGGATGTCACTGATACAGATACTTCTAATGTAGGAGTTAAAGGCCCAGCAATAAACATAACAAAATCAGTTGAGCCGCCTTGGGGCAAAAATGGATTTACAAATGAATATACTTTAGTAATAACAAATACCGGAGAAGTAATACTAGATCCTGTGACTGTTACAGATACACTACCAGTAGGGTTAACTTATGCTAATTTGTCTTCAATAGCTCCAGATACTGTTTTAGTTAATTCCAATGGAACAACTACTATAACATGGAATAACATTGGACCTTTAGCAGTTGGAGAAAGCAAGACTATAAAATCCTCTGCTAAGTTTAATGGTCTTGAAAATAAGAGTATTAACTATGCAGAAACTGAAGGCACACCTCCAAATGGCGATCCAGTATCAGACAATGACCAAGTTGAAATATTGAAACATCCTGGTATAAATCCGAGAGAAACTCTAAGGATAATAACAAAAGGATACATGAAGAGATGTGATCTATGCTACACTCAAGATCTAATCAAAGAGGCCAGAGAAGTAATTACTCATCAATATATTGTAGACGAAGATGATACTTGTTGCAGACCTGACGATATAATTGAAGAGTTAAAGATTGAGATACTAAATAGAGGCCTAGATAAAGATCCAAGGTATATCAGAGCTATAAAACTATTAGATGATTCAGAAAGACTATGTAGAGAAGCAAATGAAGCATTTGATAAAGGCAACTATGGACTAGCACAAAGATTAACAAAAGAAAAGTGTGAAGCAATCAGCGAAGCAATGAGACTCATGATTGATTCATTATCAACTAAAAATTAAAATATTTTTTTATTTATTTAAGGTAAAAATACCTCATTTTCTATTTTCTGGGGCAAGTATTCTTTAGCGACAAACTCTAAAGATTTGTTTGCAAGTGCCTGCTGTTCTATCCTTACTCCAAGTTTTAGACATTTTTTCATTTGCTCTTGCCAGTCCTTATGTTTAAACCACTCGTATTCCATTATTTCGTTTATTCTCTTTTTGTCCATATCTTTTAGCTTTTCTGTAACTTTCTGAAGTTCATAGTCTTCGATATCGTCCATAGTCATGCCTATAAACTTTGCATCAGGCACACCTAATCTTCTAGAAAGATATGCTAGATTCATTGATCCCTGCTTTATTGTAGAATAGATGTACCATCCGTAAGGATCTCCATCTGTAAAGACATAAACTGGCAAATTCTTTTCTGTATGTAGTCTGTTTATCAGTCTTCTGATACCTCTTGGGGCTTGCCCTTGACATGCAACTAATAAGGCATTATTGGTCTGTGCAAATTTTTCTTCGATAAGCCTATCGCACATTGCAGCTGTCTCAATAACAAGAATATACTCGGCGTTAACATTTAAGAAGTCAATTTCTTCAACTGTACCAGGTACGGCCCATCCACCCCTTCCAAGCTTTGAAGCGTTGAACTCATCTTCGCCATCTTTTAGGACTATATCGCCGTAAATATAACCTCTTCTGTCTGCTGTAAGATTGAGCTCTTCTCTTAGGATGTCAAGTGCTGTTTCTATATCCTCAATGATCGGGTTAGATTCAGCCTGGTCATCAAATGTATTTTCTTTAGAACCTTCTACTGTATGTTTCAAGGCATAATACAACTCTCTGATACCGGCATGTTTGTTCTCTTCAACAAGTCTTCTACAGTAAGAGGCGACAAGCACGGTCTGCATGAATTTCTTTGTGTGAGCCACATTTAGAAAATGCCTTTTAGAGAACTTATCTCCTAGTTGGATAACTTTCTCGTTATCGTCAAAAAAAACGTTAGATTTTCCTCTTAGGGGTATCTTTATTGAAGGGCTTTCCTCTTTCATTATCTGTTCATAAATCTCCTCACCAAACTTACCAAGTATAGAGGGAACTTCTTGTGAAGATTTATTGGCCATTCTCGATCACCTCTTCAACGTCGTTTTCTTCAGAGGCTGTTGTTACTTCTTCCCCATTATTTGCTTCTTCAAGATCATATTTTTTCTCAACAATGTCTGTCAGTGCTTTAATTATCTTAGAATTATCCTCTGCTTTAACTAGGCTCCCAAGGGCATTAGATGTCTCTATAACATATCTCAATAGGGTCTTTTTCTTTGTAAGTTTCTCACTCGCACGTCGCTTTCCAGAAAGGTACCTAGATAAGGCCCTACCTGCGTCCATTAATGCAAATCTGATCTCGTTATAGATCTCCTCTTCTGTTGCAATCGCTTGTTTTCCTGCAGAAGTATAAGGAATATGAGTTGAAACAAGATTAACAAATATGGTGAGTGGCGCACTGTCATCCTTTACACCGTATCTTTTCCACTCAATGGATTTAGCTGCTTCTGTAATGCAGCATCCACCTTGGTCAAATATTAAGGGCGTCCTATTGGCATACCTTATAATGTCAAGTCCATTGTTACCGGCACCTCCACCATAGGCAATACCTGCTTCAACAATAAACGCTATACCTCCGTGGTAGGTCTGAGGGCTTCTAGTCACTGTATGTACAAATTCAGGCGCAAGTATACCTTCAAGACCAAGCCTAACGGACTCGGCACCTATTGGGATAAGCCCCTCAGTTGGGGGGGCCATGAAAGTAATCTGTTTAATTGCATTGACCAGCTTTTCTGCATATTCCCAGTCTACCTTTTTTGGATTAATGTCCAAGTCAAGGCCAGAAAGCTGTTCTATTTCCTCCACTTTTTTAGAGGATACCCTTGTAAAATCAGAAACTAAAAAAGTCCTTACCCTAGTGGCGCTTGAGTTCTTAATCATAGAGAGTATATCATCAGCAGAGCTTCCATGGGGATGTGGCTTCATTTCTTTTGGGTGTTTTGGTATTTCCCTCACATTTCTGTCAAATAGAATCTTGGTACCATCAGGCTCGACAAAAAGGATTCTCGTATGCGGATTTGCAATTGCAGTCATCTTAAGGTAACTGTAAGGGCCATATTTTGATCTGTTGTATTGAAGATTTTTTGCCTCAAGATTAATCCTTGTGCCCCTCCACTTTTCAGGATTCTTTAAAGTTTCACGAGATAGGATCTCCCCAGCATTTTTTTCAACATCTATTTTGATATTAACCTTATTGATTACCTTATCCCCCGTAGAAGTTACAACTTCAGTTGGTTTTCCAGTACTAACTTGAGAGTACATAACGGCCCCCGAAACACCAATTCCCTGTTGACCTCTTGATTGAATATTTCTATGGGCCTTGCTCCCGGCAAGCATCTTCCCAAATACATGAGGTATGTAATCCAGAGGGATTCCTGAAGCGTTATCTTCCATTATAACTCTATAATGTTCCGGCCCGATTTCAGTAATAAATACTGAAATATCCGGAAAAAGCCTGGCTTCCTCACAAGCGTCAAGCGAATTTGTAACCCCTTCGTGAACAAGTGTTGTTAATGAACGTAATTTACCAGTATATCCTAACATTGCTGCATTCTTTTTAAAGAATTCAGAAACACTTTGCATTTTAAATGACTTAAATATTTCATCAGCATGTTTGACTTTCGTTTCTGACATCCAATTTCACCTATTGATAACTAGTATTTAATTCTTTATAAGTCTTACTATGGCGAATTTTGTATTATTTTAAAATTTTTGACAGTTTATTTGAAACTTCTTCTATACTAGAATTAACAAATATAGATTTCTTTTTATTATGTTCGCCTTTTACGATAGTGGCCTCTCCTAAAATACCTTTAAAAAAAGTCTGAATTTCTTTATTAGCCTGACCTTTTACGGCAGGAGCCGTAATTTTTAGCCTTATTCTCTTGCTCCACTCGTTGTATTCAATGTGAAATTCACTCGAGTTTGAAACAACTTCAATGTCGATTAAAGTACCACCCCTGCTTTCTTTTAGAGCTTCCCTCATAGTACCACTCATTAGTTTTATAAACTTAATAAATTGAACTCTTAAAAAGTTACTTAGAGGTATGTATGGCAAAGATAACTTTTTTGGGTAGTGGTGGAGGAAGGTTCATGACCATCACCCAAAAGCGTGGTACAGGCGGATTCTATATTGAAGATAAAATAAATATTCATGTAGACCCAGGACCAGGTGCACATCTCAGATCAATTCAGAATGGGCTTGATCCAAGGAAGATAGATGCTCTTTTAATTTCTCACTGCCACACAGACCATTTCAATGATGTTCCGATAATGGTTGAGAGTATGACCGGGGGCATGTTGAAAAAAGAGGGGTATGTGATTGGCAGCAAGAGCGTCGTTGAAGGAAGAGATGAGTTTGCTTCAATTATTTTTCCTTATTACCGAAAAAATTTGAAGGGCGTCTTATCTATGGCCCCCGGAGAAAATATCGAGATCAAAGGGCAGAAAATTGAAGCAACAAGAGCAAAGCATTCAGACCCATTTGGAATTGGATTTAAAATTTATACCGATTCAGGCGCTATTTCTTATACTTCTGATACGGAGTATTTCGACGACATGGAAGATCAGTATATAGGTTCTAGGGTAATGATCCTCAACGTTACAAGACCAAACGGAGACAAAATTCCATTTCATCTTACAACTGATGATGCAATAAGAATTTTAAAGAAGGTCAAGCCTGAAGTGGCAATAATCACGCACATTGGTTACAGGATGCATCTTAAGGGTGCCGAAGAAGAAAGGCGCCATATCCAGGAGTCCACTGGAATCAAAACTTTAATCGCGGACGAAGGATTAAAGATTTATATGAATGGACAACTTAGCTACCAAGAGACGGTGAAATAATGTTGGATAAAGACTATGACGGTAAACAGATTGAAAAGAAATGGCAGAATTATTGGCTTGAAAAAGAGATATTTAAATTCAATCCAGATAAAAACGGTGAGGTATATATACTTGATACTCCACCCCCGTTTACTTCTGGTTCACTCCACATGGGTCATGTAATGGATTTCACATGGATTGATTTTATCCAGAGATACAAGAGGATGAGAGGATTCAATGTCTACTGCCCCCAGGGGTTTGATTGTCACGGTCTTCCAACAGAGTTAAAGGTTGAGCATGAGTTTAAAATCTCTAAAGACGATAAAGAAGCCTTTATTGAAAAATGTAAAGAATGGACAGCTCAATGTGTTGAAAGGATGAGAAGGCAGATGACCGATATAGGTTACTTTCCCGATTGGTCAAGAATGTATCTCACAATGAAACCTGAATATGTCAAGCTTATCCAAAAAACATTAATTGATTTTTATCACAAGGGGTATTTATTCAGAGAAAAACACCCCGTCCTTTGGTGCCCAAGATGCATGACCGCTCTAGCAAAAGCTGAAGTTGGCTATGAAGAAAAAGATGGAAAACTTTACTATCTCAGGCTTCCAGTTGAAGGCGGAAAAGAGCACGTTGAAATTGCAACAACAAGGCCAGAGCTAATGCCTTCTTGTGTCGGAGTATTCTTCAATCCAAAAGATCCAAGATATGAAGCGTTCAAGGGCAAAAACGTTACCCTTCCTTTGTTCGACAGAAAGGTACCGATTCTCTCAGATGAAGAAGTTGATATGTCATTTGGAACAGGCATAGTGTATTGCTGTACTTATGGAGATGAACAGGATATACTATGGCAGAAGAAGTATGATCTTGATGTAATCACTTCCATAACAGAGGATGGAAAGTTAAAGGTCGGCAAGGAATATGATGGGCTTCCAGTTAAAGAAGCAAGAAAAATCATAGTTTCTGAATTAAATGATTTAGGGCTTCTTATAAAAGAAGAGAAAATGAAGCACAGGGTACTACTTCATGTTGAAAGAGGTTCATGCAAATCGCCAATCGAGCTCTTACCAATGGAGCAGTATTTTATCAATGTAAGGGATTACAAGAATAATCTTATTGAAAATGGGAAGAAGATAGCCTGGTATCCGGAGTACATGTATGATAGATTCTATGACTGGACCGACTCAATGGACTGGGACTGGATCATATCAAGACAGAGAGTATTTGGAACACCTATACCTTTCTGGAAATGCAAAGACTGCGGAGAGTTAATACCTGCAAAAGAGGAATGGCTCCCAGTGGACCCCCGGTTTGACATGCCAAAAGAAAAATGCAAATGCGGATCAAGCAATTTTATCGGTGAGACAGACGTGTGTGATTGCTGGGTAGATTCATCAGCAACACCTCTCGCCATTTCAATGTATAATCAGGATGAGAAATTTTTCAATAAAACATATCCAGCAACTATAAGACCACAGGGTTACGAAATCATTAGAACTTGGCTGTTTTACACGTTATTTAGATGTAATCTTATCACCGGTAAGAATCCTTGGAACGAAACATTAATCCACGGTATGGTTGCAGGCCCCGATGGGAGAAAGATGAGTAAATCTCTTGGAAACGTTATTGAACCTGACGAGCCGCTTAGTAAGTACTGTGCCGATGCATTGAGACAGTGGGCACTTCTTGCTTCCAAGGGGGAAGACTTCCCATTCTCATGGAAAGAGATTGAGCATGGTAACAGATTTTTAACAAAGTTCTGGAATGTTTCTAGATTCATCGAAATGAATATCTCAGACACAAATACCAAAAATATTGATCTTGAATCCCTTACAATACCTGACAAGTGGATTCTATCAAAACTAACTGAGTTAATCAAGCTCTCAAGAAAAGAACTTGACGACTACAATTTTGCCCCAATTCTAAAGGAGATTAGAACATTCCTTTGGCATGAAGTTGCTGATAGCTACATAGAGATAGTCAAATACAGATTATATAATAATGTCAAAAAAGACGAAGCTGCATTTACCTTGAAAACTTTACTTAGGAATGTAATCGGTTTGATTTCACCTTACACACCGCATATCACCGAAGAAATATACAATGAAATCTTTAGTGACGAAGGTATAAACAGTATTCACCTGACTGAATATCCTTCATTTGAGTTCTATGACAAGGGCGCTTTTGAAAAAGGGGAGATTCTTAAGGATATCACCGTAGCAATAAGGAGATACAAATCAGATCTGAAGATACCATTAAACGCCCCAGTCAACGGAGCAATCGTCTACACTGAGAAGAATATCGAAGAAATAAGAGAGGATATATCTAAATCCACGAATATATCAAATCTAGAATTGAAAACCGGTAAACCTGATATTGATGAGAAGATACTCGAAGTCATCCCACGATACGATATTATCGGCCCTAAGTTTGGAAAGGATGTCCAGAAGGTAAAAACATTGCTAAGAGACAATATATCTAAACTCGAAGAAAAGGGTCAGATTACTGTAGACGGATTTGAGCTCAATAGAGATTATGTCGAAAGGGTAGAGCGTGAGTTCTTCAAAAAAGGTAAGAAAGTAGATATCATAAAGGACAAGAACTTTATCATCGAAATACTATAAAAACCCTTTTAAATTTTTTCCATGGATTTTATTTGATGGTTTATCTCAAGGTAGCTTATAACGGGAGGGAATTTCATGGTTCGCAATCCCAACCAAACGTCAGAACAGTTGAAGGCGATATAGTCCAAACTCTAGATGACGAGGGCGTCAAAGCTATTAATTACGGCTTTTTATCTAGGACTGATAGGGGAGTTTCTGCTCTTTCTAATATCTTAAGGCTTGAAGTCGAGGAAGATCTAAATATAAAAAGATTGACACATTCGTTGGAAGATATCTGGGTATATGCTAAAACTAGCAAATACCTTAAGTTTCCCCTTACCAAGACTTATAGGTATTATCTTTTCGACAATGGGTACAATGAAGATCTTGTCTCAAAGGGGCTTTCTCTTTTTGACGGAACCCATGATTTCTTCTCATTTTCTAAATATAATGGGATTGACGATACTAAAAGGACTATTGAAACAAGTTATAGAAAAGAAGGGCCGATTTATATATTGGAGTTCAAAGGTACTGGATTTTTATGGCAGATGATCCGAAGGATTGTTGGGTCTATAGTTGATTATACAAAAGGGGATTTAACTGAGAATGAGATATTATCTGCTTTGAATGGAGAGACAATTCTACATGCAACTCCCTCTTCACCAGATTACCTTCTTCTCTATGATATCGAAACAAATTGTGATATGTACTACGATGACTATGTTATCAGGATATTGAAAAGAAGATTCAATGAGTTGTTCACTGATTTTTCGGCAAGGGCCCTATTAGAGAAAGAGAGTTTTGCTTATATGAGCGAAACAGAAAAACTTATTAACAGAGATTAATCTTTTGATTCTAATAGCCGGGTAGGGTAGTGGTCAATCCTTCGAGGCTCTGGACCTTGAGACGGTGGTTCGAATCCGCCCCCGGCTACTGTTTTTGTAATAACATTTCTAAATTCTGAAAGAAAGAGTAAGGTATAAACTAGAATAGGAACAATAAACTAGATATCTACTATGTTAAATTATTTATTAACCCCAATCTTCACCATCGATATATATCCAGAGGTCCCCTGTAAGAGCTGATCTTTCATCGCATTTCTGGCAGTATTTTTTAAAGATCGTTTTTGTGGAAGCTGCAATTGAGCATATGCCTACCTCTTTTTCGTCATCTTTCTGAACAAGATTATCACAATTAACACAAACGTGTGGCCCTTTTTTATCTATAAGACTCATCTTATCCCGTAGTCTACTTTTGTGGATTGATTTAAATAATTTGCTACTTGATGCTGGCATAATTTTTAGTTACTCTCATAGAAGGCAAATTATTTTAAGGCTAAAGGTAAATAGGTTTTATGGATGACTTAAAGGAGCTTTTTTTCAATAGAAAAACTGTTGAGATTCTGCTTAGCATGCTTGAAGATGAAAAGCCCCGATACCCGACGGTAATCGCAGAAGAGGTGGGCTCCATATACCCTCATGTTTTCAATATCCTAAAAGAGCTGGAAGGTGTTGGGCTAGTTGAGTCTTATAAGGAAGGGCGAATTAGATTCATAAGATTGACAGCAGAGGGCAGAAAAATAACGGAAAAATTCCAGGAAATTTATTCTGAACTAGAAGGATTTGAACAAAAGTTTTCAGAAGAAAAAACAAGAGAAGACACCATCGCCATAACTAGATTTAGAGAGAATATAAAATCCATCGAATACAAACTGCTTTCTGAGAATCTTGATAAGAAGGACAGCTTCAGAGAAGTATTAAAGTTATCTAAGCTACGAACAGAACTTGAAAGAACAAACTTTAGAAATGACAACGATAGGGAAGAAAAGAATAAACTCTTGAAAAGGATTTATTATATTGAAGAAAAAGCAAAGTTGCTTTTGATAAAGTTTTAAGTTCCTGCCCTTTCAACATAAATTGAGAGGAGGTCTACCCATGCAGTTTCAAAACCCTTTTCTTCTTCAGTTCTAAAGGTCTCTGATGCCCTTTTTGTAGATTCAAGCAGGAGTTTTTTTAGATCCCTTTTTTCAAATTCCTTTGAAACTACTTTGCATATTATTGAATCCCTATCATTTTTTTCCATAGAGGTTACTACACCATTTATTGCCTTTGCGTAACCTTTATTGAATTCTGAGTCCCCCAGATGCTCTGCAATCTGAAGATAGTTTTCTCTTGCCTTTTTCATATCTCCATTTTCGAGGTAAGATACCAACAATTTTAATCTAAGTTTTACCTTTTCCAAATTAATCACCTTAAGATTGCTATTATAATAATGTGGTCCTTTTCATATGGTGAAAGATCAATTGTATTTACAATGTTAAATTTTTTTTCAAGATGTTTTATTTCTTCTTTGAATATCTCCTCTGGTGGCTTGCTCGAATCAATGCTTCTTGCCTTAACGCAATAGAATACCACACCGCCTTTTTTGAGATACACTGAATTTTTAATCAAGATCTCATGCTGATGCTTTTGAGCAACATCCTGGTAAATAAAGTCAACCTGTTCTACTAGGCCTGAATAAAGGCTGGGGATTGAAGCGTCTTCCAGAATTGGATAGATATTATCCCGTACTTCGCTGATATTAAGAAATTGCCTCATACTCCTCTCAGACATCTCAATAGAGAATATTTTTCCATTTTCAACAATATCCGAGATATGAGAAACAGTGGTACCTGTTGCAGCACCCAGATAAAGGATCTTTGAGTCTTTTTTGAAAGGTAGATTCCTATACCCTTTCATTATAGCGGCCGCAAGTTTTGACCTTCTTGGATTCCATTCACGGAGCTCTCTCCCTTTGAAATCAACTAACTTCTCGCCGTATACCCTTTCCCCTTTAATAAGATTTTTTGTATAAAGTTTGTCACCGTCAATAAAAACATTTGTAAAAATCTCTTCCATTAGAAGTACTAATTAATGTGACTATAAAAGTATTTCTAAATAAAAAATATCTATAACTTTAAGAATTACAAGTTTAGCTTTTTGATTTCTATACTTCTGATGGTAAGTATATGAATTGTAACGGCGATTGCTATTGTAATCAATATTATCTTAATTTACTTAAGGATATCAACCCAAACAGTGGCCCTAAAAATAGGATTGAGAATGCATACTTCCAGCTGACAATGTCTACAACTATTGGGATTAGCTTAATTGAAATAATTGATATAAAGAATCCAATTGCAAGTTGTATAGTCACAGCCGTTCCCATATATTTTTTATCCCCTACTTCTGTAGCAAGCCCCGAATATTGAGGGCTATCTGCAACAGCCGCCATTCCCCAAATTAAGGCAATAATAATCATTGCAATATTATTAACTCCAAAAGTAAATCCGATTATCAACGAACAAAAACCACTTATTGAAAGCATCAAAATATTAAACTCTGCCTTGCCAATCTTATCGGCAAAAATACCGCCGAAGAATGTTGTTAAAGATCCAAATAGAAAGATTAAGAAAGTGATTAATGAAAAGAAAAATATTGAATTATCATTGGCCCCAGATCTCAAGTATGATTCCCTCAAAAAAATTGGAATCCACGCCCACATTGCATAGAGCTCCCACATGTGGCCAAAGTATCCATAATTTACTAATTTAAGTTTCTCATTCTTCAAAATATCTTTTAAATTATCTATCCTGAATTTTATTGTCCCTGCAGTGTATGGCCCTTCTTTTACAAATACAAATACTAATATGGTGCTGACCAAGGAAGCAAGGCCTGAGAAACTTATTAGTACTCTCCATTCGGGTATGCCTGTTAAATTAAAAAGATACGGCATTCCGGAACCTAGTGCTAATGATGCCCCCATACACCCAACTGCAAACCCTCTCTCCTTTTGAAACCAAGAAGATGCCAGTTTCATACCCGGAGGATAGACCCCAGCTAAGAAAAATCCTGTAAAGAATCTTACCAACAATAATGCAAAAAAAGATTCTACGAAGAATGCCACAATGAAACTTGTAACACCCCCTAGTGCGGCAGAGGCGGCAAATACGTTTTTTGTTTTGAATACATCGGGTAAGTTTAGAATTGCATAAGTTAGAGCGCCTACAATAAATCCTATTGTTACTATTATACTTAGTAAACTTTTTTCAGAATTTGTAAGATTGAAATACTCTGTTAATTCTGGTATTACTGCATTTGCACTAAACCACAATGAAAAAGATAGAATTGCAGATACCGATAAGATGATTAGAATTTTCCAGCGTAATTCTAATTGAAACATAGAGTATCAATAGATTGGAGAAATATAAAGGTTACTCTAGAAACCTTTTCAAATAAACTCATTAAACCCTAAAGTCCCGGCGGCCGGATTTGAACCAGCGATCCGTGGATCTACAGTCCACTGCCCTAACCAGACTAGGCCACGCCGGGCTACATGAAGTTAAATGAACTTATTTTAAAGCTTTTCGGTGTTCACTAATAATTAACGTCATAGAATTTTTTGATTTCTTTTGGGGAAGGTATCCTAATCTCATCCCAGACATTTATGACATCTTCTAGATTAGCAAAATTACTTTGTGAGGAAAATATATTGTGGAGGAAATTCTTTCTCTCCTTTATGTCAATCTTTACAAATTCCAAATAATCATGAGGCGAGTAATAATTTAGTGGATTGAATCTCTCTCCAAAGTTCTTCATACCATGAACTTCACTTAGCTCTTGGGGAGATGGTACTAGGTAGCCATAAACTGGATCTTTTATCCAGCTCTTAATAAGATTGTTTGTACTAAGTTTTAGAAGTGTTTTTGAATCTGAGACAGTAATTTTTTCCCCACCGATTGATTTGCCTTCTAGATCAAACTCACCAACAAAACCGGTATTGATGATTAAAAAGTTTATTTTCCCATTCTGCCCAAGCCCCATGTCCAAGAATACTTTCTTTTTTAGAACTGCCTGCTCGGCTTGCTCTCTTGCCATAAAGTCAGTTGCAGAATATGACCTTACCCTAGTTCCAGGAACCTTACCTGAAATAGCAGAAGTAATTATGCTCTCACAAGCACTGTCAAATGCAACTGCCATAAGTGGGTCAGTCACCTTAATTATGGGATTAAATATATCATATCTCTTAAAGCTCAAAACGAAATTCCTGAGGTACTTGTCCTTTTTACCCCAAGAAGAGTTCAAATCACTGAAGAGAAAAATGAATCTGCCATTAGTTGTTCCACTCTTTTCATAGCTCTTGGTAAGCAATGAGCCTACTTTGCTAGTTGCCTCGGGGATTTCTACATTGTAATCATTTATGTTTTTCTTAACGTATTCGACACCTTCACAGTCAATGTTCATTGCCAAAACAATATGTTTTCTGTCTTTAGATTTCATCAAACCTGGGTACTCTGGGCTTTTCTCAGACAGCCCTTCAGATTTTGCAAAGCTTGCAGCTTCAAGGCCAATTAGCTTTACATCAACAATTTTTCCATCTTTAGAAATAACTTTACCTAGAATAGCATCATCCTGTTCAAGATTGGGTCCAACGGTCAGTGTAGTTTTTCCCGTACCGCTAAGTCCTATTATAACAGAGCTTTCAGAAAGTCCTGCATGGAAGGAAATCATCTCATCAGATTCTCCCCTGTTCCAAACCATAGTTAAATTGGGCTTTTTGAAGGCGCCACCAAAATAATCGATTCCAAGGTTCAAAACACATCTAATATCGTTTTTCATCTCAGTAAAATCATAAAGTGAAAGTGGCTCGTTCTCATTGTACTCTGGCCAGACTTTCTTTATACGATTAACATATTCTCCTGGAAGTTTTTCAGGAACTATGAAGTTGTAGCAACTTGGTTTCATCCCGTCTTTTGGAGGAAACACCATCATCTTTCCCATCCATGAGATGTAAGCACTTTGCGGATTTTCTACACTTACAACTGACCTTATACCCACTTCATATCCATTTTCTCCCTGTATACCATCTGCAACAATAAGCTTAGGTTTCGCTCTAAGATAGTCCATGACTATGCTAAAAATAGCTTTTCCTGTATCAATATCAAATCCTTTTTGGCCTACTCCAAGCTTATACGCTTTTGGCACCATATAATAGACCTTATCTGGCGTTCTTCCTTTTAGAGTAGAAGCAAAAAGGTACTGCCCGTCCTTTGTAATGACATAATATGATTTTAGATAATTAATATAAAATTCATCAGAAGGATTTAAAAAAATCCTATCTTCCGGAATGGTAAGATCCTCAGAAACATTGAAGCCACTCATAAAAAACACTCTATATGCTAGTTGCTATATTCTCTTCAAATATATGTAAAAATTCTGTTAACTTTTCAATTGGTACATATGCCCCACATGCTGGGGGGTGACCTCCTCCTTTGCCACCTACAGATTCTGCACTCTTCTTTATCTCTTTTCCTAAATTTAAGCCTTTAAGTACCAACAATCTTGAGCAGCGTGCAGAGATTTTATAAACATTTGGGTCATTCGGCAACGTTGTATATGCAACTATAGGTAAAAAGGGGTCAGTATCTCTATTTCCAAGAACTAAACTTGCCACGGTACCCACTATTGTATCATTTATGCCGCTTCCATCAAAGTACTGAAACTTCCCTTTCATGACCACCCCTCTGCTCTCAACAAGGCTCATGCTTCGTGCAATATTCTTTCTGTGCTTTCTAAGTAGTCCTAACAGTATATCGTAGTATATGCCCCTGTTACCCTTGCAGACATAAAATCCTACCTCGGGCCTGCCATTTTTACCGCAGGCGTTAAGACAAGTTGCAAACTCCGAAGCATCCCTCAAAGGGCTTCTATCCTCTTCTTGGATAAGTGAGTAAGATTCTCCCATAATCATCTGTGGGATAAAAGAAACATATTCTTGAGGGACTGCCGTTATTGTCTTTCTTATTATTTCTGTTGCAAGCTTTCTCTTCTCATCGCAGGTCATGTCTGACACAGTTCTCCAGTCACCTTCATAACAAGGGATTTCCAAGCTATTTAGAAGTGCCATTGCATTCGAATCGCTTCCCGTAACGCCCGGTATTGGAGGGTCCGAGAAATACTGAAGTGATTTGTAGATAGGTCTTGTTGAACGACCGTACAAAAGTAAATCTTCTTCGGCTTTAACCAAACCTACTTCTATGCTATCTAAGAGGATGTCCCGATTTAATCCTTTTAGCCCGCCCCAGGATCCCTGCATATCCCCAACTGCTCCGACTATTGCAATTGAAGATAGATCTTTGTTATTGCTGTCAAGTTCTAATGACAAAAGATACGCTAGTCCTGAACCGCTGACCTCCTCCGATCCGCTGTAACCAAATCTGTTTGGATTAACTTCGAGGAAAGGAGTTTCGTGGTACTCCCCCTGGTGGTGGTCTAGGATAATTATATCCTTGTCTTTATGTTCTGACATTAAATAATCTATTTGACCGCTTCCCATATCAAGGAATATGGTGAGATCTGCTAAATGGGAAGTGGGAATACCATCAAGAGAGGTAAAATGAACATCGTGGTTTATGTTGAGCCTATCCAATGCAAGGGACAGAATTGATGCAGCGGAAATTCCGTCAGCATCGATATGAGAAATAATTTTAACTTTGGAACCTTTGGATTCAAGAATTTTATTCTTTGCCTTTAGTAATAGTTCAGCGAACCCAGAATCCATATATATACTTGAAGCGTGTCATATATATAGGTTTTGTTTTGGATATCCAATTTCGTCTATCGATAATCTTATTTCAAAGCTTTAACAAAATTAAAAATACCCTCAGAAAGGGTGCTGTTTTTAATAACATCATCAATCTCCTCAATTTTTGCCTTCTTTAGATTTTCAATAGATCCAAATCTTTCAAGTAGCCTGGCTTTTCTTTTAGGTCCAAGCCCTTTTATATTATCTAGGGGAGAGTGAACACTTGCTTTTCTTTTCATGTTTCTTAGATTCTTTATCGCAAATCTATGGGCCTCATCCCTAATCCTCATTAGAAGGTTCTTAGAATCAGCATCCATATCTGGATTTAGTCCATCCTCGAGATAAAGATCCTCTTCCTGCTTTGCAAGGGCAACAGTTGGTATTTTAAGGCCGAGAGATTCGAGTACATGAAGGGCTATGTTCAAATGGCCCTTTCCGCCATCAATCAATAAAAGGTCTGGCAGTGATTCTTTGTGCTTAAATCTTCTGTTTAGCACCTCCCTTAGGGAAGATATGTCGTCCTGGCCAATCACAGTCTTTATCTTATATATTCTGTAGTTCTCCTTTGAAGGTTTGGCATCAATGAAAGTTACCCGAGATCCCACTATTATTTCTGGGCCTATATTTGAAATATCATATCCCTCAATTCTTCTGGGCAGATTTTCAAGCCCAAGTGAAGTCATAAGCCCTTCGAGCGGTGATTTCTTTTTCGATGATAAGTAAAGCTCGGCATTTTTTGTTGCAAGAAGCACTTCTTCCTTTTCACGAATCGATGAAGCCGGAGTTATTTTTATATCATATTTCCCGTTTGATAAAAATTCTTGGATTTCCTCTTTATCGGGTATATCAAAAGGCAAGATAATTTTGTTTGGCAAAAATTCTTCCCTATAATGCTGCTTTAGAAATGATGACAAAGTATCCTCTCGCTCAAACAAAGTTTCTCCTATGGGGTAATTTTTAGTTCCTGTAAGTACCCCGCCTCTCACCATAACTACGCAGATGCATATTGATTCTTTGTCGTAATAGCCTATGACGTCCTTATTTATCGGGGTATCTAGGAAGATTTTTTGCTGCTCCATTGACTTTCTGATTGCATCTATCTTATCCCTTAGAACTAAGGCCTTTTCGTATTCCTGATCTTTCGAGGAGGAGTTCATTTCATCGCTCAGCTTTGATATTAGCTCTTCTCCTCTGTTTTCAAAAAACATCAATAGCTCATTTACTCTGTTATTATAATCCTCTTTAGATTTAGGATCAGAACATGGTGCTGTACATCTTTCTATATAAAAATTAAGGCACGGTTTTTTACCCATTTTTTTACAGCTTCTTATCTTGAATATGTTCCTTGCAAGTGCAAGCATTTTTCTCGCCGAACCCACGTCAGAATATGGGCCAAAATAATAAGCGCCGTCTTCTTCAATCTTTCTTGAAACTATTATCTTTGGGAATTTTTCATTTGTTATTTTGATATAAGGATACTTCTTATCGTCTCTAAAATGAATGTTATACCGGGGCTTGTATTTTTTAATGAAATTATACTCAAGTAAAAGGGCCTCTGTTTCGTTATCTGTAGCAACATACTCTATATCATCTACCCTGCTCATGAGAAAAGATACTCTATCCGGGATATTTTTCTGGAAATATGAAGCAAGCCTCTTCTTTAGGGATTTCGCCTTTCCTACGTAAAGAACATTCCCTTTGGAGTCCTTCATAATGTAGACGCCGGGCTCTTCTGGAAAATTTTTTGTTATATAAAGATCATTGCTCATGACAGTATTAGATTTATATTCTTGAATTTAAACGTTTTTAAGATAAAATACAAAAGATTTTAAATCAGGCCAAATAAATAAAAATCAAGAGGATTATATCGTTTCTTACAACGCTTGTGTTTACCTTAGACATTTGATTTATTTTGAAAGCTCTATTACCACTTCTAATAGAATATTTGCAGCTATTTCAATGTCTTTCAAATCAGTATATTCTTCCGTGCAGTGACTTCTGCCGTTCTTGCTAGGAACAAAGACCATACCGACGTCAGTTAATTCTGCAATAATCGATGAATCGTGTACTGCACCACTTACCATTTTCAATGTATCGACGCCTTGATTTTTAGCAGAATTCCCTATTACTTCAACTACCCTTTTTGATAAAAGAACTGGTTTAGTATACGACGCCTGTTTAATGCTATAAGTAAGGCTTCTGTTTTCGCATGTTGAGTCAATCGAATTGATTATTCTATCCGTTATTTCATTTAGAGTAAAATCATCCCGGTCCCGGATATCTAGGGTCAATCTGACTTTTCCAGGTATAATATTATTTTTTCCTGGATTGATATCTACAAAACCCACAGTTGCAACTGAAGTTCCATTATCTGAAGCAAACTTTTCAGCATTCAAAATAATTTCTGCTGCCCCGCATAGAGCATCATTTCTTAAATTCATTGGGGTTGCACCAGCATGATTTGAAACACCTTCTATTGTTACTTCTAACTGTTTTATGCCTACAATTGTTTCAACAATGCCTATTGAAAGGCCTTTACTCTCAAGAACTCTACTCTGCTCAATATGGACCTCAATCATTGCCTTAATCTTCTTTCCATCCAGGATTGATTCGTCCTTTGGAATGAGTCCTGATTTAATCATTGCCTCAAAGTAGCTTATTCCATCTTTATCTAATATCTTTGGTAAATCTTCATCTTTTACTTTGCCGGCCCATATTCTGCTCCCCAATAAGACTGATAAAAACCTTGAGCCATCCTCTTCTACAAACATGACAAAATCAATAGAATTTTTGTGAGAAATATTGTTCTCAGAAATAGTCCTCAAGACTTCTAAAGCCGCCACTGTTCCTGCAATGCCGTCAAACATGCCGCCGTGAAAAACACTATCTATATGTGAGCCAATCATAACTGAAGGTGTATATTTTTCACTCCCTTCTAATCGTGCCCTTACGTTGCCTCCCCTCATTATGTTTATCTCTGCACCTATTCTCTCAAGTTCCTTGAAGATGTAGTTCATTGCACCCATATACTCTTCTGTAAATGTTAATCTGCTGATGCCTTGGCCAGGAGTTGAATTAAAATTGTTTATTTTAATTATGTCATTTTCAATTCTTTTTGCATTGACTTTCATGGTATATCTCTAGTCTGTTGTTAGTGTTTCTTTAACGAAGAATGACATAATAAATACTACGATAACAAAGGCAAATACAAATTTGAATGCCAGACTATAAGCAGCCACAGGGTATACCCCGTCAAATCCTCCAACAATATCTAGTATATATCCCAGAAATGTCTGAAAGAAAGCTGCGCCGATGAATGGGAAAACATTAACTATGCTCTGGACTGTTCCAGTTATTTCTAGCGGGAATTGCTCTTTTATAATTGCAAATACTACAACATTTCCACATCCGAAGAATCCCATCCAGAATGAAAGTAGGTAAAGAAGGCTTACATTTAGCTGTGCGGTAAAAAATGAAATCAATATCCAGGGCAGTATAAATGAAGCAAGCCATATGATGATTACTTTCTTTCTGCTTTTCATAATTTTATCCGAAAAGTAGCCTACAAAAGGGGATCCTATAAGCATTCCAATACTAACAAACATTAGGATAAAACCGGAAGCACCTCTAGATAGATTAAAAACATCCCTGAAATAAGGATAAGCCCACAATCCCTGATAAGCAAGCAGAGCCCCATATACCACAAATAGCCAAATAGATAGTATCCAGACATCTTTATTTCTAAAAATCAATTTAATGTGTTCTTTAGAAATATATTGCCGCTTAGGAACTGAGTTTGATTTTTCTGTTTCCTTATTTTTGTTCAAATAGTGTGCAGGTGAATCCCTTATGAATACCCAGGCTATAATGGCAAGAAATATTGAGATTATCCCAATAATATAAAATGCGAATCTCCACCCAAATTCGTATGAAATCATGGCTAGAGGGTATGACGCAGAAAGTGCCCCTACATTTCCGACTGCAAGTAAGATTCCAGTCATTGTTGCATATTCTCTCTTAGAATACCAAACAGAAAATAATTTTAGGGCAGGTATCCATACACCTGAAACACCAATCCCTATTATAAGTCTTGCAAAAAGAGCCATGTTAAAGTTCAGGGCAATTCCGAATAGGAAAGATCCCACAGCGGAAAAGATTGTAAGAAAGGCTATTGTTTTTCTTGGCCCCAAAGTATCAGAAAATATTCCTACCGGTATTTGAAATAAAGAATAAGAATAGAAATACATAGAAGATAAAAGGCCTAAAGAGAGAGCAGACACTCCAAATTCTTGAAGCAAATCCTCTGATATAACTGCCGAGGATACCCTGTGGAAGTAAACAAAAAAATATACTAATGCAAGAGTTAATAAAAGAATCCATCTGTACTTTTTCTCTGTCAATCCAAAAATAATATCTTTAACCATAAAAATCACAACTTATGCTATTGTAAATCTTTTTAGATCTATAATTAACTAATAAGAAAGAGATATTTAAAACTAATTCTTTTTACTCCCTGTTGGAATAATAGATAAGAAACAGGAATATAACAAACACTATAATTGTTGTAAAACCTATAAACATCCTTGAAGAATAAACCTTGTCGATCTCTCCTTGAAGTATATAATTAACCTGACCCAAAACTATCTCAGCATTGTCTGAGCTGTCAAGTGCTTGCTTGTATCTACCTTCTATAAAAGAATTTTTAGCTATACTGTACTCCCTTTTACCAAAATCCCACTTTTCCGCTACTTGCGAAGTATCAAATCCTAAACTCTTCGTAGCGCTAAGTTTCGATTCAATATTCTCTATAATATTGTCTAGATTTTTAATCTTAGTTTTCGACTGATTTCTAAGGTTTGTAATTTCGTCTTCCTTTATCTTTTTTATCTCCTCAACTCGCCCTATTAAGAAATCATAACGGCCTTCATTATAAAAGTTCATGAGTTGGGCGTCATCTAACTTGGCTATTTCTTTATACAATGATAGTTTCAAAACTGAACTCCACATATCTTCATTTATCAGATAATTGGAAGATAATAATGTATATTTTGTTCCACCATCTATTGAATTCTGCATTATTAATTCTAATTCATCTTTTGTGACGGGGGTACTAGCTCCTTTTATCAAAGGAACATCTAATACGTAAGATATACCTTCTTCACGCAGATTATCTGCAAAGTTTCTGTTCTTGGTAGCAATATCCTCTGTGAGTGGTGCAGTCACAACTACTCTTGTCGCATAGTTGTTTAACATGTTTAAATCCTGACCATATTTCCTAGACAGGTTATTCGGGTCCTTTTCATCAGTCTTAGCAGAAATCCATAGTTCAACTTCGTAATTAATTATCCTGTTTTTTAGTGTAGAATAAAATTTTTCCATCTCAAAGTTCTGCCAATTCGTGATGGTGCTGTCGTCAATATTGACTACTAGGCCTTTCGTAGGCCATCCATAAACGACAGTTCCTCTTGAGTTCATATATTTTAGATATTCCTCCTCGGACCTTGAATCATAGCTATACTCGTAAAAATCTCCATTAGTTACTAAAATAGCATCTATATCGTAATTTTTTATTATATGCTCAACAGTATCAATATAATATTTACCGTAAGTGCCTTGAGATATTTCAACCATCGAAACTTTTGAAGGGCTTCTAGAAAATACATAATCAAGTGCAGCAGAACCAGGATTGGCCTGTATATATTCGGGGCTATTCAGGCTAAAAGAAACTACGACCTTAAATCCTTCGCTTTTTAGTTTGTTAACCATTTTTTCTAACGGGTCGTCAGTTGATAATTGAACTAAAGAGCTGTATTCCTTTTCGTGCCCAGACCATCTAAAATTAATTGCGTATGGTCTACCAGCACTTAGTATTACTGTATTAATATTGTTATTTTTCCAAATAGGGATGTATGAATCAAGATCAGGATTGAAGTACTCTCTTGAGTCAACTCTTACTGCCCATATGTTTGTGGATTCGGCCCTTGATTTAGATATTCTTGCAAAACTCTGGGTAGTCCAGGGCTCTCTCTGGAAATATATAATCCCCGATGTATATTCTGATCCAGAATATACTAAGTTCAGTAGTCCGATATCCTTGTTTTCCACCGTAACATATATGTCCCCGTCGTATTGAAGGCTATACCCATTTGTGGCATCAGGAACATATTCTAAGGGTAGCCCCTGGCGCCTATATACCAAAAAATCAATGTAATCTCCTATTTTTTTTGCATCAATTCCAAAATCAGTGTTTTCAAAGTAATCTCTATAGGTTGTTGGGGGTATAATAATTCCTAATTTCATTTTTTTATTGTTTCTTATGTCTTGTGATAAAATTTCCAAACGTTTTGCAAGTTCATCAGCTCGGTATACATTCCATTTAACCCACAATTCAGAATTGTTTAGTTTTTCTGTTTCTAGATTTAATCTTTCAGTCGATACCTCATATCTTCTTGAAAACTCTCTAATGCAATCAGCACATTGGCAGTTTAAATTATTTGGATTCCCAAAGTATTCCAAAACTACTCCATCGACTTTGTATCCGTTTGTTATCTCATCGATTATGCTTTTTTCATAATTAAAACCTGTTTGTGGGCAGACCCATCCGTCTGACTGAGGGCCCTCAGAAGCAAAACCTTTATTGGCAGCAATAACATCATAAAAAACCGGGACAACAGCATATATTTTTATATTCTTTTTATGAGCTTCTTCAACCATTAATGATAGCACATCGAAATTATAAAAAGTAGGTGCGATTCTGCTATTATAAAAGACTACACCGGGCGAAGGATTTGTGCCTGTACCCCTCTTAACGTGTAAGTAAATTGTATTAACGTTATTCTTGGAAGCTAGATCCACAAGTCTTGGGATATCTTCTTGAGTAACTATAGAGAAGGAAGGCAATACTTCAATAGAATATCCCGTATCTTGGCTCAAAACAGGATTGAATCCTGAGAATGAAGACATAAGCAAGAATACTACCAATAGTGTCTTTACGATATTATTCATAAAAGACCTCAAAAACTCTATCTAATTGAAACATCTTTTCCAACAAAACTTTTTCTGTCTTTTATGTCTCTTCTAGAGACAATCTTAACATATGGGTCCTCTACTGGTCCGAATAGCTCTATGATTTTGCCAATTCTTTTATCTCCTACGTAAGCATCGGCACCAATATCCCTAATTTTAACTTTTTTTGACCTTAATATAAAAAGAGGGCCAATTGAATGGAGAACCCTCCCAACAGACTTCATAAAAGAAACTTTTATAATGTTCTTTATAAATATTTGGAATAATGTTGAGAGTGATTAAATGAAAAAAGAAACTATTGTTATAAGTAAGGGCTATGACCCGTTAAAGTATAACGGTGCAGTAAAACCCCCTATATTTTTAACAAGCACTTACAAATTCAAAAGTGCCGAAGAAGGGGAATCCTTTATTAGAGTCGCACTAGGTCTTGACAAAGGGGAAGAAGGATTTGTGTACTCCCGATTTGCCAATCCAAACTTTGATATTGTTGAAGAAAGGCTTTCTTTATTAGAGGGCGCTGAAGCAGCAGCTATCTTTGGTTCCGGAATGGCGGCGATTACTTCAACTTTACTTGCATTCGTAAAAAATGGAGACTATATATTCTATGCAAATCCTGTTTACGGAGGAACTGAATTTCTTTTCAAAGAATTCTTTGAAAAAATGGGAGTAACTACAATACATGTCAAAGCTGGATCAGATACGCCAAATTTGATGGAAGCCAAGATAAATTCATTTAAACAAAAAATTAAGGGGAAATCAGTTATACTTTACGTTGAAACACCTGCAAACCCCAACAACGTAATGATTGACATAGAAGCTATAGTAAAGATAAGGGATAAATTAAGGAAAGAAGGGATTAGTGCTAAAGTTATTGTAGATAACACATTCATGGGACCAGTCTTCCAGTCTCCTTTTGAGCAGAAAGTTGACATAGTCCTATATTCTGCAACAAAATTCATTGGGGGGCATTCAGATATTATTGCTGGTGCAGCTCTTGGATCAAAAGAAGACCTCTCCAAGGTAAAAGGAATCAGGGGCATGATAGGGACAAACGGAAATCCATTTGATGCATGGCTTATGGCAAGGTCATTAGAAACTGTCCACATAAGAATGCAAAGACAGATGGAAAACGCAATAAAAATAGCTGAATTTTTGTCGCATCACCCAAAAGTTGAAAGAGTAATTTATCCTGAGCTATACGATAAGAACAGTGAACAGTATAGAATATACAAAAAACAGTGTAAAGGTCCTGGGTCTTTATTGTCTTTCTATGTCAAGGGTGGAAAGAAAGAGGCTTTTAAATTTTTAAATAGTGTCAAATTATGTAAATTAGCTGTAAGTCTTGGGGGGACAGAATCCTTAATAGAACACCCAAAAGCAATGACACACTCAGAAGTTGATGAAAAATCATTAAGAGATGCTGAGGTTACAGACAACATGATAAGACTTTCAGTTGGAATAGAAAATCATGAAGATCTTATTAACGACCTAAAATCTGCACTAGATAAAATATAATTAAAAAAATAAACTATTTTTCTTTTTATTCAGTATTTAAAAATTCAACATCTACATTTGATTTTGAAGTATCTATGATTCTATCTGATTTGAATCGGATTATAAATATTGCATCGCATGAACCAATATGTTCATTTCCGATAGTTAAAGATAGTTTTCCTTCAAAAGGATTGAATCTCTTGACTATTAAAGGCATATACATTTCAGATACTATCTGGACGTGAAGTTCGCCTTCGTTTATTAATTTTCCATCTTTATCTTTTAATTCTAAATCAAATTTAACATAGTTGCCAATAATTTTTGTGGTGTAAATGTCAGTAAAATCATCTGATTCATTAGATACAAATAAATAGTGTTCGGGTTTCATAAAATTCCTCTTATAATATTTAAAAATTTAAAAGAAAAAATAAAATATTTTAATTTATTTACTTTAGTGCCTGGTCGACTAACTGGATTAAGTCAATGACTTCCATCTTGGAACCAAGTGCTTTTGCACCGTCACCAAGGTTTGTGACACAGAATGGACATGGGGTTACAATCTTCTGTACTCCCTGGACCTTCTCTGCTTCCTGTACTCTTGTCTTTGCAGTTTCAAGAGCTACGTCTGGATAGGATGATTTAATACCTCCACCAGCACCGCAGCAGAAGGAGTTGTCTCTGTTTCTGTACATTTCCTTTAGCTCTACGCCTGGTATAGCTTTTAGGACATTTCTTGGTGTTTCGTATAGGCCTACTTTGTCAACCTGGATGAATGAGCCTTTCCACTGTTTCTTTCCGTCGAAGTCTACTTCGTAGTGGTTCATGTGTCTTCCCATGTGACATGGATCGTGGTATGTTACTTTAGCGTCAACTTTGTTTAACTTAAGTTGGCCTTTCTGCATCTTTTCTTCAAGGTATTGAGATGTGTGCATGACTTTAGCCTTTAGCTTTAAGCCCCACCATTTTTCGTATTCTTTTGAAAGGACCTTGTAACATCCAGCACAAGCAGTTACTACTGTCTTGAATCCCTGGTCGTTTATGTAATCGACATTGTGTTCAGCTAGCTTCTGTGGCTCGTCTCTTAAACCAGCTCTTAGAAGTGGTGAACCACAGCAGTATTCATTTTCGCCCATAACTGCCCAGTCTTCTCCAAGTTTTGATAAAACACTGGCTGTTGATTTAGCGATTTCAGTTCTTCTGTAGGATGCTGTACATCCTGCAAAGTAAACTGTGTTACCGTCTGTCTTCAAGTCTTTTACATCTTTTAACCAGTTGAATCTGGAAGTGTGTGTTTCGCCGTAAGGGTTGTGATCTTTTATGATCTTTTCTTGGTATACTTTCTCTGCTTTTGTTGGCCCTATTCCCATGTTAACTAAGTGATTTCTTATCTGTTCAATGTAGTCAACTATCCAAGGCTTGTAGTCAAGGAGACACTGGCTCTGACATCCTCCACAGACTGTACATGAAAAGATTGCCTTTTGCATATCTTCCTGTATTGCAGGGTCTGTTAAGTCTACCTTGTTTTCAAGAATAGCATGCCCATGGAATGACTTGGATCTTGAACCAAAGTAGGAGTCTAACTTAAAGTATTCTCCTTGGGGACATATTGTTGCATTAGTGGGTGGAGGTCCATATGAGTAAGCAGACTTACATGTTCCACACTTTGAGCATTTTCTAAAGTACTGTGAGTAAAATTTTAAATCTTTAAAGTTCTCCATTTTCTTCACCTTACCTGATATTTACCTGGGTTCATGATATGGTTGGGGTCAAGCATGTCCTTTACCTTAATAATAAGGTCGACATATCCTGGGTCCGCTCTCTGGTTAATTTCTCTCTGCATTGCAACTGGTGGCTTGTATGGAATACCTCCAGCATCAAGAAGTACCTTAAGACACTCAATTATACCGTGAGCAGCGTTGGCTTCTTCAGCTGGTCTGTCTCTTGGGAATGGAGTCATAAGTCTTAACATACCGTAGTGTGTTCCTCTGTACATTGTAACCCTGACTGCAGGTGATAAAGCTGGGCTTAGTTTGTTGAAGTAGATGTCTTTCCATTTATCGTATACTTCTACCCATCTGTTTGATGGTGTAAATGTACCTGGCCATGAAATTCCTCCCCCTCCCTGCTTGCAGTAGTTCTTTGTAGAACCTACAATCTGAGATGGAAGTTCTGTTCTTGCTTTCTTTGCTTCTGGGGGGTATGGGGTAGCTTCGACTGAGCTTCCCTTTGCCTTTTCTCCTTTAACAACCTTGTTAAATGTGTCTAACTTGTTTTCAAGTTCCTTCTCTGTAAAGCTGTATAATACAGCGTATGAGAACCATTCTGGGTCGCCTTTTGGTTTTTCCTTCAATGGGTATGGAATTGGAACCTGAGATAGCCACCATGAAACTGCAGTAAGATCGTCTGCGTATTCGTATTTACTGAATGTTCTCATGTAACTTTCCATGTCTGTTAGATTTTTTGTTGATACCGAAACTATATCCACATAGTCAGGCACCGGTGGTGTAAATATACCAAGCTTTGTAACAATACCGGTAGTTCCAAGCCATCCGGTGAATAAACCATCTAATCTTGGTAATGGTAAGCAGCTGTGCCAGGCATCAGGTCTAATAGCACATGAACCTACTCTTGCTGTTTCTCCCGTTGGGAGAACTACTTCCATACTTGTTATTTGCTGACTGTTAAGTCCGTATCTGCCTGTAATACCTCCAATACCGTGGTTAATTGCGGCTGCAAGTACTGATGCAGATGGTGGACCTACTGGCCATCCAAATCTTGCTTTTACTTTGTATAATTCTTGTGCCAACTCGGCATGACTTACTCCTGGCTCAATTATGGCGTATCTAGACTCAGTGTCTATCTTTAATATCTTGTCCATTCTCTTGAGATCGACAACGATACCACCTTGTTCTGGTATGCAAAGTCCACCAATGTTTGTACCTGCTGTAAATGGTACTATTGGTATTCTTTCTGTATTTGCAAGCCTAACAATGGACTGTATTTCTTCCACTGTTTGTGGAAGAACTACATACTGTGGCATCTTTGGTCTGACAAAAGACATATCGTATGAGTAACACCAACAGTCCACAGGACTGTTAGATACCCACTTCTCGTCGCCAACAATTTGAGACAATACTTTGTATATTCTATCCTTTTTGTCCAAAAAGATTCCTCCTGGATTAATTAGACAAGGTTTAAAATTTACCTAACCTTATCCGATTGTCATTTTAAAGGGCCATTTATATATTTTTCGGTGTTAAATGTTAGAATGCTAAATACTTTATTAGTAATAAATTTGAATAATGAATAAATATTTAATCTAAAAGAAATATATAATTTATATTTTTTGAAAATTGTACATTTAGAATATTATATTTCTTATAACATAAATACTTTCTTAAATAATTTTATATCATACCTTTATTCCGAAAGATTAAAAAGGGGATAGCTAGTTTATGAGATTTGAATTATAATAATCTGAGAGGATAATATGTCAAGGGGCATTGCATTTGATATAGGCACAAGTGGATTTAGAGTTCAGCTTGTCGATTTAGAGTCAAAGAAAGTTTTGAGAACTGCTATTACACTAAGACATCCATTACCAGGCGCAAACGTGATGGACCACCTTAACTTTGCAATTAAGGTCAGTGAAGGTATAGCTCACAAATTAATGATTAATGCTTTCGAGAGGATCCTTAGCCAAATGAATATCGATCTTGGCAGTATTGAAAAAATTGCCGTTTGTGGAAATCCTATCCAGCTTTCTTTATTTGAAGGGATTGGCATCAAAGATTTGGCATATGCTGACCCTAAGTATCTCGAAGCTGAAAAGATAGAGATTCAGTCAAGAAATGCCAAAGTAGTTTCATCGCAAGAGTTAGGAATCAAAGGCATGGACGCCGAGATTCTCATACCTCCAGCCATAAAACATGAGATTGGTGCAGATGCGCTTGCAATGATGTTAAAGAGTAATTTTTTAGATAACAAGGAGATATCATTAGTAACAGATTACGGAACAAATGCCGAAATGGCTTTAAAAGTTGGAGATAAGATATTTACTGGCTCTGCAGCGTCAGGTCCGGCACTAGAAGGTCAAGAGATCTCTTGTGGTATGCTCGCATCTCCTGGTGCAATATCTGACGTTGTTCTTGATTTTGGGTGGCATACATTAGTACTTGATGAGAACATGATGCCACAAAGCGTTAGAGTTTTAGATTTATGGAAAGAAGAGTTTAGGGGAAAGAAATTATCTAATGTTCAGCCTATTGGGATTACTGGTACAGGTGTTATTTCAGTAATTTATGCAGGTCTTGAAACTGGTGTCATAGAGCTCCCATATATTTACACAAAAACTAGAAGATTAAGGCTCGATGAAAACATTTACTTTACTGAAGATGACCTAAAGGAAGCAGGAAAAGCAATTGGTGCTATTAGAGCAGGTCACCTCACTCTTGCACAGGAAGCTGGAATAAAGCTTGAAGAAGTTAAAACTATGTATATGTGTGGTGCATCTGGAACGTATGTCGATGCAATGAAGTCAAGAAAGATAGGTCTTATTCCGCCAACTATTCAAAAAGTGTACCAAGTTGGGAATACCTCATTACTTTTAGCTTATGATGTTTTAGTTGAAAACTATACTTTAGAAGAATTACAAAAACTTGCAGACAAAATAAGAAGTAAACATATCATGTTTGCAACTTCAAAAATTTTTACTGATATATATGTTCAAGAACTTGCATATTGGGAACAAGGAATGTCAATGGAAAAATACAATGAGATGCTTACTCTGAACAATATTCAACATTTGCCTTCTGTGAAGGGTGATTTACAGATAAACAAAATTGTCAAAAGGGATATACCCGACATTGGCGAAGAATTAAAAGTAATAGATCACATTGGTGTTGAATTAATAGCTGAATTTGAGAATTGTCAGGGTTGTGCAAAATGTGAAAAGTCATGCCCCGAAAGAGCTTTAAAGGTAGAGGAAATAGAAGAAGGGTATTTCAAAATAAGAATACTCTCTGAAAGATGTAATGGCGAGGCATGTCTAAGATGTCAATCATCATGCCCTTATAAAGTATTTAAATTTGAAAAGCTTACAGAGTCACTCGATAGGTGAGTTATTGGATATGAGGGAAAAAGTTAAGGGACTATCTGGAAAACAGATGGAGAATACGTTTAAGGCGTGGGGAGTTGATATTACGACGCCTAAAGAACAGGTTATCGATTCCCTAGAAGAAGCAATGGAAGATGAGAATAAGATTGAAGCTGTTTTTAATTCATTATCACTTAAGGAAAAGGAATTTTTGGGTATCTTATTAATGGCCGGAGGGGTAAAAAAGCAGCAGGATGCTCAGAATATTTTCATAGAGAAATACAGCTTTTGGACATTTGAAGAGGTTATTAAAAATCTTGAAACTAATCTATTAGTTTTGGATGGAATGGATGGAATAATTAAGACTTATATTGTTAACTCTGCATTAAAAGAAAAATTAATTAATATTTTCAAGAAGATTCCTGAGGAGATAACTCTAGAAAATTTGCAGATAAGAAAAGATAAAAATCTCCTTATTTCTGATCTAATTATTTTCTTATCATTTGTTGCAAAGGAAGAATTAAAACTAACGGCCAAAAAGGAGATTTCCAAAAAAGATCAAGAGGGGCTTGTTGAAAAACTCCACATAAAAAATGAATCTAGATCACAGTTTATTGAAAGTCTTGCTTTGGATTTTGGCTTAATTAAAATATCCGGGGATCAATATATTCTTACAGATAAAATCAATGAAATTCTTCCTATTGCTGATGAAGACTTAATTAGATTATTCTTTAAGTATATCTTTTTTGGCCTAGAAAGTATTGAAGGTTTTAAGAGAAAGGAAATCTTCATAAGTAGGGTAAATGAGCTAAACATCAGAATAGTCCTTGATTCTATAAAAAAGGTAGAAGTGGGTAAAGATATCTACATTAAATCTTTCATAAAAAAATTACAGAATTCACTATTTGATGAAAAGGATGAAAATCGGTGGATATATTTTGATGATAAATTTTTTGAGAAAGTAATATCCGATTATTTGTTGTGGCTTGGGATAGTCGACGGCGGATTTAAAGATGGCAAAATGATTTCTTTCTCGCTTACTCAGTTTGGAAAGGAGCTCTTAACATCTGAAAGAGTAGCATCAAAAGAGCCCACAATATACTTTGATAAGAGTAAGAAGGCAGAGCAGAAAAAGATTCTTTTCATGACTCCAAATTTTGAAATCTCAGTTTTATCAGAAGAGATTGATAAGATTGCACTATTTGATCTGAATAGATTTGCAGATATCCAGAAAGCTGACATTGTAAGTTTGTACCAGATAACGTCAGAAACTATTATGACGGGCATAGAATCTGGATTCTCACTTGATAAAATAATAAACTTTTTGAAAAAATACTCTTCTAATGATATACCTCAAAATGTTATATACCAACTGAGGGATTGGGCATCAAAATATGGCAAAGTAAGAGCTTTCAAAGGCATATTTCTGATTATTAATGACGTGCCTTTATTTTTAGAAATAAATAAGAGGATACAAAATTTCGTTGAACAGTCTATAGAACCAAATATAATCTTGATAAAAGAAGAGAATATCCCAAAAATAAGGGAGGTTCTAGAAAAGAATGGAATATTCATCCAGATTCATATTGAGGGCTACGACGAAAAGAAAGAATCTTTTCTAGAGAAATCTTCTGAGAACATAGACTTAAAATCCGAGATTAAGTCAATTAAGGAAGGATACTTAACCGGGCTTAAGAAGGAAGACACTGAATATTTTTTTAGAGAGGAAGGATTTGAAAGAAGCATGGATATTAGGCCAAACATTACAAGAGATTTAATTGAAGCGTCAAAGAAAAAAAAATCAGTCTTACTCTCTTATTTTGATCTTGATGACAAAGTCTCAAGGACTTCAAGGATTAACCCATTGGGTGTTGTTTTAGCTGAAAAGAGATATCTTGTTGGATATGATACCGCAGAAAAATGTATCAAAGCTTTGAGAATTGATGTTATATCTGATATTTCAATAGAAAATAATGAGTTTTTAAGGCCGGATAATTTTACAGTAAAGAATTGGTGGAAAAAATATGGAAGAGATTATACTGAATCTAAGAAAAAAGATGTTGCCCTTACTCAATAAAGATTACAATATATACTTTGTTAATTCTGCGACATTTGGTCTTTTTTCCATTCTTTTTGATTCAAATATAACTAAAATCGGAATACCTGACCAGGGCGGATTTAAAGGATTCATTGAGATACCAAAACTTCTGAAAAAAAATTATGTTGAGCTTCCTACTGATAATGGTATTATTGTGCCAAAATTCAAAAAAGAGTTTGATGTATTTTTATTTACTTCTCTTTCTGGCCATATAAGATCAAATCCTACCAGAGAGATATGTAATGAATTAATGAACAAAGGAATCGTTTCGATTGAAGATATCTCTGGAGTTTTTCCTGATAAAGATTTTGGCTGGGCCGATGTGATATACTGCTCAACAGGAAGCCCGAAGATATTGGAGTGTGGCTATGGGGGATTTGTTGGGATTAGTCCTGACATTAATCTGGAAGAATCAGAAAAAATATTGTCATTTTCAAAACTCCCGGATAGCTATTATCTTAAGCTTAATAATGAGATTGAAAATGCACAAGAAAAATTAAATACCTTAAGAAATATGGCACAAATATTCCAAAAATCATCACTTGAGATACCTTACAAAGAGCCTAAATTAATATCAGTATTCGTAAGGGATGAGAATCCGACTAAATCTCTTGAACTTCTTAATAAAAAAATAAGGCCAAAAACTGGAAAATCGCTTTTTACTAAATGCCCAAGATATGATAGGACAAAAGAGAAAGGTTTTGTAATCGAGACTATCAAGCTTTATGGACTGGAAAATGACGAAGTAAAAGAAATCTCTGAAAATATCGAAAAGATTATTTTATAATTTTGTAGAAGATTAATCCTATTGGTATCAATAACAAAGCTAGATAATAATAAGAAAAGGCTTTTCCAAACTTAGTTTCTAAGAGAATCTTAAGGTTAGACATGTTCTCAGAGGGGGAATTGAAAACATATACTTTATTTTTTTCTTTTAGGACATATCCTTTTCCCCAAGTAGAAGTGAACGAATAGCCATCGATGCCTTTGTAAGAAAAGTTAGTATATTCTTGGATTTTATATCCCCCCTTGAGTTTAAGAATTCATTTAGAAACAATGAAGCTGAATCCTCATCATAGCATATAAACTCAATAAGATTTTCTTCATAACCCTGAAAATTGATTCTGTAGCCTTCTTTTAGCAGGGGCTTTATCTCCTTGGGGATATCGCTATCGTTTAATGGGAGTATAAGTGAGGTAAGTTCACTAGAAATAGGAGAAACGGCTATAATACATAGAAGCAGTATAGCAGTCATTATTTTCATGAACGATATCTAAATAATTAGTTTAAAACTATTTGGCACAAATTATATAAAAAACTGAAGTAAATAGATTTTATGAAAATGAGAATCCATATAGCATTGGGCATGCTATCGTCCGGGATCCTTATCCTTTTTTTAATTGGAATTGGGGTAAAGACAGAATTACTAATTGGAGATCTTATGTTGATTGGAGGTATATTTGCAGTCCTACCAGATCTTGACATATTTATCAAAAAACATAGAATGGGGTTACACACTCTTTATTGGCATCGATTATAGTATTCTTGTTATAATATTTCTTTCATTAACCGAATCTGAAGGTATTTTTTCCAATTTTTTTACATGGGATTGCACAGTAGTTGCATCATTTGCAGTTTTTTCACATACTCTCGCAGATAGTATTATCGCTTGGGGGGCGCCTCTTTACTATCCTTTCAGCAAAAGAAAACATGTTCATTTTCCTTTGATTGGAGGAAGATTAAGGTATGATAATGCTTTCGCTAATAAAGCCATAGAAATATCTGCAATATTTCTTTTGATAATAGTCATGGCTAGCGGGGTATTTGCAGAATTGGATTCAGCACCTGTAAATTTCATTAAATTAATTCAAGATATCATATACTACTTCTAGACAATTCATAAAAAGTTTTAAATATCTAAAATCAATAATATAATAGGTGATATAATGGTTGTCGCTTTTGCCCTCATCGTGGGCGATGCTGGAAAAGAAAAGAAGATTCTTGATAGTCTAAAAAGTATGAAGGAAGTTGAAGAAGCGTATATAGTATACGGAGAATATGACATCGTTGTCAAAGTAAATGTGGAGCAGTTGAAAGATCTTGACCCGTTCCTTACCGAAAAAATTAGGAACATTGATGGGGTTCAAATGACTTCAACAATGATCGCTCTGTAAGGTGAATAAATCACTAATAAAGAACCGGTCTAACTTAAATGATAATTTTTGTTAAATGAAGTTCCCATGGAAATCGTTGACATATTTAAATAATTTTATTGTGGCCGGTTCTAAAACTGTTACTCTTCATTAATTTCCAATATTTTAATTATGATAAGGTAAAATTTATTATTTTTCTTTTTTAGGGACTTGACTTAAAGCATACTATTTCATTATAATAAACATTATTTATCTAAAACCTTATATATAATTCCGGCCCAAAAAATCTTATATTTTGATTAATCCTAAAAATTATATAAGGATTCAAGGTATCTTTTTAGTATTAGGTAGTATTATGGCAAAAGAATTGAAAAAAACCTTTAGATATTTGTTGATAGCTCTAATATTCCTTTTTTTGATATTGCCTTCATCTTTTTCGCCTATACTTACCGATAATCAACTTGAGATTACTTACCTCAAAATAGACGTTGAAATAATGGAAGATCATTCATTGAAAGAATCGATTGATATTATTCTATACCCAAACGATGAAATTGATTTTAATCTATACCTGCCAAATGGCTACAAAAATCTGGAAGTTATATACAATAATGAAAAACTTAATCCACCTATAAATCAGGCAATAAGATTGGCATCAAATGAACTAAACACCATAAAGATTAGCTATACTATTTCAGATGCTGTAGAAATAAAGAAAAAAGATTTTGTATATATGAAGGAACTAGTTTACCCAAATGTCAAAAATCTTATTTTTAGGATAAAACTTCCTCCTGCTTACGGCATTAATAATGAAGATATATCTGCAATTATCCCAGAACCCACATATCTGCAAAGCGATGGAAAAAGGATTATTGTTCTCTGGGAGATGAAATCCCCTTCAACCCCGATGATGTTTAAAATTAAGTACAATTCACTTGTGTCAAATAATGGTTTTGGTACAAATATTTTTGTCCCATTAGCAGTTGTTCTAATACTATTAATTTCTGTGGGGATACTTATATTTTATAGATCTTCAAAAAACAGAGATGTGGAAGTCAAGATTCCGCCTTCCCTCCTTTCAGAGGACGAAATGGCTATATGTGAAATAATAAAAAACGAAGGCGGAAAGTTAAAACAGAAGAAATTATCGAGTGTAACGGGATTTTCAAAGGCTAAGATAACTAAGATTCTCACAAATCTTGAAAAGAAGGAACTAATTGAGAGAGAACCTATTGGCAGGACGTTTGTCATTACTTTAAAAAAGAAAATTGACCATTAGTTTTTTATAAGTTAAATAATGTCTAAAGTTAGGTGTTTGTATGGTCTTAGACTCCCTTTCGGGCGCATTAAGCGGTGCATTGAGAAAATTGACAAAAGCAGGGGTAGTTGACGAATCCCTTATAAAAGAGCTTGTGAAGGACATTCAAAAGGCACTTTTACTTTCCGATGTTAATGTTAAGCTGGTCTTTGAATTATCAAAGAACATTGAATCTAGGGCAATGGAAGAAAAATTACCAAAGGGTGTGTCAAGAAAGGAGCACATAATAAAGATAGTTTATGAAGAGCTATCAAGATTTATGGGCTCTGATACCAAAAAGGAGCATCTCCCTGATAAAAAAGGCAAAGTAGTTCTGATGATAGGTATTCAGGGGAGCGGAAAGACTACAACTACCGGAAAACTTGCTAGATTCTACCAAAAACGAGGATTTAGAGTGGGCGTTGTCGGGGCCGACACTTGGAGACCTGGAGCATTTGAGCAGTTAAAACAGTTCTGCGCCGAGAATAACATACCTGTATTTGGTGACCCAAAGGAAAAGGACAGTATCAAACTAGCAAGAGAAGGGGTAAAATTCTTTAAGGAAAAGACTTCGGATATAATTATTGTCGATACGGCGGGAAGGCACAGAGAAGAAAAAGGGCTAATAGATGAGATGACGGAGATCTCTAATACAATAAATCCCGATGAAGTAACACTTGTTATTGATGGTACAATTGGCCAACAAGCTTTTGTCCAAGCTGAAGGATTTGCAAATGCAACAACAGTAGGTTCTATAATAGTAACAAAGCTAGATGGTTCGGCAAAAGGGGGAGGGGCACTGTCTGCAGCCGCTGCCACAGGTGCGCCTATTAAATTTATAGGAACTGGGGAAAGAATTGATTCTATCGAACCGTTTGATCCAAAGAGGTTCGTTTCACGTTTATTGGGTCTTGGAGATCTTGAAACTCTTTTAGAGAAAGTTAAAGAAGCTTCTGAAGCAGAAGATTACTCAAAGCTTGACAAGGATAAGATACTTGCGGGAAAGTTCGATCTCTTTGACATGTATAGTCAGCTTGAGATGGTAAGCAAAATGGGTCCATTGAAGCAGGTACTTTCTATGATACCTGGGATGGGGGCAAATCTTCCAACAGACATGGTCGAAGTTGGAGAAGAGAAACTTACAAAGTTCAGAATAATAATGGATTCAATGACTATGCAGGAAAAGAAAAATCCTAAGATTATTAATCATGAGCGCATAAGAAGAATTTCTAGAGGGTCTGGTACAAATCAGGGCGAGGTAAAAGAGCTATTAAATCAGTATGCAATGATTAAGAAGTTCTTGAAAGGCATGAACAAAAGACAACTCAGAGGCATGAAGGGAAAAATGCCTATGATGCCACCTGGATTTGAAATGTGATTTATTGATAAACGCTTTCTAAGAATGATGCGGCCCACGAAGGGGCACCGCCAACATGAACATGCAAATAGGAACCAATACATTTATTTTTTATTAATCCGTCCATACTATTATTAATCCCTTTACCTCTTATAATCTTGTAGGCAAAATTCTGTTTGTGAGGCAACGGCTCCATTTTGGAATAATGGAATTCGTGACCCTTTACGATATCCTTTAAGAAGAAATGCTTTTCAGTGGGCTTTGCAATAACATAACTTAAACCTTGTTTACTTTTTTTCATCAATGTTCCTTGATCAAATATTCCTGCCATAGGATATCTTTTATTTTCCACTTCTATGTATTTGGAAAGTATCATTAGTCCTCCACATTCGCCATATATCGGTTTAGATTCTTCAAAAGCCGATTTCAAGTCCTTTAAAAAATCTTGATTTTTTGATATACTATCAGGATATATCTCAGGATAACCTCCGCCAATGTAATAACAGTCCGCTTCAGGTAAATCCTCTGCTTCAGTAGGCCTGAAATATCTTATTTTAGCGCCATTTTCTTCTAGGGCCTCTATGTTTTCTCTGTAGTAAAAGCTGAAAGCCTTGTCGAATGGTATGCCGACAGTCGTTTTTTTATTCTTTAATTCTGGATTAACCTTAAATAAAAATCCTTCTTTTTTCTCTAAGTCTTCTGCTTCATCGGCTATATCTTTTATTTTATCAATGTCAAGGGAATTTTCAATCTCTTTTCCTAGATCTTCCATAACTTCTTCTCTATTGTCTCTTTCAATTAAAGGTACAAGTCCGAGGTGCCTGGAGCTCAATGATATTGCACCTCTCTCAATACTGCCTACAATCTCAACGTCTGTAAAAGCTTCTATCGCCTTTTTTAATTTTTGATAGTGAGCATCATCTCTAACCTGATTTAAGATAACTCCCCTTATTTTGACATTTGAATCTAGGGCTTGAAATCCTTTAATATACGCAGCTGCACTTTTTGTCAATGAACGGGTATTCATCACTAGAATTACTGGGGAATCTAAAATCTTTGAAACATGTGAAGTTGAACCTACTTCTTCAACAGGATCAATACCTTCATATAAGCCTCTTACACCTTCTATAATTGCTATATCTTTCTTATCTGCCCCTCTTGTAAAATTCTCAATTAGTGCATCTTTTTCCATAAAAAAAGTATCAAGATTTCTAGAGAAGTTCCCAGTGGCAAATCTATGGTATATTGGGTCAATAAAATCTGGCCCTACTTTAAAAGGGGCAACTTTTTTTTCCTCGGATAGTGCTTTCATTATCCCGCAAGAAATTGAAGTCTTGCCAACACCAGAAGCAGTTCCGGAAATTACAACTCTAGGTATCTTCAATAGAGCCCTCCAATTATTGATCTTATCTCCTCATCTGTTGTGGGATTTGGAACTTTGGCTTCTTTATTTTTAATTATTTTATTTCCAATATCTTTGAATTTTAAATTTAGAGGATCATCAGGATATTTCTCAAGTACAGTTTTACCCTCAATTTCACTTTCATATATTTTGGGATTTCTTTCAACTGCATTAATTAACTGTGAGTCTATTTCTTCAGCATATGATTTTATTTTTTTTTCTTCGTTTGGTATTCCCCTCATATTTCCTATTATCCCACCCATCTTTACTTTGAGGTTAAATAGACCTTTTGCAATATTATTTGCAGCATAGACTGAAAGATATTCCCCACTAGTAACTATGTAAATTTCATCCGCATATCCTTCTCTGGCAGGACCAGCAAATCCACCACATACAACATCCCCTGGAACATCATATATTATTATGTCAAAACCTTTTTCGAGGTAATAATCTTTGTTCAGCGTTTTCAATGCAACAAGAATTCCTCTACCTGCACACCCTACTCCTGCAGCAGGACCACCTACCTCGACACCTTTTACACCATTATATCCTTCAAAAATTAATTTATCTGGATCGGTAATGCCTTTCTTGTACAAATCCAAGACTGTATCTATCCTTCTACCGCCAAAGAGATTAATGGTGCTATCACTCTTTGGATCACAACCAATAAGTAAGACTCCAAATCCTTCAGAAGCTAAATTCACTGAAAGGTTTGACGATATTGAGGATTTTCCTATTCCCCCTTTTCCATATATTGCAATTTGTTTCATTGGATCCCTGCAGCATCTCTTATTGCTTCACCAAGTTCACTAAGAACAATTTCTCTCGTACCCATCACAGTTGAGTGTGAAGCTATTTCAACTGTTACGTACTTGTAGCCCCTATCTTCAAGGGGATGTACTTCTCTCGGGCCATTTGTAACTGCTATGGATTCTTTATCTATGGTGGGTAAAGCTTGGGGTATACCAACTGCAACGAGAAGATCAAATTTTTTGTCTTTGAGGTACTCGATTGCGTTTTTGCCTGCTATTGGATACTCGTCCATTCCACCAGAAATATAATCAATTGTAATTCCATTAGACTCAAAATTATTTTTTATATCTTCTGCGTATCTCTTGATTCTTAAGAGGCCCACATCTGTAGAAAGATTACCAACATTTATCACAGACCCTCCAAGTTTCTTTGAAGCTAAATTAATTGCTAGAGGTATATCAGCAAAAAGATATGCAGTTTCCTTCTTTGCATTTAGAATTACAGCTATTTTTTTGTTATCCTTTAGTAGATTAACTATATGCTCAGCAACTGTCTTAAGTTCAGTTCCTCTCGAAGGTCTAGTGTATTTTGATTTTGCCATACCATTATTTGACTCAACTTCAGTTGCCAAAAGAAGCATCTTTTCCTGTCTTTTAAACTCATTTTCATCTATAAGGCCAAACTCCATTGCAGCCTTCAAGGTTTCGATAGCCCCTCTTGTATTTGCCCCCATGCAGCCATGGATTTCTACAAAGAAGGCTTTATCTTTTAAACCAGAATCGATTATAGCCTTTTTCACATTTTCACCAATTATCATGCTAACACATGACCCAACAACACCTATGGTCTTAGGTGAAAAAAGCACATCAACTTCATTTAATACTTCAATTAGTTTATCACTAGCGCCGAAAATTAAATCTTCTTCTGACATTGAAGTAGTAACTACTTTCATTCCATCTTCTTCTAGTAATCTAGCTGCTCGGAACCCACATCCAGAAGGCCCGTGTAACACTGCAACATCCACATCAAGATCTCTCAATGTGTACAAGGCAGCAACTATTGGATTGGGTCTTGGAGTTAAAATATTCATGTTATCACTTACCACATTCTATTAAAAGATCCCCCGTTTTTATATTAAGTTCAGTGCTATTTTTTAGGTATTTAAATCTTTCAAAATCATGATTGCCTAATAAAAATGCATTGTCTACTAGATTGCCAAATTCTCCAATCACACTATCTAAAGCGTAAATGTCTATTTTTTGGCAATGTGATACGTTATTTAAATCAATCAATAAATTAATGTTTTTGTAGAACATATCATAGTTCATTTTCAAAAGAGATAATAAATATCTTAAGCTGTCTTCTGAAAAGCCTCCAGATTTATCAATAATTTTAGTATAACCATTTTCATTTATAACAGATAATCTATTTACCACGCCGTTAAACATGGTTAAATGTTCTGACATTTTTTCTAGGTCTTTATTTAATATTTTTAAAGCCATAGCACTAAATAATATAGGGTTCACATACCCAGCTAGAAGATATTTTCCATTGAATTTAGATTGCAATTCTAAATCTTTGAAATAAATGTTAGAATGAACATCCTTGCCAATTTGTAAATAATCAGGTAGTTCAATCCTTACATCTTCCCATATTCGAATTACTTCTTTTCCATATTCATCTGCCAAATCATTTGCAATCTTATCTTTTCCATCAATTATAATTTTGCCTTCTGATAATTTGAAGAGTTGCTTTTTTGCTTCTAATGAACTACCATTTCCACCTTTTATGCTATAGACTGGATTTGTACTTGTTAGAATTGAAATATTGCCGATTCCACATATCCCTAGGCTTTCTTCAAGTACTTGAGGTGTTTTATTGTGCTCTGACAATATTTTAGCTGTGTATCCAGCAGATATCGAATTATTTTTATCTATTACTTTGGTTTTACCTTTTAGAAAAGTCTCAAATCCCCTCGAGGAGTTAAGGAAAACCTCCGCTTCAAATGAAAGAAGGTAGGCCAAAATATGGGCTGTTGTTGTTTTACCCTTTGACCCTGTGATTTCAATTACGTTATTTTTATCATTAAATAGATATTTTACTAGCTCATGGTGACTTAATTTCTTATTATTTGAAAAAGAAGAAAGAAAATTGTCGGGGCAATGGACAGGGTGTACAACGGTGTAATCTTTGTAATCTTTTTCTATAGAATCAATTACTTGAATATTTTTTTTATTGATCTCTTGTCTTTTTTCACCATTGGTTTGGTATATGTCATAGACAATTACTTCAAAGCCCCGATCCTTTAGGATATATGCTAGGTAATCTCCACCATGATTTATATCAAGTACGATGAACTTTTTCATTAATATTTTTCCTTTACTCTATCCCAAAGAATCTCAGCAATTCTTCTGTCGGGCCCAATAGGTTCGCAGTAAATTAGTTTTACTTTTTTTCCATCTACACCAATTGTACTCTTCCCATTTTGGAAGCCACCGACTTCATTTGGAATATCTTCCGTTGTATGAACGCCTTTTGCCAAGAATACTGGAATTATATACAATTCATCTGCACCCTTCTTAACAGCACTTTTTACAGCATCCATTATCTTTGGGGTATTCATTTCCATGAATCCAATCTCTATTATCCCCCCATCAAAATAATCTTTAAAAATTTCCGATAATTTTGTTAGAAGCTCTTTGTTGTAACTGAGCCTACTACCATGTCCAACTAATATTGCGCCTTTCATTTATCACACCTCATGTATTTCGTGTTACTTTATTTATATTTTGTGTTACTTATCTTACTTTCTGTGATTTTTAAAGGTTTTGTTGAAAGATAAGTTTCAATTGGGTTAAATTAGTATCAATTAAAAGTCTATCGTTTTTCATCATAAAGTTTTTATACGATAAATACATAAGGAAACTAGATATTTATATAATAGAGTGATTTTATGTCTAAAATCTTAATAGTAGAGGATTATAAAGATTTATCAGAATTTTATCAGGAATTTTTGGAGGGGGATAATTTGTTCACGGCTTCAGATGGAGAAGCAGCCGTTGCCCTTTACAAAGAGCATAAACCTGACGTAGTTCTTATGGATTTAAAACTTCCAAAAAAAAGTGGTATAGATGCGACTAAGGAAATAATTCAATTTGATCCAAAGGCAAAGATAATCGCCATAACAGCTTATGGCTCTACTATAGGTACCAAAGCTTTAGAAGCCGGAGCAAAAGAAGTTTTGAGAAAACCTGTAAGATTTAATGAGTTAAAAGAGATAATAGAGAAATATAAGTCTATTTAGCTTATTTATAGACTGTTGGGGTAATAATGTGGTTTCTAAGAATCAGGAAAAAGCCTTTGACGTGCTTTGGGATAATACTACCTATAAGGCAATAAATACTTATCGAGAAGGAAAGTACAATGAAGCGGCAGAGCTTGCAAAACTATCTATTGACATTGCAAAAAAAGTCTATGGAAAAGATAGCACCAAAGTTGCTATTTCCATGAACAATCTCTCGTTGGTATATGATGCCCAGGGAAAGTTTGAAGAAGCGGAATCTCTTTCCGTAAATGCGTTAGAGATATGGGAAAATAATTTAGGTCCCGATGACCCAGATGTTGCCACCTCTTTGAATAATCTTGCGGGTATTTATGTATCAAGAGGTAAATACAAAGAGGCTGAACCACTATATAAAAGATCTTTAGAGATTAAACAAAAAGCTTTGGGTCAAAATCACCTTGAAATCGCTACAAGCTATAATAATCTGGCAGATCTTTATCGTTTAGAGAAGAGATTTGCTGAAGCAGAGACTCTATATAGGAAAGCAATAGAAATTTTTGAGCGCCATAAAGATTCTAAGAGTCCAGATATTGGGTCGGCTTTGAATAATTTGGCTGAAATACATAAAATAAAGGGACAATATACTGAAGCATTAAATTTGTATAAGAGGGCATTTGAAATATGGAGAAGTGCTAGTGGTCCAGATCACCCAGACATTGCCACAGCAATAAATAATATTGCTGGAATTTATTATCTTGAAGGAAATTACGGGAAAGCTGAGAAACTTTACAGAGAAGTTCTGAAAATTGATGAAAAGAGTTATGGTAAGAATCATCACTACCATGCAATGACATTTAATAATATAGCTTTGGTCAAAGAGGGCATAGGGCAATATGACGAAGCAGAGCGCTACTTTAAAGAGGCATTTCAAATATCTCAGATAACTTTGGGCGAATTCCATCCTTCGCTTGTGACTTTTTTAAATAATCTAGCAGGATTATATAGGGCAAGAGAGCAATACGAAGAAGCAGAATCCTATTTTAAGAAAGGGCTTATAATTTTAGAAAAAGTATTTGGCACTAATAATCCTGATGTAGCAATGGCAATGTTAAATCTTGCTGAGATGTATGAATCACTAGGAAGAACTGAAGAGGCGAAACGATATTCTGAAAGTGCGAAGAGTATTTTTAAAAAGACCTTTAAGAATGATTAATATATCTTTTTATTAATTATATGCTTGCATTTTGAATTAAGTGGGCACTCTATACAATTTGGATTTTTCTTGCATAGGTTTTTCCCTAGTAGGACTATAAGTCCATGAAACTCTTGATATGTTAGTAGGTCTTCAGGTATTTCATTTATTATGTATTTTTTTAAATCCCCATAACTAATTCTTTCTTCAACAATTTTTAACCTTGAATAAATTCTCTTTGTATATGCATCAACGACAAATTCAGTTTTTTCTGCGGCATATAAAATAATACTGTCAGCAGTTTCATCGCCAACCCCCTTTAATTCTAAAAGCTCTTCTCGTAGAATTTTTTTATCCTTGCTAAATAATAATTCAAGATCTCCACTATAAGTAACCAAAAGATATTCGGATATCTTTCTCAATCTTTCTGCTTTCTGATTAAAGAAACCGCTTGATTTAATTATTTGCTTTAAACTGTCAAGAGGTAATTCCACTATATCCTTTGGAGTTAGAATATTTGCTTCTTTTAGATTCTTCAAGGCTTTTTCAACATTGGTCCAAGTTGATTGTTGGGTAAGTATGGCACCAATTATAACTTCAAAAGGTCTATCTTTTGGCCACCAACTGCCTACTTCTCCAAAATACTCTTTTAATATTTTGTATATCTCAAAGCTATTCATCGGGATGCGTACTCCAATGCAAAGTACGATATAATAAAGTCAGCTCCGGCACGTTTTATGGACAGGAGTACCTCTTCCATTACTTTATTTTCATCGATCCAACCCATCTTTGACGCCGCCTTTACCATAGAATATTCGCCACTGACATTATATGCTGCTGTAGGAAGTCCAAATTTTTCCTTTACCCTAAATATGACGTCTAGGTAAGGCAAGGCAGGTTTCACCATAACAATATCGGCACCTTCTTTAATGTCGAGTTCAACTTCTCTTAGAGCTTCCAAGATATTTCCCGGTTCCATTTGGTAGGTTCTCCTATCACCAAAAACTGGCGCAGAATGGGCCGCTTCTCTAAAAGGGCCGTAAAAGGATGATAAAAATTTTGCGGCATAAGACATAATCAAAACTTCTTCGAAAGAGTTTTTGTCTAATTCAGTTCTTATTGCAAAGACTCTTCCGTCCATCATGTCAGAGGGGGCTACTATATCTGCACCTGCCTTTGCATGGGACAAAGCCGTTTTAGCTAATAATCTCAATGTGTCATCATTTTTTATTATTCCATCACTGACTAATCCACAGTGACCATGCGAAGTATATTGGCAAAGACAAATATCTGTAATTATGAGAAGATCAGTATTCTCTTTTATATTCCTAATTGCCTTTTGAACAATTCCCTTGTCACTATACGCTTCACTACCAACTTCATCTTTTTTTTCAGGCATACCAAAAAGTAAAATTCCTGGTATTCCAAGGTCTTCCGCTTTTTTTGTAATTTTCTTTAACTCAGAGACGGGATATCTAAATTGGCCCGGCATAGATGGTATCTCTTCTATCTTACTTTTTTCATGTACAAAAATAGGATAAATTAGATCGTTTGGGGTTACATCATGCTCCCTGAGCAAAGCTCTAAGTCTTTCATTTTTTCTTAGTCTTCTCAATCTAACTTCTGGAAAGATTCTACCGCCTCCAAGTTATTGTATACTTTTTCTCTTAAATCTCTGACTGGTTTATGCAAAACTTTAGAAACTATGGCCTTTGTCAAATCTTCTAAAATCATTATATCTTTTTCATTATCAAGATTAAGCATTCTTAAAGCTCTATCTAATTCTGTTTTTCTTATATCTTCAGCTTTTACCCAAACATCTGCTATATAAGGCTCTACAAACATTCCTTTAAGATTAGTTTCAAGTTTTTTTAATTCTTGTTCGACTATCAATGATGCCTTTTCAGCTTCTTCCCTCCTTATTTCCATATTCTCTTTAGCTATTTCCGATAGTGAGTCAATATTGTAAAGATGGACACTTTCAATTTTCCCAACAGAGTCCTCAACATCTTTTGGTATTGCAATGTCTATGATTACTAAGTCTTTATTTCGTTCCTTTACTATTTCTTTTATTTCATTTGCGTGGATTATTGTGTGGGGGGCAGAAGTTGCAGTTATAACAAGATCTGAAACTTTGATGTGATCCATCAAATAATCAAATTTTAGCGCTTGACCACCTATGGTTTCTGCTATATTTTTTGCCGCCTCATAGTTTCTATTCGAAACATATACGCCATCAACACCTTTTGAAGAGAGTGACTTAGCAATAAGACAACTCATTTCTCCTGCACCAACAATCAATATTTTTTTATCAACTAAAGAACCAAATATATTTTCGGCAAGTTTGACTGCCGCGCTTCCAACTGAAACTCCACCTTTAGAAATATCAGTATTTGTTCTTACAAGTTTTCCAACCCTTATTGCTTGATTAAAAATAATGTCCAATAATGAATCCGTTGAGCATTCGCTTTTACATTCAAAATAATTATTTTTAACTTGGGATAAAATCTGATTTTCGCCAATAATTAGTGATTCTAAACCTGAAGCAACTCTAAACAAATGCCTTATCGCTTCATTTCCACTAGATACCTCTAAATAATTCTCAACATCAGGGCTTATATTCTTCAAAAGAAGGATAATGCCCTCTATAGATTCGCCCCTGTCTGCTACACAATATATCTCTGTTCTGTTGCAGGTATTTAGTATTACACATCCTTTTACACCAGTTTCACAACATATTTGTCTCATGAATTCATTTCTATGTTTTTTAGAAAAGGAAAATTTTTCCCTCACATATACTGGGGCGTTTTGGTAGGTAATCATAAAATTTAGTAGGAACATTCACAATCCTCTTTTAATTTTTTTATAAGTGTCATCAAGGGCATCCCCTTTCTTTCTAGCATTAATCAATATTTTTGCTTCTTTATCTTTTCTATCGATAAATTCCGCTATTTCTTCTTTAAGTTTTTTGGAATAGTATGGGCATTCTCCTTTAGTGGATATTGCAATTAGTAGATTTTCCTTTTCTATAACAGCTGGGAAGATTATATCCGACAGTTCTTTATCATCAACTACATTTACCATTATTCTATTTTTTTTACAAATGTTGCATAGTTTTCTGTTTAGTTCCTTATTATTTAATGATAGTATAACAAAGCTGGTATCTTTGCTAATTAGTGTAGGAAAATTCTCTTCATTTATTTCCATTTTAATTTTTTTAATATTTAGATTATCAAAATCTTCATGAAACTCTGAAGAAATAACTTTAATATTATTCGTAAATTCAAGAAGTTTTTTTGTTTTTCTAAGGGATACATTGCCTGCACCAACTATTAAAACTTCTTTATTTGTGTTAAGAATGATTGGGAAGTACAATTAACCACGAACAAACAAGGTAGCCATATTATAAATCTTTTCCCAAAAATCTTTATAAGTCAACATCAGAAATCTGTCCAATGGACGCCAAATTAAATCAAATAATTTCCAATGTATCTCTAAACTTGGGATTTAGATATAAAGTAGTATCTGACTACTATCCATATAAAAGTATAAAGAATACTGCTAGGGTAAAAAAAGGTGCTCTATACGTTAGGGTATCTGATAAATTAAAAGATGCACCCCAAGAAGTAAAAGAAGCTCTTGCATATGTTCTTTTATCCAAAATTAAAGGTATTCGGGTAGCACCTAGATATAAAAGGGCATATAATGATTACATTCATAACATAATAATCAACGAACCTTTTGATAGTGTGAAAGGGGTACATGAACCAAATGGGAGTTACTTTGATCTTGATGAAATATTCTACACAATTAATACTAAATTTTTTTCTAATGAAATAACTAAACCTGCCTTAAGGTGGTCCAAAAGAAGGGCCTACAGGATTTTTGGGAGATATGACCGCTCTAAAAATGAGATTGTAGTTTCAAGTCTTTTGGATGAGAAAAAAACTCCTAAGTATGTAGTTGAATACATAATGTACCACGAAATGCTGCATATTAAATTTGGATTCACTTATAAGAGAGGCAGGAGAAAAATACACACAGGGCCATTTAAAAAAGAAGAAGAGAAATTTCCTTTTTATAAGGAATCTATTGATTATTTGAAAAAAGTATCTGGAAGAGAACGCAAATTTCTTTTTTAGAAAGTCTTTTAAGTAGATTTCTTGCCTAAATAACATGTTTGGGGGTCTTTAATGAGAATTGTAATGAAATATGGTGGGACATCTGTCGGCAACGCTGAAAGATTCCTTAACACTGCAAATATAGCTATAGATACATACAATAAAGGAAATGAAGTTGTAGTTGTCGTTTCTGCAATGTCTGGAGTTACAGACATGCTTCTAGGGGCTGCTGACAAATCTCTTAAGGGAGAAGATATTGCCCCCATTCTAAATGAACTTAGATATAAGCATTTTGATGCTTGTAAAAATATAAAAAATGAAGAATTAGTAAAAATTACCAAAGAAAAAATTGATGCTCTTTTAATTGACCTTGAAAAAAGCTTGATAGGAGTGCATTACTTAGGTGAGCTTTCTTTACGTTCAAAGGATAGAATAGTCTCTTTTGGAGAAAGACTTTCGAGTTTGATATTGTCAAAAACAATAGAAGCACACGGTGTGCCATCTGATAAAGTAGACGCATTTTCTTTGATTGTCACAGATAATAACTTTGGAGAGGCCGCAGTATTCTTTGATGAAAGTTATAAAAAAACATCTGATAATTTGATGCCATTAATAAAAAGGGGCATGATTCCAGTAGTTACTGGATTTATAGCTAAGAGTAGAGAAGGAGATATCACTACACTTGGCAGAGGGGGGTCTGATTACACAGCTTCAATAATTGGTGCGGGGATTAGTGCAGATGAAATATGGATAATGACTGATGTAGATGGAATAATGACTACAAATCCAAAAATATGCAGTAATGCTTATACAATCCCAGAACTGTCCTACCTTGAAGCAATGGAACTGGCATATTTTGGTGCCAAAGTTCTTCATCCAAGAACAATCGAACCTGCAATTTCTAAAAATATCCCTGTCAGGGTAAAAAATAGCATGTCAGACTCTCCAGGCACTCTAATCCTAAAGGATACAAAAGCAAATCACAAAGCTGTAAAGGCCATAAGCATAATTGAAAACGCTGCAATTGTTTACGTTTCTGGGGCTGGAATGATTGGAGTTCCGGGCGTAGCTGCAAAAGTTTTCAAAGCTTTAGGCGATTACAATATTAACGTTTACATGATTTCACAAGGATCTTCGGAAGCAAATATTTCTTTTGTAATATCCGAGAAAGACACAGAAAAATCTGAATATGCTCTGAGAAAAACATTCCCAACAAAAGACTTGGTCAGGGATATTTCTCACATCAAGGGAGTGAATATAATAAGTGTAGTAGGAAAGGGAATGAAAGGTGCGGTGGGTACAGCAGCAGGATTATTTTCCGCTATCGCAAAAGACAAGATTAACATATTAATGATTTCACAAGGGTCTTCAGAAGTTTCAATCTCTTTCGTCGTTTCTAAAGAAGATGGCCACAACGCTATTAGGGCAATACACAAAACTTATCTTGGGTAGATAACTTCTAATTTTTCTTTTCTATTTCCTTTAATCTTAATTCTATAGCATTTTTACCTTTTTCACTAGGTGCATATATTGGTATTTTTGTTTTAGTTTTGTAAATATTTTTTTTATCTCCTATCTCTTTTAGCTCTTCACTCATACATGCAGTTATTATGTCCCCATACTCCATAAATATAGCTGCGTCATCTCTTGAGATTCCAGTTGTATGGACTCCAAATATTAAAATATTACAAGAATTAATCTTTTCAATTTTTCTTATTTCCGGTATATCTTTAGCATTTGATATTGTAATGGCTATATTTTTGTAACCTTTTGATATGGCCATTTCTAATCCTTTAACTTGATTTATCTCACAATTCTCTGGGTCTAGTACATTAGATACTCCTACAAATGAAATAACATTTTTAACCGGTGAAGTTCTAATTACACCAGAAATTCTTCCTGCCAAACCTTCAACTTTTTCTGGATTAGTGACAATGACAGTCCCGCAACCGTCACTTACAATTACAGTTGCATCCAAGAGTCCTTTTTTTAATAATGTGGAAATAATCTCACTCGCACCAATAGAAAGAAAATCTTGCGAGGGAAATTTTCTATCCTCTGTACACATCCCAAAATCTTGTATTCTAAATTCAATATTCTCTTTAATTGAGTCTTTAGTCAGTTTTTTTATTCCCCTATGTTTATCAAAAAGAGGGCAATAATCAATGATGGGGTCTTCAACACTTATTACTTTCCCATTTTTTATTACTATTTTCGATTTACCTAAAGCCTCTATTTCATGTTCGTCCATAATCAAAAATAAAAATAAAACTTTAAAAATGTATTGAAATAATTATAATGGTGATGAGCGACCCCTTCTGAGCATATGCCATGATGAGGATTTTGAGTTCTGAACTTAAAATCAAAGAAGTCGCAGCCTCATACAAAAACCAATAATATTATATCCTAATAAGTTAACAAAAAAGTAATGATTAGATACTTTAAGAATAAAAGTCTCTTGGAATATCTAAAACGTAGGGAAGGGAAAATCCTTATTATAATTTTTGGATTTTTTATCTTAGAAGTTAATGCTTTTGCATACATTGAAAAGCTAACTTTGATAGATGCTATTTATTTTACAATTGTGACTCTTGGAACAGGGGTATATGGAGATATACACCCAACATCAACTTTAGGTAGGGTATTCGCTTCTTTATTCATAGTTGTGAATATATTGATTCTAGCTTTTTTTGTTGGCCAGATAGGAGAACGTTTAATTAAACAGAAAATAGTAGAGGTATTGGGGATTGAAAGAATGGAAGAAATGGAAGATCATATAAGAGGTTTATGATTAACTTGTCTTTTTTTCCATTCTTTTTGATTTGTGAAGTTTTCCGGCTGGCCTATCCCAATCTTCCAATTGATACTCGATTTTTATTCAAATTTTGGGCAATTTCCCAAAATTTGTCGA
>JBDKUY010000070.1:0-3836 GCA_039679445.1 Methanofastidiosum sp. | reverse complement strand
ATTGTGGTAAGATAGTCGCATTGAAAGGTAAATTATGGGCGATTATTCCGCTATCTGTGCTGTTACGGGTCTTCCAATAACTTCAAGGCAAACAGTTATAGGCTTTGAATTGGAACCTTACCGCTATGATCCTACCCGAAGCCGCTATGTTCCTAAGTCATGGCCAGTAGAGGGAGAATATAATTGTGGCGGCGGAATAGAAGGACATGATCTAAGTCCCAATGTCGCCCTAGTCCATAAAGAGGTTTGGGATAATACAGAAATGTTTTGGCATTACTTGAATAGGAAATGCGGCAAAAACTTCCTAGATGTCAAGAGCATTATGGCAGCAGCAACCAAAAGATTTGAAATGGATCATTCTCTTCCAAAAGATCTTCGAGATAGATTTACCCTAGCAGATCAAGTCTTTTATGTTCTAAGAGATATACTAGGCGCAACAGATGAGGGATTAGTTTTAAGGGAAATGTTCGACGCAAAGGAAAATAACGTTACCCTTTTACCCGACGATCTCTGCTTTATCCATCGCTCTGCTTTCGGACAATTGCTAGTGGAGAAAATGATTAAGGGATGGACCGAAGAAGATCAAGCGACCCTCTATAAGCTCATATGCCTTTACTCAGGACAAGCGATTACTGGTAAGCAATTAGTTCCAAGTAATCAGCCCTACATCGAACAGTATCCCGATTACAAACAGCGCATTAAGGTTCTAACTTTCACTTCTAAGTTGGCTAAGAAGTTTCAAAAAGACGCTTGACTTCTCCCAACCTTTAGCATAGGATAGACGCATGAATAAGGCCATTTCAATCACAACTAATTACGAAGTCTATGTCTACCTCTATGGTTATTCAATGGGGTGGATCAATACTATTCAAAACGCTGTACTAGACTATTCTCAAAAGGACGAAGATGCCGAAGCCTATACGTGCTCTGCTTGTATGGCTGTTCGCTTCACTAGTACCGATAAATCTAGAGTGGGAAAGCTATGCGCAAAAGTCAACAGCCTCCTAGCCCTAGCCAAGAAAACATATGTCAAAGACTGCTTCTATAATCATTAATCTTGACTTCTTCTAACCTTTAGTGTAGGATAGGCGCATGAATAAAGAAACATTACAAAAGTTCCTCAATCTCGCCTGTCAACTAAGCCCTGAAAACCTATGCTGTGATGGTGAACTTTCAAGAGAAGAAACCAATAGGCGATACCGGGAACTCATGCGCCAGTGGAAAGCCTTGGAAAAAGAAGTGGGAAAGAAAGTAACAGAAAACGAAGTCTTTAGCGAAGCATTGAAAGCGAAGAAGTAAATATGCTAACCTATCTTACCCCACCAAATTGTCGCCGTGGTGATCCTTGCCTTGTCGCCGTAGAAAAAGTTAAGTTTTCTTTTCAGAAGAAGTATCAGTATAGCCTTATTACTTTCTATAATCTCTCCTCTCTGAAATCGCTAGGAAAGAAACCGCCGTATGATGGAGAAGGCAACGAATACTTAGGAGCAACTAGCATATATATCAATAAGAAACTCTATGATGCCTTTGTTGCTCAGTCCAAGGCTAATCATAAACGATACAAAAACAAATGATACCCAAAGTAACAAAGAAACAACTGGCCAAGATACGACAGATGTATAACCATGCCAACGTTTTACATAATGTTGCATGGGAAGCCGAATACGCATTTCATAAAGAGATTGACAAGTTATTTCTGAAGTGTGAATCGGTTAAGGAATGGCAAGAACTACGAAGTAAGATGACCGAACTTATCCATTGCAAACTCTGGAACTGCCCTGATAATCCAAAGCCTAACCGTCCAGTAAGTCACTCCGGTAATATCGACATGGCCGGTTTCTATACCTACTCCTACTTAGAAGAAATGCGAGAAAAAGAAAAGAATAAGGCTTGACTTACACACTGAATCACGTATAATAGGCGCGTAATAAGGAGAACTTCAATGGATACTATGTCTGCTTTTGCTCGCGGTTCTGCTAATAAAGGTAGAGAGCCAATGGTCTTCGATTGGAATAAGGCCGCTAAACTTATTGCCGAACGAAAACCTGAAGTGGCATCTGCTGGTTTGTCTGGCGATTGGGAATGGACGGGTGGAACGATATGGGAAAATGGTAAACCCGTCATGGATTCCTATACCTTCCTTGCTTCTACTTGGGCGACTCCTGAACTTAATATGGACGGAGAGATTTACGATTGCTTTGTTATGAAGAGCAAGACAACGTGGGATTCTCATACTAAATGGCCAAAGTCTGCTCTAAAGAAAATCGGGAATGATACTGTACTGGAACCTAATTAAATAAAGGAGTGACATATGGACTTCTGGAGTGTACATAGTATTTGGTTTATTGTTTTCATGTTTCTCTTCCCAAGACTGACAATGCTATTCATGGGGATCTGCTTCTATCCATTCGCTCATCCCATTCTCTTTTGGATAGGATGGTTTATAGGGCCAAGATATATTGTGGCTATACTTGCAACGAGTGTGTACTGGGATACAAACCCTGTTCTATGTTTTATGGCATGGATGGCGGCGTTCGGGGTAAGTTCTGCCGAAACGAAAAAACTTAAGAATCACTATTCGAGATGATCTTACCTAACCTTTTTCAAACCCTCTGCGATTTTTTGCTTATGATCTTTGCTTAGTTTTCGTCCGGTAAGAGACTTAATCATTTTTTGCTTGTGATCTTCGCTTAATTTTCTTCCACTAAGAGCTTGACTTATTTTTCTTCTTCTTTCGACTTCTTGTTCTTGTGTTCTATTTTTGATTCCATTTAGAGTGGCCTTGTGGTGTTCTTCGCTCATTTTTTTGCCTAAATGCGCTTCGTGTTGTTTTCTTCTGATTTCCATTTTTTCTTCTTCAGTTCTATTTTTATGAATCTCTGTTAGTATCTGTATGTGTTCTTTGCTTAACTTTTTACCCATACGAGCGATAGATAGTTTGTGCTTAGTCTCTTCACTATGTTTTCTACCAATATTCGCTAGGGTTGTTTTTTGTATGGATTCTTTGCTCATCTTCTTCCCCGTGTTAATTTTTCTTAGCTTGAGCTTTGTTTCTTCACTCATTTTTGTACCTTTTCTTGCCTCAGATATTCTCTTTTTATGCTCTTCACTAAATATCCTACCAGTTAAAGATTTTCGTATCTTATCTATGGTTTCTTCATTTTGAATGGGTTTACTTGCCAAGTTTATATTGTAACCGTATCTTCTATTAAGAGTGTCAAAAGCCATCATATAGTAATCTTCAAACTCTATTAGGTTGTCTTCTTGACATTCGTTTATGATTTCGTATATAAAGTTTTCTTTTCCGTATTTATTATAGGATTTTTGTAAGTAAGGATTTTCATGGCGAAAGTATTTGAAATCACTCCTATGTCTGTCGAACCTTTTGTAAATGTTTATGCTGCTCCCTATATATCTTTTTCCATTGACTAAGTTCCTAATACAATATATCCCGCATTTGTGTTGTTTTTTCATACTACTTTATTCTTGAACTTTATATAAAATCCTCTTTCTAAGTCCAAAATTAGCTATTTCTTTTGTAGCTACTACTTGCGCAAATAATCGAAGATAATACTTGACTTCTCCCACTGAATGATGTAAGGTATGCGCATGAACATTGAACTGACAAATGATTCAAACGATATCGAAGTCAAGGATGAAGTGGGCCATTGTGCTGAATGTGGAAAGATTACCAATAGATATGATACACATTGGGATTGGTATATCTGCGAGGAACATAACAGTCTTGACGTTGCTAGGGATCTTTACAACCATGTGATGAACCCTAATGATTAATAGGCTATGGTCAATGGGCGGTAAAAATTACGCTTGATGCT
>JBDKUY010000069.1:0-12377 GCA_039679445.1 Methanofastidiosum sp. | reverse complement strand
AGTTTGTTTATAAGTTTGCGCTTCTTGATATAAACACCTTCATGTACATTGCATACGGAGCAAGCCTGAAAAGTGAGAAAGAGGCGTTTGACAAAGCAATGGAAATGCTAGGCTCTCTTGACATAACAATAGACAGCGTTCGTCTTGACAAATGCTACAGTTATCCTGTATATGTTGACAGATTTGAGGATGCCAAGGTCTACATAATACCAAAGGCCAACTCCACAATTAAAGGATCGCAAAAATGGAAGAGTACTTTGAAGGAGTTTCTGAACGATACGGAAAGCTATCTCCAAGAATACTACAGAAGAGAGAGTTCTGAAGCAGCGTTTTCCGCAGACAAGAGGCGTTTCGGGTGGACAATAGAACAGAAGCGCACAGGCAGAATATATTGTGCCGCTTCCTGCATTGCGCTCTGGCACAATCTTTTGAATCTAAATGCAGGTTAATTATGTCCCACAGCCAATTTTTTAATAAAGGCTTATAGAAAAACAATCATGAAAATAATATATTCTTGGAAAAGCTGTAATACTAAAGAATAATTCATAGATATTGTTTTCATTGGAAAAGTTATTTAAATTTGAATTTCAAATAAAGTCAAGGTGTTCTTTAATGATGCCGCTTGACGGGATTAAAGTAATAGATTTTACTGGAGCTTTGTCTGGGCCATATTGCAGCATGCTTCTGGGAGATATGGGTGCCGAAGTGATTAAGGTTGAAAGACCAAAAAGAGGAGACGATTCTAGAGGTTGGGGGCCACCTTATATATCTGAAAATTTAAGCACTTACTTTGCAAGCATTAATAGAAACAAAAAAAGCATTAGCTTGAATATAAAAGAACCTGAAGCCAAAGAAGTCATTAAAAAATTGGTCAAAGATTCTGATATTTTGTTAGAGAATTTCAGACCGGGAACTATGGAAAAGCTTGGCCTTGGTTATGAAGAGATGAAAAAGATTAATGAGAAATTAATTTACTGTTCTATCTCGGGATTTGGCCAAGATGGACCATACAAATTCAAACCAGGTTATGACCTTATACTGCAAGGTATGGGCGGGCTTATGAGTGAAACTGGCGAACCAAATGGGGGCCCAGTTAAGATAGGTATTGCAGTAACGGACATCTCTGCAGGCATGTTTGCATGCTATGGTATTCTTAGCGCTATTATTGCAAGATCAAAAACTGGCAAAGGCCAATTTATCGATACTTCTATGTTAGACTGCCAAGTATCGTGGCAAACTTATTTTGCAACTGGTTATCTTTTTGCAGGGAAAATTCCATCGAGAATAGGCAGCGCTCATTCACTTATTTGTCCCTACCAGTCCTTCAGGACAAAAGATATTTTCATCAACATTGCAGTTGGAAACGAAGACATGTGGAAAAAGTTCTGTGAAGTACTTGGACTTGATATAGCGGAAGATGAAAGATTCTCAGACAATGGGAAACGTCTAAAGAACAGAAATGAGCTTGTTAAAATAATAGAAGAGGTACTTGTAAAAAAATCTGGAGATGAATGGCTAGTTCTACTTGAAAAGGCAGGCATACCCTCTGGCCCTATTTACACTATTGACAGATTATTGAATGATCCCCAAGTAATTCACAGAAAAATGATTGAAGAGGTAAACAATCCATTGTACGGAAATATAAAAATTCCAGGATTGCCTGTTAAATTATCTGAAACTAGAGGTTCAATAAAATTGCCACCTCCGGTGCTTGGGGAGCATTCTGAAGAAATTTTGAGAAATCTTGGGTATAATCAAGACGAGATAAAATCAATGAAAGAAAAAGGCATTATTTAACATACTCTTGGAACAGGATCTGCCACGGGAGGCTCTAAAATTCTCCTCCCGCCTATTAATGTTTCAAGAATCACTTTTTCTCCTTTTTTTACTTCACCGATAACGGCAGCATTTTTTCCGAGACGATCCCTTCTTAAAATACCAAGAACATCTTCGGCGTCTTCTTGATGAACTGCAATCAAAACTTTGCCTTCACATGCAATTTCCATAAAGTTTAGACCTAGGATATCACAAATCGAGGATACCTCTTCTCGGACAGGCACCTTTTCTTCCTTGATCTCGATTCTTACACCTGACTTTCTAGAAAATTCGTTTAATGCATTGGCGATGCCGCCTCTTGTGGGGTCTTTCATCGAATGAATTTTGTAGGGAAGTATTTTCTCTATCATCCTGTTTAGAGGTGCAACATCTGATTTTATATTGGATAAAAATGGAATATCTTCTCTAACAGAAAGCATTGCAGCGCCATGGTCTCCTACAGTTCCGGAAACTATAATCAGATCTCCTTCTTCAAGGCCTTTGTCAGAAAGTAGGTTCTTTGTGTACCCAACACCCGAGGTATTTATGAAAAGATCATTTCCAGCAACTTTTGTATCTCCGGTAATCAATGGAACTCCTGCTTCCTTCAAAGTTTCGTCCATAGATTTTATGACTTTTCTAAATTGTTCGGTAGGAAATCCTTCGGGAAGTATAACACCTGAAGACAGTGCAAGAGGTTTTGCGCCCATGACCGATATGTCATTAATTGTTCCAGAAATCGAAAGCCTTCCAATGTCCCCTCCGGGGAAAAAAAGGGGTGTTACTGTATGGGAATCAGTAGAAAAAACGATATGCCCATCATCAAATGGTATACTGCCAGAATCATCCATATCTGGAAGGCCAAGCCCCCCTTCAATTTGGTTCAGAGAGAAACCATTGACGTAGAGGGACTTAATCATTGTTTCCATCATCTCCCCTCCGCCACCATGCTCTGATTTGATTATATCAGAAGTAAACTCGCCCATATGGGATTATATTATAGGAAAACTTTATAAACATTGTTAGACCTTTTAGGCCAGATATAAAGGTGATTATGTGTCAATTTGGCAGGCTAGATCAAAAAGGAAATTCACTGGTGGAAGAATCACACAGGCAAGAAAAAAACTAAAGAGAGAACTTGGTAGAGAATCAACTTTTACTGCAATCGGGGAAGTTAGCAAGAAAAAGGTAAGATGTTTGGGCGGGACTGAAAAAATAAAGCTCATGAAGACTGACTATTCCAATCTACTTACAAAAGAAGGGTACAAGAAAGCAAAGATCACAGGTGTGGCAGACAACCCAGCAAACAGGCACTTCGTTAGAAGAAGCATTATTACAAAGGGCGCAATAATAAACACAGAACTTGGGAAAGCAAAAGTTACTTCAAGGCCTGGGCAGGATGGAGTAATTAACGCCGTTTTAGTTGAATAAATTTTCTTTTTGAAATTATTTAACCTCTTTTTTAGAGAAAAGTTTAAATAAGACTTTTTATTAATAATTTTAAGTTTAATTTTTGCCTTTTTCGGCAATCCAAGGAGGTATTATTATGAGAGAGCCAGAAGAACTTCCTCTAGCTCCCCTTGAAAGACTACTTAGAAAAGAAGGGGCAGAAAGAGTTTCAGAAGATGCATGTAAAGTATTAGGCGTTGCTCTTGAGGACTATTCAAGAATAATAGCAAGAAAGGCGAAAGATTATTCAGCCCATGCTAAAAGAAAAACCATAAAGGCAGAGGATATAGAACTCGCTTTAAGGGATTTAAATATTTAATTTTTTTCTTTAATTGATAGAAAATTTTATATTTGATACTGTTTCCCGATTGGTGAGGTAAATGGAAAAGAAAATTAAAAAATGCTCGTATTGTCAGACTGAATTCGATATAAAAGACAAGAATCGGATAGTCCTTGAGTTGTGGAAGGATAAAAAACACCTCACTAGACTTTATTTTTGTAGTAAGAACTGTTTTGTTTCTTTCTTAAAAGATAAAAAAGTCATATGAGGTATTTTATGTCAAAGGAAAAACTAAAAGGCATAAGAAGGTCTCTTTTAGAGCAAAAGTATAGATTTGATCTTGGTAGGCAGTTTTTGGTCTACGTAAACTTTGCACTGCTTATCATAGCGGCGTCTGATAAGATAAAACTTATCATTGATCTTAAAACTACCGAGCTTCTATTGGTGCTTGTCCCTCTGTCTTTTATTGCGACCTACATATTGGGATACATTCTTGATAAATTTGTTAAGTTTCCACAGGCTACACAGATGGTTGAGGCAAAAAGAAGCCCTTATACCTTGATGACACAGGAAAAACTTGACAAAATTATAGAATTACTTGAAAAACAATAGGAAAAACTTATATTCAAACAATACTATAAAAATATATTATAAGGGGATTTTATGGGTAAGATTGCAGCAACTAGATTAAGAGACAAGATGATTGTAACCGAACAGGGCCATGAAATAGGGACCCTTTTTGACATGGTCATAAATGAGGATACAGGAGAGCTCATAGCTCTTGTCGTAGAACCTACAACTGATGTCGTTTTGGATAATATGATAACGGACAAGGAAAATCTAGTTCTTGTTCCATTTAGCGCTGTAAGGGCTGTCAAAGACTTCATTATAGTTGACGTCAGAAGAATTCCAAAGAAGAGTGAAAAAGTAGGAATGTTCGCAAAGGTTCCCGAATAAATTATTTTTTTATCTTCTTTTCTATTCTAAGTTCCATTAACCTCTTTATTACCAAGTAAGCAATAGAGAAAGTAATGGCCCCTATTAAAGGCTTTATATAATCATTATTCTTAAATAAAATAAAGTTAATACCTATGAAAAATATAAAATAGATGAATGCTAAAAGGATTGCATATAAGATAGAATTCATTTCATTTAATCGCATGAGATTCTTTTCATCGTTATGACTTATATTTCTAGCCCTTTTATTCTAAAACTTAGATAATTTTTTATCCATAGACATGAAAAGTAGTTTCATGAAACTATTAGGATTCATTAGTGGGATGAGCTGGCAGTCAACAGTTGAATATTATAAAAATATCAACAATCTCATAAATGATAAGCTTGGCGGAAATCATTCTGCAAGACTAATTATATATTCAGTTGACTTTGAAGAGATTCTAACTCTTGAGATGCAAAATAACTGGGATTTAATCAAAGATAAAATGATCGAAATATCCGGGAATCTTGAGAAGGCTGGCACCAAAGGAATTGTCATATGCTCAAACACTATGCATTTGATAGCAGAAGACTTAGAAAAAGTGAGCGAAATCCCCATAATAAATGTAATAGATGCAACAGATGAAGAGGTAAAGAAAAATAAGATTAATTCTGTAGGGCTTCTTGGTACGAAGTTCACGATGGAAGCTAAATTCTATAAGAATAGGCTAACAGAAAGGCATGGTTTAAATGTTTTAGTTCCGGACCCAGATGATAGGGCGATGATTAATAATATAATCTATAAAGAGCTAGCATATGGAAATGTAAACTTAGCCTCTAAAAAAGAAATCAAAAGAATAGTAGACGATCTTATTATAAAGGTGCAGAAGGCATTATATTGGGATGCACTGAGCTTCCAATGGTAATAAATACTAATGAAGTTGATGTCCCCTATTTGATACTCTAAAGATACATATGTTGGCGGCCATGAAATTTTCATTGAATGATTATTTAGGGTAAAATTTATTAAGTAGTCTAAAAAAATCTGTGGAGAGGAGACAAACATGAAAAAGGAAAAAATAAAACAACAACATAAACAGAAGAAGTTCAGATCAGAAGGAACAAATATGCTGATTGGTATTGGTCTTGGTATCGTCTTTTACTTAATATTTGGTAACTTTATTCTTGCAGCCATCATGGCAATAGTAGTCGTTACCATCTTAGGAATTGGCGTTAAAGATAAATAAAAAGTTAAAAGAGTTTTCTCTGACTAACTGAGCATTTGATATTAGTTAAAGTTTTCCATTCTGCCCTCACAAAATCAGGAAAACTATTATTTAATTTATAGTAATCTTCAAGAAATTTTATAGTCTTGGGGTCACTAGGATAGCCACTTCCAAATGAAACGCCCTCATCTTCTTCTATTTTTTTTATAAGCTCATCCCTCTTCACTTTTGCAAGTATCGAAGCGGCTGCAACTATTGGATATTTATCTTCGGCCTTGTGGGAAGCTATAACCTCACATGAAGAAAATTCATTACCAAGTGCTTCTTTTAGATTATCAGAAAATCGATTTGCATTAACATCACATGAATCACATATCACCCTATTTATTGGAATTTTAAGTCCAACAATAGCTTCCTTGAAGGCTAAAAGCTCAATCTCATTTAGAGTGTAGTTCTTCATCTCCCTGTTAAGAAAAGTTGGGCTCAATATCCTAAAATAATATTTTCCTTGAAGACTTAATAATTCTGAAAATAACTCTTTTCTCCTTTTTGCAGTAAGTTTCTTTGAATCTTTTACGCCGAGCGATTCAATTTGTTTAAGTTTATCTTCAGATATTGAGAAAGAAGCAACCACAAGGGGGCCTATGACAGGGCCCCTTCCTGCTTCGTCTACACCGCACACCTGCATTACTTTAAACCTCCGTAGAGAGTAAAGCATGCCTTACTGCCTTGACACCGCTTAGACCTTTTAGTTCAGTCAAAAACTCTTTAATCTCTTTTGTCTCACCTTTTAGAATAAAAATCTCAAGACAGTATTTTTCATCCAGATGCATGTGTAAAGTTGTCTCAACTACATGTTCGTATTTGTGGTGGATAGTGTTCAATGGACTTTCTGATTTCTTACTCGATATAACCATACCAGTGGCTACCAAAGGCCCTTTTCCTTCTTCCCAGACTTCAGTTGTGACATAATTCCTCAATGCTTCCCTAAAGATTTCAGACCTAGTTGAAAATCCTTTGACGGCGAGCAATTTATCGAGTTTATCGAGTAGTTCATCGTTAATTGAAATACTAATAACAGACATTCAATCCCTTCTAAAATTAACTATTATTTTCTTATTAAAGACTTTATCCCTAAAATCCCTAGATAAGATATACCTGAAACAAGGACAATTGTGGCCCCAGATGGTTGATTAAGGAAGAAAGACATAGCGATTCCTATAAGCATATAGAATATTCCGATAAGAATGGAGAATATTATCATTTTTTTGAGACTGTTTGTAAAGATACTAGCCGTTGCTGCGGGAAGTGTGAGAAGTGCCATGGCCAAGATAATCCCGACAACACTTACTAGGATTACAACAGTCAAGGCTACAAGAGATAGCAAAACAATATAGGTCTTCATTACGGGAACATTTGTTACTTCAGAAAATTCTTCATCAAATGAGAAAGCAAGAAACTCGTTATATCTAATAAAAACTATAAGGGCAATAATAATGTTTAGGGCGATCATAATCAATATATCTATCCTTGAAACAGTTAGTATATTTCCGAATAGATAGCTAGCAAGATCAGGCACATATCCTGGTGTTTGGTATATCATGAATATCCCAAATGCCATCCCAATTGCCCACATTGCACCGATTAAGGTGTCCTCACGTTGGTATGCTTTTTTGGATATAATCCCAAGTATGGAGCTTGAAAAAACACTGAAGATAATTGCAGTTAAAAGAGGATTGTATCCTAAAAACAATCCTAGACCTATCCCACCAAATGCAGCGTGAGATATGCCTCCGGATATGAAGACTAACCTTTTGACTACCACATATGAGCCTATTACACCGCACGCAATTGCGGCCAAGATGCCTGCCATAACTGCATTTTGGAAAAAGACGTATTGAAATACCATCAGTCTTCATGCTCCTTCAAAACCCTATGCGGTATGCCATGCCCTATAAGTTCTATTGGGCATCCATATAACTTTTCAAATACTTTTGGAGGTATGTTTTTCTCTCCGTGATAATGAAGCGTTTTATTGATACAGCCAATTGTTTTAACATGTGACGATATGGCCCCGGTATCATGGGTAACTAGTATGATAGCCATTTTTTCAGAAAGCTCGTGAAGGAAATCATAAAAATCAGTTTCTGCCTGAACATCAATATTGGAAGTTGGTTCATCAAGCAAAAGAAGTTTGGGCTCTGTTGCTAGAGCTCTTGCTATTAGGACTCTTTGAAGCTGGCCCCCAGACAATTTTCCAATTTGGATATTTCTAATATCTGCAATACCCATTATGTTCATGGCTTTGCCCGCTATTTTTCTATCTGCTCTAGAATATCTTCTCAAGAAATCAGTGTGCCCTATCCTGCCGCTAAGGATCACTTGCTCAACGTTAATTGGAAAGTTCCGATCAACTAAGGTATACTGCGGAACATATCCAACATATTTTCTTCCTTCTTTTGGATTCTTATCAAAAAGAGAAATTGAGCCTTCGGTAGGATTTAGAAGACCAAGGATAATTTTCAAAAGTGTTGATTTTCCCCCGCCGTTTGGCCCTATTATTCCGAGGAAATCATCATCATATACTGTAAGATTGATATCTTCTAAAACTCTATGGTTTCCGTAATCAAACGATAGATTCTCTATTCGGATTATTTCATTTTTCATAATATTACTGATTCTTTATTTTGTTTGCTGTGATTTTAAGATTTTCTATATAATTTTCTGCCAAAGGATCAATAACTTCAGTCTTTCCACCAATCTCTTTTGTGATAATTTCTGCTGCTTTGCTACTAAATCCAGGAGAAACAAATATGACTTTAATGTTCTCTTCCTTTGCTTCTTCTATTGTGTGAGCTAGGGATTGTAAAGTTGGCTCTTTTCCTTCAATTTCAATTGCAATCTGATTTAGATTATAATCCTTTGCAAAATATCCCCAAGAGGGGTGGAATATCATGAATGACCTGTTATTCATATCCTTTAATTCATTTTTTATGTAGTTGTCAGCTTCATCCAGTTTTTCTAGATAATCATCTCTGTTCTCTAGATAGTATTCTTTGTTATGTGGGTCAACTGCAATAAGGCCTTCGTAGATGTTTTGAACCATTATTTTTCCATTTCTCAAAGATGTCCAGATATGGGGGTCATATCCACCTTCATGATCTTGTTCTGCCATTTCAATTAAGTCAATTCCTTTTGAGCTATCGACAACAATCATATTCTTATTCAAGTCTTTTATTTTGTCCATCGATTTTACCTCAAATTCAATCCCGGATCCGGCCATAACATATATTTTTGCTTTAGACAAGTCAGCTAATTGGCTCGGCTTTAAGTCTGTAGTATGTGGGTCGCCACCTTGTGGAACAATAATTTTAACGTTGACCTTTTCCCCTCCAACTGCCTCAATCATCTCTTTTTGGGGAGATATCGTTGCATAAACAACTATTCTCCCATCAGAATCTGTAGTTTTATCGTTTGCACAGCCTAGAGAGAGCGCAATTAAAAATGTCAAGAAAATAATCAATAAATATCTCTTCATGTTATTACCTCTGTAAATATATATGTATAATAATATTTAAATCTTTCTATAATAAATATTAATAAAATAATTGAATAAAATTAATAAATAGAAAACTATTAAAAGAGCTAGTTACACTCACCTTTGATGAAAAGAAGATTGGGTTTTTCCTCACTTGCATTTTATGAAAAATCTCTAGAAAATGCCCTTTCGTGGGGAGAAAGCAATGATTTCGGACTTTTAGAGATAGTTGCAGAAAATAATCATGCAATTGATGAGGAAACATTGTCAGATATTAAAGATCTGACCTCTTCTTATAATCTCGACTATAGTGTGCATTCACCCTTCTCAGATATCAATATATCAAGCTTAAACAAGAATATAAGGAAAGAATCGATAAGACAGGTAAAATATTCCATATTTGCAGTAAATGAAATAGGTGGGAAGATACTGACATTTCATCCTGGAAGGCATTCGGCAGCTACAAGTAAGTCAAGAGAGAACACCAAACAAATACTTTTTGACTCCCTGAAGGAGATATCAGATTACAACAAGGATTATGGAGTTACTATTGCTTTAGAGAATATGCCTGACACATTTATCACGACAATGAAGATATCTAAGGAAGTGTTGGAAGTTCTTGAAAATAAACAACTATCAGAGATAAAACACACGATGGATGTTGGCCACCTTGAAACTAACAATGTAGACATAGGCGAATATATCTACGATCTAAGGGACTATCTAATCCATATACACCTACATGATAACTTTGGAGAGTTTGATAATCATCTACCGCTTGGGGATGGAAATATAAACTTCCCGATAATATTCAGGGCTTTGAAAGAAATTAACTATACAGGCAGGATAATACTTGAAATGACAAAAACTGAAGACATTCTAAAGAGCCGTAAATTTTTAGAAGAAAAAAAATATTTGTTTTAATCTAATAGTCATAGAACTTTATAATCATTTTTGCCATATTATTGTTAAACTCTAGCTCGGGTTTTTTCCCTTTTGGTTCAATAAATAATTTATCTAGCCCAGTCCAAAGGCTAAACCAACCCCCTGGCTCTGTTATGATTAAAGGTAAGCTAAACAAAAAATCTTTTTGAGTTATCAAAAAAGAGGAGATTAGGGCCAATGAAAATCCTATGACAAGCCATTTTATTCCTTCACGCCTTGTCTGTGTCATCTCTTTTTGTTTTTCTTTCGCCTGATTCTGGAAATAGTCCTTTAATCTTTTCTTAATAATGGGCTCTTTTGTTATTCTTCTTTTGTTTTTTGGTACAAGTAGCCTTAGTTCGAGTATTGGAGATTCAGTCTTTTTGCCCCTTACTGCCCTCCTGCATTCAATCAAGAAATCATCAGAAAGCCCCCTTGCAGAATAGGGCCTTGGATCAAAATCTGAAAACAGATCGTCGTATGAATCAAGTATTAGGCTGATATTTTTCTCACGCAAGATAATTTTTGGATCTTCACTAGCTTCTATGTTTGATTCGTCTTTCATATGCTCATCTTCTTATGCGTAATCTAATTAGTATAACTATTTAAGTATTATTTATTCTAATTATACGCCAGCGAACAGATATTATGAAACAAAACAATGACAAAAAACACTGGTATGATGGAAAAGTATACAAATATTTGATAGACCCTGTCATAGAGGATACAAGGGAGATAATTTCGGGCCTAATTGAAAATGATTCCAGAGTCATCGATATTGGATGTGGAACAGGATCATTGGCTTTTTACCTCTCAGAAAAATGTAGCTATGTCTTAGGTATTGAGCTTTCTAAAAAAATGATTGATTATGCCAATTCAAGAAAAGAAGAGAATAATATCTCCAACGTCCAGTTTTTCCACGGTGATGCTGAAAAAGTTTCGGAATTAACAAAAGACAAGTTTGATTATGCAATTTTTTCTCTGTGTCTCCATGAAATGAAATCTGAAACTAGATCCAAGGCATTGAGAGAAATAAAAAAAATCACGAATAAGATTATCATCTACGACTATACTGTAAAAAAGAAAACTTCCTTTCAAAGAATAATGAGTTCAACTGCAGAATTTCTTGCAGGAAAAGAAAACTATGACAACTACAAATCTTTTCTAAAAGAAAACGGTATTTTTGGATTATTAGAAAAACATGACTTTAAGATTGAGAAAATTATCTTTGATAAAGATTCTTATGCTGCTGTTAAGGCCAGATGGAAATAAACTTAAAAAAGAAGGAATGTAAAAAAATAATAAGAATAATTTAGGGTGATTCGGATATATAAAGTTGTTCTATTGAGACATGGGGAGAGCACTTGGAACAAGGAAAACAGGTTTACCGGCTGGACTGATGTTGACCTTTCAGAAAAAGGGATAGATGAAGCTAAAAAAGCAGGAAGAGTATTACTTGAGTCAGGATATGTATTTGACATAGCATTTACTTCCGTGCTTAAGAGATCTATAAGGACATTGTGGCTGGCATTGGATCAAATGGATCTTATGTGGATCCCAGTAATTAACTCGTGGAGGCTAAATGAGAGGCACTATGGCGCATTGCAAGGACTTAACAAATCAGAGATGGCCGAGAAGTATGGTGAAAAACAGGTTTTAATCTGGAGAAGAAGTTACGACATAAGACCGCCAGAATTAGATATAAATGACAAAAGATATCCTGGTTTTGACCCCCGCTACAAAGACCTGAAAGAAGATCAGATTCCTTTGACTGAATGCCTTAAAGATACTGTTGAGAGATTTATGCCCTACTGGCATGATACAATAGCCCCTTCAATAAAAAGTGGTAAAAGAGTATTAATTGCTGCCCATGGAAATAGTCTTAGAGCACTTGTAAAATACCTTGATAACATCCCCGAAGAAGAAATAGTTAGTTTAAACATACCCACAGGTATACCTTTAGTCTATGAACTCGATAAGGACCTAAAACCAATAAAACATTATTATTTAGGTGACCCAGCAGAAATTGAAAAAGCCATAAAATCAGTTACAAATCAAGGAAAGGCGAAGAAATAAATCATATGTGTAATCTGCTAAAAATTTCGCCTAGCTTTAAATCATGATTTTTCTAATATTGACATGAAGCTAGACAATGAAAAGGCAAAAACAATAGTGATGCGGGTAGTTGAGTACAAACTACCTACAAAAC
>JBDKUY010000068.1:0-59721 GCA_039679445.1 Methanofastidiosum sp. | reverse complement strand
TGTGGAACGTAATCTTTATATTCTTCAAAAACGGTAGTGAGTATGGTCTGGATTTGAGCACACACCCAGACCAACCTTTTAACTAGATAAAATTAACCATTTTAAGGGCTATTTTGCACATACCTCTATTAAATTATTTCAAAACCTTTAAAACTATTCTTTTCTTAAATTATACATGGCAATTTTAAATCACATAGCTTTACTTGTTTCAAATCTTGAAATATCAAAAAGATTCTACAAAGAAACATTAGGTTTAGAAACAGTCTTTGAACATCCCATAAGTGGTGAACAGTTTGAAAAAGTAACTGGTATAGAAGGATTTGACGTTGTATTTGCAGTATTATCAGATCCAAAATCAAAAGTTAATATAGAATTAGTAGAATTCAAAAGCGGGCTTATGGAAAGTCCTTCAATGTTCAACCATATAGCATTTGAAGTTGAAGATGTTGACGCATTGCATGAAAAATTTGTAAACAATTCTATAGAAACAATTTCAGAGCCAGTTACTCTAACTCATCCTCACCCAAAAATTAATGGCAAGAGATTCTTTTATTTTTATGATCCAGATGGGAACATAATCGAAGTATATAACAAAAAAGAAGGATTATACTCAGAATAAAAATAAATATTTTTTATTTATTTGGGCAGATAAGTAAATCTTATTCCCATGCCTTCCTTGACCTTATACCGTATGTTCATACCTATGAGTAATGCCGTTATTGGTTCAATCAATCTTGCATTCTGAAGTGGTCCACCATCAATGGCCCTAACTCCGGGTATATCTTTTGCAAGTTCCATTATCCCCTTTCTTGCATCCTTTGAACCCCCGCATACCATTACATCACAATCTACTGTTTTTTCAAGGTCAGAAAGTCTGTCTGCACTTACATTCTGAAATGCACTAATTACTTGAACGTTCTCTGGCACCAAATTCTGAATAACTTCTGCTGCACTTCCTTCCCAAGGAGAAATAACTGTCGTAGCTTTTCCACCAACTGCAGTTGAAAGAGGCACAACTACAGAGACAACTGTTTTTCCCTCAGTTAAAGCCTCCTTAATAGAAGCTACCGTAGGGATGAGATGTGAATAAGGAACACTTATCACAATTATATCTGCTTTCTTTGCCGCTTCTAAATTATCGAATCCTAGTATCTTTGCTTCAGGAACTTTTTCCTTTACGGCTTGGACATCAGACCTTTCTATTTCCAATAAAGAACATGCAGTATCGATGCATATCTCCTTTAGATTATCGGCAGATGCACAAGCCTTGCTTTCTTCTCTAGATCCAATAAAGATTTCATGTCCAGCTCTGGCCCATCTTAAAGCAAGTCCCGTGCCCTGTCCGCCAGTTCCTCCAATAATGGCAATTTTCTTCATTTTAATCAACCTTAGAATACATTTTACTTGTCTATATATAAAAAGTTTTTGAGAGAATACTCTCTAAAAGAATAAGAATAGATTTGAAAAATTAATTAAAAAAAGAATAAGAAAAAAATAAAATAATTTACTTGTATTTCTTGTGCTCTTCTTCCCTAATCTGTTGCCACTTCTTGCCTTTTCTTGTGCCTTCAAAGACAGGCTCAGCATCTCCGGGCCCTTTACAGTATATAGCGTAGTCCATTGTTTCTGCGTATGCTGGGTCAACTGCCCCACCTGCAACTATGAATGGTATTTCTATACCTTCCTTCTTCATAAGTTCAACAACTTTGGGGAATGCAGTTCTTGTTGTTGTCATTAAAGCAGTTCCAGATACAACATCTGGTTTTTCCTTCTTTACTGCTTCAATTACTTTTTCCCATGGAACACTTGCTCCAAGGTCAGTTACTGCATAGCCTTTTGCAATCAAGATTGACTTTACAATGTCTTTTCCAATGGCGTGAACGTCACCAAATGCAACGTGCATTACAATCTTACCCTTTGGCTTAACGTCTCCCATTGCGCTCTGGCAGTGGCTGATACCTTTCTTCATTGCATTTGCAGCAAGTAAGATTTCAGGTACGAATGCATATCCACCATCGTACATCTCTGCTACTCCGATTGCACCAGGTAATAATGCTTCTTCTACTAAATCAATTGGCTTTACTCCTTTTTTAAGAGCTGCTACTACTAAATTCTCAGTTGTTACGGCATCTCCTATCATAACTGCTCTTGTAATGTCTGCAAGGTCAGCATTTGCTGGTGTGTATTTCTTTATGATATCTTCTTTGCTCATCGCAACGACTTTTCTCTTGACTTTCTTTGGTTCGCAAGCTTCTACCATTGCTCTTATGTTTGCATTTGGGGTCATTGGTGGTGTACCACAAGCTGGTGATAGAATATCTACACCATCTGTGATATCTCTTAATGACTGAAGATATACATAATCTGGTTTACCCATCATGACGGTTGGGATTGTTTCAAGACTGCCAACAAGTGTGATTCTATCTCCAAGTCCCATCTTTGCTTCCTTAACTGAAGTTCCGGGAGCTTCAAATGAGAATGCATCAAATCCAGAGTGTGGGATCCTGTCCATGTATCCTCTTGTGTCACCGCAGATGTGTAACATCGATACAACATCTTTTGTTTCCTTTGTCATTCTCCTATATCTTGGTTCAAGGAAGTACTGGAAGTCTTTTGGATCCAGTAAATCTCCTGATGCTGTTGGATCGGGCATGTAAAATCCATCTGCACCACTTGAGTCAGCGGAGTTTCTAATAATTTCAATACATAAATCAGTACAAATATCAAGACAAGCTTCAAACTTCTTTTCTTCTTGTTTTGACCACATTAAGATTCTGTCTACTCCCCAAAGGTGACCTGCAATTGTCATCGGTCCAGTAACTGTTCTGAGAACAGGAACAAGATTTTCATACTTTTCAACGAGAATCTTTGTAGAACCTTCGACTATTGGATTTCTTCCCTTAGATACAACATCTTTTGGCATGTTGTATTTTGTTGGATCAGTATTCTCAAGTGCATGCTTCAATACTGATGGATGTCTAAGGTCTGTTCCAAGATCAATTTCTGCCCCTAGCATAGTTGCTTCGGACACTAAATCATTGTGGGATATCAATACATCTAGGCCCCAAACTTCGTATCTTCCTGCTTGGAACTGCGCCATAACCTTTGAATCGGTCTGACATGCTGGCCAAGTAACGTTTGTTGAAGCCATTAATTCTTTACAAAAATTAGAAAGAACCATTACAGGTGTTCTATCAACACGGCCGCCAGCTATAGCGGACATGAATCTTCTATATGGTGTCATTTCTCTTAATGCCAAATAATCTCCTCCTTTATGTAGCCAACCAATTTACAATAGGTTAACTTACCCAATTGTTCCTTCTAATTAATTAATAAAAGGTTTTTCATGGATGGTCTAGCCATCCACTTATTTAATTAGAATTAATGAGAACATAAAATTTTAATTTAAAAGAAAAAATATAGGATAAACTATAAAAATATTATTTCTTTTTTGGTTTTTCAGCCTTAGCAGCATCTGGAGAAGCGCTGTATCTGAACGGTGTTGCAATTGGAAGGCCGAGCTCTTTTATTAACATCATTGAAAATACGTAGCATTTTGAGTTTATTCCATTTATGACTTCATCAAAAAATGCTGTGTCAAGGGTCTTTTTACCTTCCCACTGTTCAACTATTTTTTTTCTGAACTCTTCTCCTTCTTGGTAGTAAACGTTTCCTTTAATACTTGCACTACCTACTTCAGGTTCGTACTTTGAAAGGAAATCAAACTCAACATCTAACACGTTTAATCTTCCGCTTGGTCCGGAAAGCTGCATCTCTTTGATTGAGACAATATTTGGTGTCTGCGTGAAACTTACTGGTCCTTCGGGAGCTTTCTCCAATTTTTTCTTTTCTACTACGGCTTTTGTAATATTAAAATTAATTATTGGCATATACAACCTCCTTTTTCTTATGGAGTGAACATTTGTTTTTAAAATTAACTATTAAAAAGATTAAATCTTGTCAAGAATATCTGCTCTAGTAATTATTCCTACTACCCTTCCCATTTCTTCAATAAGAACGGCTTGATTTTCTTTTAGTAGCGTGTAAACTTCAACAAAACTTTGTTCCTTAGAAACTACTGGAAAACTTTCTCCCATAATCTCAGACACTGTAAGGTCAGGGGTCTCACAAATTTTTCCAATTCCAAGTTTTTTTATCAGTGATTTTTCAGAAAGACTTCCTACAGGGGCTCCATTTCTCAAAACAGGCAGCTGTGATATGTTATATCGTGCCATTATTGTTATTGCATCACTAACCTTATCCTTCGGGTGAACAAAGATTACGGGAGAAACCATAACATCCTGTATTTTTTTCATTCTTGCCCTTAGCTCTTCTAATGCATTTAAGATCTTGTTAAAAGAAGAAAGTTTGGGGTCAATCTGTTTGTTTTCAAGTTTAGCTATATATGCTTGGGTAACACCGGCTTTTGAAGCTAGCTCCTTTTGAGTCACTCCAAATTTTTTCCTTAATTTTTTTACTTCTCCAAGATCAATCATTAAATCGCCTAAAACATTTCTTCTATAATACTAGCAATTGATATGTCAGAAAATTTAGAGGGAATAGAATCTGAACCAAAGATACGATCAATGCCTGCCTTTTTTAATCTTTCTTCTGCATTTGATATCATCAATAGGTGAGTTGCACCAGATAATACCTTTAAAGTTCCTTCTCTCTTAAGAACTTCACACGCCTTTGCCATAGTTCCGCCAGTTGATATTATATCATCGACAATTGCAACATCTCTATTTTTAGTATTAATTTCTTTTGGTCTTATCTCAATAGTGTCTCCCGAAAGCCTTGTCTTTTCAAGATGATCAAATTCTGCCTCCATTTCATCCGCAACTATCTTTGCTCTTTCCACCGAGCCTTTATCTGGAGAGATAATAACAGGATCTTTAAGATTTAAATTCATTAAATAATCTGCTATCGAGGGCATAGCTGATAGATTTTCTCCTTTCATAGCTTTTGTTATTTTTAAATCGTGTATATCCACTGTATACTTTGACTCAAGTTCAAATCGATCTATAATCTTTGCTAATGATATGCCAGAAACAGACTCCCAGTCTTTGAATCTCTTGTCTTGTCTTGCATAGGCCATGTAAGGAATTAAAAGATTAATCTTAATGTTTAAGTCTTTTAAGGCATCAATCATGAAAAAAAGTTGCATTATATGCTCATCTTGGGGATAGTATAACGATTGAACTATAAGAATCTCTTTAGTATTTTTGACTTTTTCATCAAATCTAACATAACCTTCTCCATCTGGAAATCTTTCAAAGTGACAGTCAATAAGTTTAAAATCCCCTTTTAATTTATCTAAAGTTGTTTTCGATGATAGTGATGTAACATACATGCAAACACCTAAACTTAGGTATGTCTAACCATTAATATATTTTTCTCTTTAAATCCTATTCTATAAGATTTATTATAATATAAATGGAATAATTACCGGATAATATGCTCTATACTATATGTGCGATATATTTTTAAAGGCTATGTATCTATAAACGGATAAGTCTTTTTAGGGGAAATACAAATGGCAAAGAAAAAATCTTCTATTCCTGAAGTAAAAGAAAAAGAGGTAGAACCAATAAACGAAGAATTGGTAGACATTACTGAAGAAGTTAAAAAAGTTAGAGAACAGATTAAATCTTTTTATGATGTTTCTACAACTGAAGAAATAGAAGTGCCTGAAAGTCTTATTGATCAGGTAATCGGTCAAGACCACGCTGTTGAGATTGTTAAGACAGCAGCAAAACAAAGAAGAAACGTATTATTAATAGGTGAACCTGGAACAGGAAAATCAATGTTGGGTTTGGCAATGGCAGAACTTCTCCCAAAAGAAGATCTTGAAGATATACTTGCTTATCCAAACCCCGATGATCCAAATACTCCAAGGATTAGGACAGTTCCAAGGGGGAAAGCAAGACTTATCATCGATGAACACAAAGCGATGGCAAAAAAACAGGAAGAAAGCAAAAGAATGATACTTTTCTTTGTTATTGGTGCGATAATTGTTATTGCATTTACACAAGGGCAGTTATTATGGGGGATGTTTCTTGCAGTTATTATATTCTTTGGAATGCAGACATTTAGAATTAAAAATCAAGTCATGATTCCAAAAATACTAGTTGATAACTCTAAATGGGACCATGCTCCATTTTTGGATGGAACAGGAGCTCACGCGGGGGCATTACTTGGGGATGTTAGGCATGACCCATTTCAGTCTGGAGGTCTTGGTACGCCAGCTCATGAAAGAGTTGAAGCAGGTATGATTCAGAAGGCTCACAAAGGCCTATTATTTATAGATGAAATCTCAACTTTAAAGATTCAAATGCAACAAGCTATTCTTACAGGTATGCAAGAAAAAGCATACCCAATCACAGGACAGAGCGAAATGAGTTCTGGTGCCATGGTCAGAACAGAAAAAGTTCCATGTGATTTCGTCCTAGTGGCGGCGGGGAATCTTGAAACTTTGCGTGATATGCACCCTGCACTACGTTCAAGGGTCAGAGGATATGGATATGAAGTGTACATGGAAAATTCAATGCCAGCAACAGAGGAAAATATAAAGAAGATCGTTAGATTTGTTGCACAAGAGGTAAAGAAAGATACAAAAATACCGCACTTTTCACTTGACGCTGTCGCTGAGATTGTTCAAGAGGCAAGAAGGAGAAGCAACAGAAAGAACCACCTAACACTTAGGCTGAGAGAACTTGGGGGCATGATCAGGGCCGCTGGGGATGTTGCCTTAACTAAAGGAGATAATATAGTTACAGTTGAACATATTATTGAAGCTAGAAAACTTTCAAGGTCTCTTGAGCATCAGATTGCAGATGATTACATTGATAGGAAAAAAGCTTATCAAATATTCGGATCTACAGGTGCTCAGATAGGAAAAGTTAATGGACTTGCTGTATTAGGAGAGGGCAGTGGAATTATTACTCCCATAGAAGTTGGCGTTGCCAATTCTTCATCAAAATCACATGGTAATGTAATTGCAACAGGAAAACTTGGAGAAATAGCAAAAGAGTCAATATCGATAGTGTCCTCTTTAGTGAAGAGATACACAAATAAGGATTTATCCAACTTCGATATCACTATTCAGTTCCTTCAAGCATACGAGGGTGTTGAAGGGGACAGTGCGAGCGTATCCGTTGCAACAGCCGTTATTTCTGCACTTGAAGAAATTCCAATAAGGCAAGATATCGCCATGACTGGATCTCTTTCAGTTAGAGGGGATGTTTTACCAATAGGCGGGGTCAGTGCTAAAATCGAGGCCGCAGTTGAGAGTGGAATGAAAGAAGTAATAATACCATACTCAAACAAAGATGACGTATACGTAGAAAAATCAAAAAAGCAAAAGATAAACATAGTACCTGTTAAACGGCTCGAAGACATTTTAAGCTATATATTAATTGCAAATAAGAATTCAGATTTTATTAAAAATTTAAAAAAATTGCAAGAGTCATTAGGTTAATAGAATTCACGTGATCAAATGTTTCATTTTATTGAGTCTTTGGGAGTCGACTCTAATTGCTACATACTTGAGAGCGATAAAACTGTATTAATTGATAGTGGAACATATAAGAATTGTAGAATATATGATTATGTCGATGAAAATGACCTACAAATAGATTTTATTATCAATACACATTGTCACTATGATCACATTGGCGGTAACAAATTTTTTGAAGTACCGATTTATGCGCATGAAAAGGATTACCTAGATATTCAAAATGCAACTGAAAAAACTTTTTTCTGGGCATTTTCTAATACTTTTGAGGGCTATAAGGATGTGAATCCTCTAAAAGAAAATGATGAAATTGATATTGGGGATTATTTACTTAAAGTAGTACATACCCCAGGACATACATCAGGTTCAATGTGTCTCTTAGAACAAGATAAGAACTATCTTTTTTCTGGCGATACAGTTTTCAAAGGGTCAGTTGGGCGATATGACCTACCATCAGGAAGTCTCGAAGATCTAAAGGAATCTTTAAAAAAATTATGTGAAATTAAAGTGAAAGAAGTATTCCCTGGGCACGGAGAAAGTTTTCCGGGGAAAGATCTCTTATTTAACAAGTATATGGTCACTCTTATGGAAGAGGACTTATAAACATCGAATATTGTGCGGCTTAACTATTTTATTGATTAATTCTTACTGCAATTAAATGCCATCTATTCTTAAATTGGTTTAATAAAATGATTAAATGGCATTAAATTTGATAATTTAATGTCAGATAGGGTCTTTTTCTGCCAAATATAATAACTAAGATTTAAATACTTAAAAAAATAACAGTTCAAAGGGGAGGTATTCTATGGAGAACATAGATCCATTTGAAAACGTATTAAAACAACTTGATAAAGTAAATAAAGTTCTTAAACTTGATGAAGGGATATATGAAGCGCTGAAAAAGCCAAAGAGGTTCCTTGAGGTAACCATTCCAGTTACTATGGATAATGGCAATGTTAAAGTTTTTACTGGTTATAGATGTCAATATAATGATGCCCGAGGACCAACAAAAGGGGGAATTAGATACCATTGGAACGTATCCCCAGCTGAAGTAAGGGCACTTGCTGCTTGGATGACGTGGAAGTGTGCAGTTGTCGATATACCATATGGCGGAGGAAAAGGAGGAATAATCTGCAATCCAAAAGAAATGAGCGATAGAGAAATTGAAAGACTTTCTAGAGGATACATTGCAGCAATTTACAAATTTATAGGCCCAGAATTGGACATTCCCGCCCCAGATGTTTATACCACTCCAAAAATCATGGCTTGGATGATGGATGAATTTTCTAAGATAAGGCAACACTACACCCCCGGAGTAATTACTGGAAAACCACTATCTGTCGGAGGCTCTTTAGGTAGAGGAGATGCAACAGCAAAAGGTGCATGGTATACAATTAGAGAATACATAAAATACTTGAAATGGGACATAAAGAAAACAACATCGGTAGTGCAAGGGTATGGGAACGCAGGATCTTACATAGCTCTATTTTTATATGATCAAGGCTCCAAGATTATAGCTGTTTCTGATTCCCAAGGGGGAATTTATAATGAGACGGGACTTGATCCATATAAAGTTCTTGAACACAAAGAAAAAACAGGTTCCGTTGTTAACTTCCCGGGTGCAAAAAACATAACTAATGAAGACCTACTATACCTAAAATGTGATATTCTCTGTCCTTCAGCACTTGAAAATCAGATTACTGCTAAAAATGCTGATAAAATTCAGGCAAAAATGGTCGCTGAACTAGCCAATGGGCCTGTAACTCCTGAAGCTGATGAAATTCTTATCAAAAAAGGAGTATACCAGATACCTGACTTCTTATGTAATGCAGGCGGAGTAACAGTTTCCTATTTCGAGTGGGTCCAGAACTTAATGAATTATTACTGGTCTGCAGACGAAGTATATGAGAAACTTGACAAAAAAATGACAAAGGCATTTTGGGATGTAATCAGCGCTAAGGAAAAATACAATATTGACATGAGAACAGCTTCTTACGTCGTTGCAATCGAGAGAGTAGTTGATGCAATGAAGGCAAGAGGATTTAGTTATTAAGTCTTAATTTATTTATTTTTTATTATTTTCTTTAATTTTTCTGAATTATAAATATGTAAAACACTTATATAGTATTATTCCTATCCTTAGATATGGAACCAGAAGTTGGAGATGTAATTACATTAAGGAAGAGCGAAATTAGTTACGAAGGAATAGTGATACCCTCCCCAAAAAAAGATTCAATTATTATTAAATTATCTAATGGATATAATATAGGTTTTAGAAAAGACTCTGTTAAAATTATTAACGTTGAGAAAAAACAAAAACCAAAAATTTTTTCCGAAGTAAAATTTGAAAAAAGGAAAGATATTCCTGAAATATCTCTAATTTCAACTGGTGGCACAATAGCATCTAGAGTAGACTATGAAACTGGGGGAGTAAGATGGCTTATGAAGCCAGAAGAAATCTTTTTCATGGCCCCTGAACTATCTGATATAGCAACATTTCGGAATATATCTTCTCCATTCCAGATAGCTTCAGAATCAATGACCTTTGAATGTTATAAAATTCTAGCCAAAGAAGCTGCAAAAGAATTAAATTCTGGATCTAAAGGAATTATTATCACTCACGGTACAGATACACTTCATTATACTTCTTCTGCATTATCTTTCATGCTCCAAAATCTATCAAAACCAGTTTGTCTTGTCGGTGCGCAAAGAAGCCCAGATCGGGGAAGTTTTGATGGGTCTATGAATCTCATTTGCGCCTCATATGTTGCCGGGCATTCTGATATCGGAGAAGCAGTAATTGTCATGCATGGAGAAATGGACGATACTTATTGCAATGTCCTCAGAGGGACAAAAGTTAGAAAGATGCATTCTACTAGAAGGGATACTTTTAGGCCCATCAATACCTCTCCATTGGCCAAAGTTTCCATGAATGGAAAAATCGAGAAACTATCTGATTATAGGATAAGAAATGATGAAAATGAGGTATATCCAGATATAGAGATGGAAGAAAGAACTGCTATTATTAAGGCATATCCAAATTTTAATCCTGAGATTCTTGATTATTATATCGACAAAGGATACAAGGGGTTAGTGATTGAGGCATCCGCTCTTGGCCATGTTCCAACTGATACAATAAATGATAAGTTTTCTTGGGTAGATTCAATTAAAAGAGCAAGAGAAGAAGGCATAATCATTGTTTTTGCGACACAGTGTCTTTTTGGTAGAGTAGATCCTTTTGTTTACTCAAATGGTAGGATAATGGAGGAAATGGGAGTAATATATGCAGAGGACATGTTGCCCGAAACGGCATATCTTAAACTTTCATGGATTTTGGGCCATACAAACGAATATTTTGAGGTCAAGAGAAATATGCTTGATAATATGGCTGGCGAAATAAACTACCGCATAAAAGGTGATAAGAATGGACTATAAACAACTTGGCCTTAAAGTAGGATTAGAGATTCATCAGCAACTAAATACTAAAAGAAAACTATTTTGTCATTGCCCGACAGTTCTTAGAACTGATGATCCCATCTTTACAGTTGAAAGAAAACTTAGGCCGACACCCTCTGAAATAGGCGAAGTAGATGTTGCTGCATTAAAAGAATATATGAGGGGTAAAACCTATATTTATCAATATTATGATACAAATTGTCTTGTTGAGCTTGATGAGGAACCTCCTCATCTTGTTTCTGATGAAGCTAAAGTAATTGGGGTTGAAGTATCCTTACTTCTTAATTCTAATATAATTGAGGAAATCCAAGTAATGAGGAAAACAGTTCTTGATGGTTCAAACACTTCAGCTTTTCAGAGGACTATGCTTATCTCAACAGATGGATACATCAAGACAAAAGATGGTCCAGTCTCTATTCTTACAGTATGTATAGAAGAGGACGCTGCGAGATTGATTAGCCAAGATGATACTACCAAGACATTTAGACTTGATAGATTGGGGATTCCTCTTGTTGAAATTGCAACGGGGCCAGATATCTCAAATCCAGAACAAGCAAAAGAGGCTGCGTATATTCTGGGGCAAATCTTGAGGGCTACAGGAAAAGTAAAAAGAGGATTAGGTACGATAAGGCAGGACCTCAATGTTTCTATTCGAGAAGGAGGAAGAGTTGAACTAAAAGGAGTTCAGAAGTTAGAGATGATACCTCTATGGGTCGAAAGAGAGATAGAAAGACAAATCAATCTTGTCGAAATAAAAAGGGAATTGAATAACAAAGGTTCTGAAAGAGATCTTGAATTAAAAATTATTGAATTGACTGATATATTTTCTAATACTTCATCCAAGATTATTGCAAGTTCAATTAAAAAGAACGGTGCCGTCTATGGAATTAAATTGAAAAATTTCAAAGGCATACTTGGAAAAGAGATTCAAAAAGGAAGAAGGTTTGGAACTGAACTAGCTGACCATGCAAAAACATATGGATTATCGGGATTATTTCACATAGATGAGCTTCCAAATTATGGTATTACTACTGATGAAGTTTACAAGATAAAAACTAAATTGCAAATAAACGAACTGGATTCTTTTGTTATTATTACCGGTAAAGAGAACATTTGTCACAAGGCCTTAGAAGAGATATTTGAAAGATGTAAAAAAGCTTTTTCCGGAGTGCCAAATGAAACTAGAGACGCCTTAGAGGATGGGAATTCTAAATATTCCAGGCCACTCCCGGGTAGAGCAAGAATGTATCCTGAAACTGACATTCTACCATTTGCTATTGATATAAAACTAATAGATAATATTAAAGAAAATCTACCTGAAACTTTCGATGAAAAAGTAAAGGGATTCATCTCTAAATACGGGCTTAAGAAAGAAGAAGCAGAAAGAATAGTTTATGAAAATCCAGAACTTTTCGAAAAAGTTTCAACTACCCTTGATATAAAATCTACTATTTTTATTAAGGCTTTAGATCTTTCTAAAAATTTAGAAAAGGAAGAAGGATATGTAACCGATGATGAAACCCTGTACCTGCTTTTTGAAAAAGTATCAAAAGGAATAATCGCAAAAGAAGGTATAGAAGAAGTCTTGAAGAGAGTATCAAAGGGCGAAGATATTGAAAAAGTTCTGTCAGAGTTTTCCTCAGAGAACAGTTCTTTTGATATTGAATCAGCAATTGAAAAGATAATAACGGAGAAAAGAGATTTTATAGTAGAAAAAGGGGATCGTGCTATTTCTCCATTAATGGGTCTATGCATGAAGGAATTCAGAGGAAAAGTTGACGGGAGTCTAATAAACAAAATATTAAAAGAAAAAATAGAAGAAATTCTTAAATCTAATCATTAGATATTCTACTCTAATTTTTTTATTTTACTATTATATTTTGTTAAAGAGTTAATTATTTAAGCGGCTAAAAAATTTTAAGTGTATAAGATAAATTAAGTAAAAATTTCAATTTCTAATTTTTTTACTTTTTAGGGGGTAATATTGTGTGTGGTTTTATTGGCAGCTTTCCTAGCCAAGATATGACTAATGTATCAAAAGGATTATCTAAGATAATTCACAGAGGTCCAGATGATAGCAATATAATTAAATCTGAACTGGGCGTGTATGGGCATTGTAGACTTGCCATAATAGATGTTGATTCTGGAATACAACCAATGGAATATAATGGCCATTTAATAGTATTTAATGGAGAAATTTACAATCATCAGGATCTCCGTTCTTTATTAAATGAAGAATTTTCTACAAATTCTGATACTGAGACAATATTAAGATTGTATCAAAAATTTGGCCCAGATATTATAAGTAAATTTAATGGAATGTTTTCATTTGCTATAATAAACAAAAATAATTTGTTCTTAGCCAGAGATCCGATTGGCATTAAACCATTATATTATTTAGAAAATAACGGCATCATTTATTTCGCTTCAGAAATCAAAGCGCTTTCAGATATTGAAGGTAAAATAATTGAATTTCCAAGTGGATCTTATTGGCATTCTGAATTTGGATTTAAGAGATATTATGACTTTTCTAATTTAATAAAACCAAATTTGGAAACAAATCTAGTGTCAAAAGAGGGATTAATCGAAATAAAAGAAGCTCTAAAAAAAGCAGTTAATTTGCGACTAATTGTCGATAAAGATATTCCTTTAGGTGTTGCCTTAAGCGGAGGGCTTGATAGTAGTATTATCACAGCATTAGCAAGAGAACAAAAATACCCCTTGGATACATTTGCAGTTGGAACAGCTGAATGCAAAGATTTAGAACTATCATCACTAGTTTCAAAACATTTGGATACTAATCACCATACTTATGCATACGATGCCGAAGATATCCTTGATGCACTACCTTCAGTTATAAAACACTTAGAATCTTTCGATGCCGCTTTAATTAGGAGTGCAGTACCAAATTATTTTCTTGCAAGACTGGCATCAAAATATGTAAAGGTCATATTGACGGGTGAAGGAGCAGATGAATTATTCGGAGGCTATAAATATTTGTCACAAATATATAATCCTTCAGATTTTCATAATGAATTGTTTAATTTAATATCTAATTTACATAATACTAATCTTCAACGTGCAGACAGGATGGCTATGGCATTTGGAATAGAAGCAAGAGTGCCATTTTTAGATAAGAATTTTATAGATACTTCATTAAGGATGCCTGTAAATTGGAAATTACATAATCAAAAAAGAATTGAGAAATACATCTTAAGAGAAGCCTTCAAGGACATGTTGCCTCACAGTATTATTCAGAGGCCAAAAGAGAAATTCTCTCATGGGGCCGGGTCAAAAGATATAATGGCAAATTATTCCGAAAAAGAGATTTCAGATGATGAATTCAATAATGAAAAGAATATAGGCGATAAATTAATTTTAAGGTCCAAAGAAGAGCTTTTTTATTATAGAATATTTGTGGATATTTTTGGTGATACTATTGATCCAGAAACAGTTGGAAGAACTAGGTCTATAGTAAAAGATGAATTGATGGCATTATAGGTTTATTACACAATATATTTAAATTAATAACCCTCAAAGTGGTATGTGAGAGTATGGCAGATTTAAGTTTCTTTTTTAACCCTTCTTCAATAGCGGTCATTGGCGCTTCAGATACAGTTGGAAGCGTGGGCTATGAAATAATGAAAAATCTTACCGAAGATTTTCCTGGAGAATTGTATCCAATCAACATAAAACAAAAGATTATTTTTGATAAACCTAGTTATAAAAGCATACTTGATGTGCCTAACAAAATTGAAATGGCAGTTATTGCTATAGCAGCACCATTTGTCAGTGATGTTCTAGAGGAATGTGGTAAAAAAGGCGTAAAAGGAGTAATTATAGTCTCTGGAGGATTCTCAGAGATTGGAGAAAAAGAAAGAGAGGATAAATTATTAGAAATATCCAAGAAATACGGAATTCGGATAATTGGCCCTAACTGTATAGGGATTTACGATAATTTTTCTGGGGTAAATACAATCTTTTTGTCTAAAGATAAAATTTCTTACCCTACTAAAGGCAAAATTTCATTTCTTTCACAGAGTGGAGCATTTGCAGGACTTATCTTAGATTGGACAAGTAAGGAAAGAATTGGTATATCTAATGTTGTAAGTTACGGCAATAAAATAGATGTAAATGAAGCAGATCTTCTTGACTACTTATGTGATGACGAAAATTCAAAAGTAATTTGTTTATACATAGAAGGGATAAGACGTGGCCAGAGATTCATGGAATCAGCAAAGAGGGTATCAAAAAAGATCCCTATCCTAGCATTAAAATCAGGTAAGACTAAATCAGGAGCCAAAGCAGCTTCAAGTCACACTGGAAGTCTCGCAGGCGAGGACATAATATATGACTCAGCATTTAAACAATCCCATATAATAAGGGCAAATAATTTTGAAGAACTTTTTGATATGGCCAAAGCCTTAGAGAAGCAGATTTTTCCCAAGAGCGATGGTGTTGCAATAATAACTAATGCTGGCGGTTTAGGCGTAATGACCGCAGACGCATTGGAGATGAATGGACTCCGGCTTGCTAATCTAGGTGAAGATACTATAAAGAAACTAAAAGAACAGTTCCCCGAAAGAGTAGTTGTCTCTAATCCAATGGATTTAGTAGGTGATGCAGATAAAGAAAGATATGAAGTTGGACTAAAAGCGCTTCTAGAGGATAAAGACGTAGGTTTGATTATAGTTATTTTGTTACTTCAAGTTCCCACACTGTCTTTGGACTCTGTTGATACCGTTCTTAAAATTAAAAAGAGTTCTGATAAACCTATGATTATCTTGGGGGCAGGAGGGGAAATAATTACCCCATACCTTAAAAAATTGGAAGAAGGGGGATTAGCAGTTTACCCATCCCCCGAGCGAGCAGCAAGAGCAGCATATGCCTTAGTTAATCATGCAATAGTCCGAGGTGATATACATAGAGAGCGTAAAGAGAATATTGGAGTTTGTAAGGTCTGAAGGTAGAACTTCATTGATGGAACATGAAGCTAAGGAAATTATGAAAGCTTATGGTATTAAAGTGCCAAAAGAAGGAATTGCAACATCTGAAGAAGAAGTACTTAAAATTGCAAGGCAAGTTGAGTATCCTGTAGTATTAAAGATTGCATCCCCTGATATTCAACATAAAACTGATGCGGGGGCAGTAATTCTTAACCTATCAAAAGCAGAGGATATCCTAGAAGGCTATAGAAGAGTACTTGAAAACTCAAAAAAGTTTGACCCCAGTGCGGATATACGTGGAGTAATAGTCCAGCACATGATGCTAAAACAAAGGGAAGTTATAATAGGAGTTTCTAGGGATAATCAATTTGGCCATGTCCTTATGTTTGGTCTGGGGGGCATCTTTGTTGAGGTATTAAAAGATGTATCCTTTAGGATTGTCCCAATAGAGGAAGAAGATGCCTACGAAATGATTTCTGAAATTAGATCTCATCAAATGCTTTGTGGAGTCAGAGGTGAAAAACCTTCTGATGTGGATGCACTTGTCGATATAATACTTAAAGTATCTAAGTTTGTATCTGATTTTCCTGAAGTAAAAGAACTTGATTTGAATCCAGTATTTGTGTATGAAAAAGGTGCAGTTGCAGTTGATGCTTTGATTGTAATCGATTAGTCTACTCCATTAATTCGTAATATACATCGTTAAAAGAACCTTTGTAAGTAGCATTGATTAATGAATAGTAACGTGTCTTTTCAATATACTCATTTGCACTACTTGTTGGATCAAAAACAACCCAATTTCCTTCATGAAAAAGTTCTACCCAGGCATGGCCGGTATTTTCAGATGTTAGTCCAAATACGACTTTTACATCATCTGGCCCATATCCTTTTGCCCTAAATAAAGTGCATAATAAAATAGCCTGATCCTCACAATCTCCTGTTCTTATTCTAAGAGTCTCTTCTGGGAATTGCCAATATTCAAATCTATAATCATAAGTCAAATAATCTTCTACATATCTAATTTCATCACGTACAAATTTGTATATTTGGACAGGGTCATTTGTATTAATATCATTTGCGAAAGATTTAATATTATCTGAATCAGGTGTTATGAAAACAGTCATGTCATATTTTATTAATTTTTCATAATTATTGATCTGCTCTTTTAGGTCACTCACACTCTGCTCTCTTTGTGATATTTTTGTTTGGAGATCAATTATGTCCTCCTTTTCAACTTCAATTCTAGTTTTCATAATATTTATTTTATCTTGGAGATTTGATTTTTCTTGATTATAATAAAAAAGTGTATTTTCTAAATTTTGCTCTTGATTTAAACTATCCGAATATTGATAATATCTAAGCAAATACCCTGCAAAAGCTAGTGAAGCTACTACCATTAATATGATAATTAATATCTTAAACTGTTTGCCGTCCAATTTATGACCTCTTCAAAGTTTTATCATTAAATCTGAATAATTCTTGGACACTATATATCTTATAGATGTCATCTTTAGTAAACGAATCAAAATTATTATTTTCTCTAGGCAAAAGTAAATAGGTGTTACCATTCAATTTAAGTTCTACCCATATGTCTGAAGAAGTTGAATTGAGTAAACTAATTTTTGCTCCAACTACTTCGGCTTCATTTTCTTTAAATCCGGAAGCCCTAAGCATAGATATAAGTAAAATTATTTTATCTTCGTATTGGCCTTTTTTGCTATTAATAATGTTTTTGGGATAGTTCCAGTAATCAATCCTTCCATTTCGTATAAGTTTTTCGTCATTGGTAATCCCGTCTCTGGTGTAATTGAATATTGCCCTTGCTTTTTCCGCGTTGCCCATATTGGGCGTAATAATCTGATTCAAAGTTTCTAAAACTAAAGAATCATTGACATCAACAAAATCCCGGGGATCCTTTGATTCATAAACATTGTAGGAAAAAACTTCTTGATTTAATTTATTTTGTATCTCAAGAAGAGATTTCTCTTCTTCACTTAGTTTATTTTTATATTGAATTTTCTCGTTGAGATCTAATCTTTTTTCAATTAAAGACGAGTTAGTCTCTTGAAGTATTGTATAAGATTCTGTTATTTTATCTTCTAGTTGATAATTTAATTTCAATTGTAGATTTAATTTTTGTGTTTCAGACATAAACATCAATGAAAAAAATAGAATGCCCACCAATAAAAAAAGAATAATAAAAAATCTTTTTCCCATGATATTTTTAATCTTGAATCTATATTTAAGAATTCCTTAAATCAAATATATAATTTACTTAAGAATTGATTATTTTTAAAATATATAAAATTTTAAAGTGATATATATCCAATTATATATTCAATCAGAACCGATTATTTTCCTTGCGGCCATTGTCAGTGGATCTAAAGCACTTGAGATTGGTGGAGCATAGGAAGTTTCAGAAGTTGCAACTTGATGTACAGTTGTTTTTCTACCTATTAAAAGGGACATAGCATCAATTCTTCCTTTAACTCCTTCTTTTGAAATAACTTGTGCACCAATGACCCTGTAATCGCTGTCAGATAGAATCTTAACATAGATATCTTCTCCTCTTGGGTAATACTTAGCTCTTGTTAATCCTTTAGCATTTCCCTCTATTGGGACAATTCCGTATTCAAGTGCCTTTTCTTTTGTAACTCCTACTGTGCCAACTTCTAATTCACCAATAACTGCTATACTCGGACTTGATATTGGTCCAAAAACAGAGTTTTTCCCTAGGATATTATCTGCAACTACCACACCTTGACGGATTGCTGTTGATCCCAATGCACTAATTGTGGATTTATGGGTAATAATATCTGTAACTTCAACACAATTACCGCAAGCATATACATTCTTAACAAATTTACCTTTTCTTTTTACTCTTAGCGAAGCATCTGTAACGATTCCCCCTGTGCTTCCTGTTTCAATGCCTGCGTTCTTTGCCAATCCAACATTTGGCCTGACTCCTACGGATACGAGGACTAAATCTGTTTCGAACTCATTTCCATTGGCCTTTACATGACTTACTTTTTTCTCGCCCAGAATAGAAGAAGCGATTGTAGATGTGTGAATTTTCATATTCAAGGGGGATAAATAGTCTTCCACAATATTGCTCATGTCTTTATCTAGCATGTTCGGGAGGACTCGGTCTTTCATTTCAATAATTCTTGATTTAAGGCCTTTTTTAAGAAAGGCGTGCGCCATTTCAAGGCCAATTGCACCGGCACCTATAATAGTTGGAGATTTTGTATTTTTCAACGAATTTGAAATTTTAAAGGCGTCCTCTAATGAATTTAAAAAATATACCCCATTAAGGTCTATTCCCTGTACAGGCGGTATTATTGATTTTGCACCACTGGCTATAACTAATATATCATATTTTAATTTCTCATTGCCAAAAAAAATCTCACGATTGTTCAAATCAATGTTATCTACTGTAGTTTTATTTAAGATTCTAATATTCATTTCTTCGTAGTACTTCATGTCTCTAAGAATAAGGGTCTCAAATGAATCTATCATTCCAGAAATTACAAATGGTATGCCGCAGGGGCTGTAAGCAAAATACTCACGATCAGTAATGACAGTTATCTCTATTTCTTTATTTTTTCGTCTAACTTGAGATGCAACAGGTAGCCCAGCAGCTCCAGCACCTATTACAACAAGATGTTTTGGCATGTTTACTATAAACAAATAAAGACCTTTTAAAGTTAAGGTTTAGTATTTGTATAATTGCGGCCACTTTTTAATATTATCACTCATAAAACATTTCTTAATATAACTATCAAAAAAATACCGCCTGTATTGAGTACATAGGATATTATCCCAAAATGTTTTAGTTTTACCTCCTTAGACGAAGCAAGAACTGTAACTCCAATTTCATCAGGAAGTGGTGTTGCTATAAAAAATGCACCTATAATATATGCTAAATATTTTTGGTATCTTTGAGGAATCTTTTTTAAAGTAAAAATCGATAATTTGTGATTTGATAATTCTTCTATTTCATCAGCAAATGATATCCTGATAAAATGGAATATTATCAGATCTCCCACTAAAGAACCAATACCTGCAATCAAACCTAGCAGAATAATATTTTTATTAATAGAAAAGATTAAGATTAATGCAGTCGCAATAGGAGCGGTAAAAGAAAATACATACAATATGCCAGAAATAAATATGCCCAAATAGCCCCACTCAATAAAGCTTTCAGGTATTAGATTACTTAATCCTCCAAATAGGAAGAAAGTCAATATATAAATTAAGCCTAACGATTTAAATTTTTTATATTTCAACTCATCACACCAAAATAGATTTATTTTCTGTTTTTAAATGAATCTTCAAGAGAGAATAATTTTTGGTAAATTACTTGAATAGCGTCGTTTTGTGTATTTAGGTTGTCCAATATTGCTCTAATCTCCTCTTCTGCTTTTAAATTTATCAAATAATCTGTGTGAGCTTCCAATCTAATTTTTGCGTCCTGCCTATTTTGGCTCATCATTATCACAGGTGCGGTATAAGATGCCATTAATGAAACAACTAGATTTAAGAATATGAATTGGTAGGGGTTCCACTGATTAATCCATGCAGATATATTCAAAGAGACCCATATTAGTAAAATTACAGATTGTACAAATATGAATCCCCAAGATCCAATCTTAGAAGTAACCCAATCGGATGCCTTCTCTCCAAAAGTTTGCTTTTGGTCATATAATTCATTAACATCACATATTTTTTCATGTTCATGTTTGTAAGGTTCAGGGAAAATTAATTCATCCATATTTTCACCTTTTATTATCTCCATATTTAAAATCTTTAATTAATTATTTTGTTTATTTAAATGCTTAATCTTAATTAATCGGTAGTCGAAAAACATATAAAAAGATTAATTATAAAAATCTCAAGGTACGTATTTTAGTATAGGATCGTGATATTATGAAATTAATAACTTATTTAACAATCGGGATGTTATTGTTAGCATTTGGAACCTCTGTTTCCGCAGCAGAGAAAAACTTTGATATTATTGTAATCCAAGGATCATCTCTCAATGCAGGCACAGAAAATAATTTAGTCACTATTACGGTTAACAATGAGACTTCATTGGAATTTCAAACTGTAAAAATTTATTTAGATCTTTATTCCCCCTTTTCAGCCTCAAGTAAAGAATCTGACCAGTTTGTAATTGGAAATCTTACAACAATTCCAAAAGGCGCATTTTTCGTAATTGATGTTGATAGTGGTGCAGCATATGGAAATTACAAAATACCAATAATTATTGAAACAAACAGAGGAAATTACCACGAAGAGATGGAGATTAAAGTAATTGGAGATACACTTGTGAGTGTAGACGATTTCACCGTTAACGGAGTTAAAGGTAAAACTGTAGACCCAGGAACAGTATTTAATGTTAATCTCAGATTGAAAAATGTTGGAGGAAATAGACTTCAGTGGTTAAAAGTATCTTTGGATACGCAAGATCCTGAGATAGTTCCTGTTTCATCTTCATTGACCAAGACATTTCAGGATGTTAGAACAGGAGAATATATAGTTGCTTCTTATGATTTATCAATTGGAAAAAATGTTACCCCAAAGAACCATATAATGACTTTGGTCCTGTCTTTCCAAGATAATCTCGGAGTTACACACACCCAAAATGAAGTTCTCGGGTTAAAAATAACTGGAACACCTCAATTAGAACTTGGTAGAAAGACAACTGACCCCACAAGAATTATGCAGAATCAACCTTTTGTATTAACATTGAAAATAGAAAATATTGGAACAACTGATGCGGACAACGTTAAACTGAAAATAGAATCTCCTTTTACCGGAGATAGCGAAGCATACCTTGGTAAGATTCAAAAAGATGATTACGCCAATGGAGTATTTGCTCTAAATTCTGGAACTAATAGTGGAGAAGTTAAATGTAAACTCACTGTTACATATAATGACGATCAAGGGACTCAATCTGATGAAAAGGAATTCTTTGTGTCTGTAAATTCTATACCTCAAGCTACTGGAGCCCAAGTTGCAACTAGTTTAATTGTTCCAATAGTATTACTGGCGGTAATTATTGGTGGAATCTATCTTTACAGAAAAAAACGAAAATCAAAAAAACAAGGGTCTTCTAAAGAACTATCTGAGCAATAAAGTCAAAATCTTTAGAGGGTATTGAAAAATGGAACCACCAGTAATTGACGCAAGGGCAATATACAAGTCCTATACTCTTGGGAATGCGCAGATTCCTATTTTGCGTGGGATAGACCTTACTGTAGAAAAGGGAGAAATAGTGGCTTTAATGGGGCCTTCAGGATCTGGTAAGAGTACACTTTTAGGAATACTTGGAGGTTTAGATTTACCTACTTCAGGTAAGATACTAATTGATGGAATTGATATAACAAGGCTTCCTGAGAGCAAACTTGCAGAGATTAGAGGTAAAAAAATTGGATTTGTTTTTCAAGCTTATAATCTTGTTTCAACTCTTACTGCAATTGAAAATGTAATGTTACCCTCCTATTTTGTTAAAGGAAAGAAGAAAGACCCTGAAGACATTCTTGAGATAGTAGGACTAAGTCACAGAAGAAATAATAAACCGACTGAGATGAGCGGCGGTGAGCAGCAAAGAGTAGCTATCGCAAGAGCATTAATAAATAATCCTAAAATTCTTTTTGGTGATGAACCTACTGGTAACTTAGATTCTAAGACTGAACTAAAAATATTAAATCTATTCCAAAGATTAAGGGATGATTTTGGCTCTACTATTTTTTTAGTTACACATTCTGACGAAGTAGCTAAAATTGCCGATCGTATTATTTATATAAGAGATGGTAGATTGGAAAGGGAGAAAAATGTTGGAAAACTTAAAAATTAGCATATATTCCAAATATGCTATAACCTCCCTTTTAAGAAGAAAACAAAGGACCCTCTTTTCCTTACTTGCGATTGCCATAAGCATAGCATCAATAGTAGCTATCAGTCTTATGGGAAATTCTGTTGATTACACCCTTCAAAGCAGTGTCAAATACTACTTTGGTGGAGATTTGAGACTAGATATGGAAGCTGTTGGATTTAGGACGGGGGAATTTGACTTCAAAGAAACAGAAGAATTTGTGCAATCATTGAAGGATACCGGCACAATTCAAGATTACACCTATATACTAGATACTGTTATAGGTACAGACATACAAAGAGAGGGGGTAACCCAGACTTTTTTGAGCCTTAGAGGGATAGAACTTGGGAAATACCCTCTTTATGACGAAATTCCAGTAATAGAACCTAAAGGTGCAAAATTTAATACATTAATTAAGGAACCTTATGATATAGCAGTCAATGACATATTGGCTCAAAATCTTAAATTAAAAGTGGGAGATACCCTTCCAGTTTTATCTGATAACAGAAGAACTGAATTTAAAGTAGTGGGCATAGTAAAAGAAGGGGGGGGAGTTGCCGATATTTTTGGCTTGGGCATAGTAAAACACGAGACAATGATGGAGCTCCTCAAACTGGAAGAAAAAGATGCATCGAGTATCTTCATTAAAACAGAAAATGATTCTCTGATGTTTGATGCCGAGAGATCAATCAAAACTGAATTAATTGATCGAAATAAATACAAAATTAATGTTACAAATTATATTGATCAGAACGAAGCAACAATTCAAACACTAAAACCTGTTTTGCAATTTTTTGGTCTTGCAGGCATTATAGCTCTTCTCGTAGGTGCGATTGGCATAATTACAACAATGTTCATATCAATGAAAGAAAGAAAAATAGAGATAGGAACCATGAAAGCGGTAGGAATTAAAAGCTCCCAAGTAATTAATTTCTTTCTTTTTGAGGCACTATTTTTAGGGATTAGTGGTAGTTTATTAGGCGTTGTATTAGGGGTTTTAATATCAACTCAACTAGTTCTAATAGCTGGAAGTTTGTTCAATACAGTTTTACGTTTAGTCATAGATCCATTTATCTTAGTATATGGATTCCTTGTTGGAGTGTTCTCAGTATTGACATTCCAGATAGTTCCAGCTTATATCGGAAGCCAGATCAGGCCAATCATCGTACTCAAAGATATGGAAGGCGAAAAGCCATTTTATAGGGATTGGGGGTTCGCCAAAATAGTATTTATCTCTTTTTTAGTTTTTGGCGGAATACTATACTTAAATTTGCGTTCTATATTATTGGTCCTAGCAGTGTATGGATTAATACTATTAATGTTTATTTTCACAATTGTTTCTAGGTATATTATTAAATTAGCTTCTAGATTTCCTACATTTAATCTAGTTTCATTAAAGTTGGGGCTTAGGAGCATTGAAAGAAATCATTGGACAGTTGCAACAGCTCTTCTGGCAATATCAATAGGCTTAGGTAGTGTGGGGGGAGTTTTGACTACTGGCGAAGGTCTAAAAGATTTCGTAGCTGACGCATTCACATCATTTGCTGATTATGATATCCAAATAAATGGGATACCTGATTCTAAAATCTCCCTCATGGAAGAACGACTTCTATTGATGGAAGAGGTAAAAACTGTATATAAAACGACAGGAGAATTTTCTGGATTTTCATTAAATATCAAAGAAATCAATGGTAAACCTATCTCAAGATATATTAGTGATTTCACTGAAGAAAAACGCATAACAGCAGAAGATAGTTGTTCAAATGTAAATTTAGGAGGTAGGAATCTTGAATTCAATCCTATAAGTCCCGTTACGTTTCGAACAATTAAAGGAAGGCTCCTCGGGAAAGAAGATATAGGTAAGAATAATATTATAATATCTACTCAATGCGTAGATACTTTCGGATTTGATGTAGGGGACACAGTCACTTTTCAATATAATGATTACTCTTTGAATATGAAAATAGTTGGAGTTTATCAACCTAGTTTTCAAGGAGGGGGTCCACCTTCAACTAATTTAGGAATTCTTACCTCTGTTGAAACGATCGATAAAATAATAAGATCTTCTTCAAATAAAGAATTTAATATAATTGAAGTAAATAAAGTAAAACTAAATGATTATGCTAAACTATTAACCCCTGATCAACAGAAATCCATTCTAATTGTCTCAAAAATCAAAGTTAACATTCTAGGGTTAGGAGAGGAATCTACATATTTTAGTAGAAATGATTTGGACGGAATAATTATTTCTCAAAGACTGGCGCAATCATTTGGTGTAAAAACCGGCGATACATTAACTCTCGAAGAAAATGATTATAAAAAGACATTTATTATTAGAGATATCAAGACAGGCCCTTTTAATAAAGATGCTGAAATTTTAGTTTCTTATAATGCCCTTAGTGGTACTTTTCCTGACATCTATACATATACTTTAAATGTCATTGCAAAAGAAGGGCAGACGGCATCACTATCCAAAAAAGTAAAAGCAATGTTTTCTCCCGATTATTATGTATTTGAATCATCCGAAGTTTTATCAATTGTTAACAGATTAATCGATCAGGTAGTTATTCCAATATCTTTGCTTGCTTCATTTTCACTCTTTGTTGCAATAATTGTTATTTCTAACACAATGTATCTTTCCATAATTGATCGAAAGAGGGAAATAGGAATTATGAAGGCAATAGGCGCAAGTAACTTTACCGTATTAAAAAATCTTGCAGTAGAAAATTTGGCAATAGGTGCAATTGGCGGAATTCTTTCTTTAGTGATTCTTTATATTGCATTTGTTGGGCTTGCTGCAATTTTACAAATTGGTGGGGCCCCAGTTAGTCTATTGATATTAGGGGGAATATTTTTCCTATCATTAGTTGTATCAGTAGTTGCTTCGATTATTCCTGCATACAATACCTCAAAGATAAGACCTTTATCCGTGCTCAGATACGAATAATCATAGTTATTTATTGTTCAGTATCATTTAAACAAAACCAGGATAAGACAAACTAGTATAAAACCGAAAATCTTATAAATGGATTGATTAGATTAACTTTAGGTGAACTTAAGTGGCCATTTCACGAAGCTGTCCAATGCGAATAATTGTCAGAGATTTAGACGCTCCGTTCGAAGATTCTCCAGTAGAATACATGAAATGGGTATGTGAGTCTTTAGGAATTGTTACGGGGAGAGATGTAAACAAGACAGCAATTACATTGTTTAGAGTAATAGTCGAAAAATCAGATTATCGATGTGGCATTTCAAGTACTGAATTAGCAGAAGAGCTTTCAATGTATCGTGGAGCCGTTATTAATCAGCTTAACAAACTAATTGAGTGTGGCCTTATACGAAAAAGTGGAAGAAATTATACTCTCCGAGGTGGAAATCTAACAAGAACAATGATGGAGATAAGAGGAGATTTTGATAGACTCTTTGAAAGACTGGAGAAAGCTGCAAATTATATGGACAATTGCTTTGGCTTCCCAAGGGAGAATAAAATCTATAAAAAATTATAGGTGTTTTAATGACTGATGAGAATGAAAACCTTGAAAATAATGAAGACAAAATCACTGAACTTGAAAAAAAGATCTCTGAGCTAGAGAAACAGCTTTCAGAAAGTGAATCAAAGTCAAAGGAACATTATGACAGACTATTGCGGAGCGAAGCAGATTTTCAAAACCTTAAAAAAAGAACGGAGAAAGAAAAAGACGATACGAGAAAATATGCGTTACAGGAAATCATCATGGGGATATTAAATGTACTCGATCACATTGAAAGAGGGATAAAAGCTTATAGCGAAATAGACAAGAAAAATCTAGATAAAATTGAGGTATTGAAAGGAATGGAACTCCTTTACAAAGATCTTAAGGATGTCCTTAGCTCTCATGGATTATGTGAGATTGAATGCATAGGGAAAGAATTTGATCCATTTTATCATGAAGCCCTGGCTACTATTTGTTCAGAAGAAACAGAAGATAACACAGTAGTAGAAGAGTTTCAAAAGGGATACATTTTAAATGATAGGGTCATAAGGCCCTCAAGAGTAAAAGTAACTAAAAAGGAATAATTAGTATAATGTTATAATCAAATGAGGTGAGTTATAATGGGAAAAGTATTAGGAATTGATTTAGGAACAACAAATTCATGTATGTCTATAATGGATAAAGGCCAACCCCTTGTAATACCAAATGCAGAGGGTGGAAGAACTACACCATCAGTTGTAGGAGTTTCATCTAAGGGAGAATGGCTAGTAGGCAGAGTTGCAAAAAATCAGATTGTTTCGAATCCTGAAAATACTGCTTACTCGGTTAAGAGATTCATTGGTAGAAGATATGATGAAGTTGATAGTGAAAAGAAGATTATCCAGTACACAATTACGCCTGGAAACACTCAAGAAGTAAGAATAGTACTTGGGGGAAAGGACTATACCCCTGAAGAGCTTTCTGCAAAAATTCTTAAGAAAATGAAAGATGATGCAGAAGCTTACCTTGGAGAGAAGATTACGGAAGCAGTTATCACTGTACCTGCTTACTTTAATGACTCTCAAAGAAAAGCAACAAAAGACGCGGGGGAAATAGCCGGACTTAAAGTTTTAAGAATTATTAACGAACCCACTGCAGCAACTCTTGCATACGGACTTGATAAACAGGAAGAGCAGACTGTTCTCGTTTATGACCTTGGAGGAGGTACTTTCGATGTTTCAATCCTCGAAATAGGTGAAGGAGTATTTGAAGTAAAGTCTACTAACGGTGACACACATCTAGGTGGAGATGATTGGGATCAGCGCGTAGTTGAGTGGTTAGTTGAAGAATATAAAAAGCAGTATGGGAAAGATATAACTAAGGACAAAATGGCAATGCAACGCTTAAAGGAAGCTGCAGAGAAGGCAAAGATTGAATTGTCCGGATTGGCTGAAACTTCTATAAATCTACCATATTTAACTGCGGATGAAGCTGGCCCAAAACATTTAGAAGTATCTTTATCCAGGTCAAAATTTGAAGCAATGACAAAGGATCTTATAGACAGGACAATGAAGCCAATTCAACAAGCAATGACCGATGCAAAGGTAGAGCCAGAAGATATTGATTCTATTCTACTTGTAGGTGGATCAACAAGAATGCCTCAAGTATACAATTATGTAAAACAGTACTTTGCAAAAGAGCCAAGAAGAGATATAAATCCTGACGAGTGCGTGGCAATTGGCGCAGGGATTCAAGGTGGAGTACTTAAAGGTGAAGTAAAAGATGTACTCCTTCTAGATGTTACACCATTGTCCCTAGGGATTGAAACTTTTGGTGGGGTATTTACTAAATTGATTGATAGAAATACAACCATACCTACAAAGAAAAGCGAAGTATTCTCAACAGCAACAGATAATCAATCCTCGGTAGAGATACATGTACTCCAAGGAGAAAGGCCAATGGCAGCAGACAATCATACCCTTGGTAAATTCACTTTAAGTGGTATACCTCCAGCACCGAGAGGCATTCCTCAAATAGAAGTCACATTTGATATAGATGCAAATGGAATTCTAAACGTTACAGCCAAAGACAAAGGAACTGGAAAAGAACAGAGTATAACCATACAAGCATCAGCTAACTTATCTAAGAATGAAATTGAAAATCTAAAGAAAGAAGCAGAAGCCAATGCACAGGAAGATACAAAAAAGAAAGAATTGGTAGAAGCAAGAAATCAGGCAGATACAGTAATATACACAACTGAAAAAGCAATAAAAGACTTTGCAGATAAAATAGATTCCTCTAAAAAATCTGAATTAGAAGGATTAATCACAGAACTAAAAAATGCTATGAACGGAAATAATTCTCAAGAAATAAATGAGAAAACTGAGAAATTATCCAAATCAATGTACGAAGTAAGCACTAAGATTTATCAGCAGACACAGAGTTCTCAAGGGCAGCCAAACGAAGAACCAAAAACCGAAGGCAACACTAATGCTGGCGACAATGTCTATGACGCTGATTTTGAGGTAACAGACGAAGATAAAAAAGATTAATTTATTTTTTTATTATATTTTTGAGGGTTCAGGATGACTAAAAGAGACTACTACGAAGTTCTAGAAATAAACAAAAATGCTACAGATGATGAAGTAAAAAAATCATACAGACGACTTGCTAAGAAATATCATCCCGACCTCAACAAGGGCGATAAAGCAGCCGAAGAAAAATTTAAAGAGATCTCCGAAGCTTATGAAGTTCTTATGGATAAAAATAAAAGGGCTAATTATGATAAACATGGGCATGCCGGAGTAAATAGTCAATTTGGTCGAGAAGGATTTGAATGGAGTAACTTTACCCATTTCTCGGATTTGGAAGACATCTTTGGCGGTGGATTTGGCGGAGGAGGTTTCGGCGATTCAATATTCGATATATTTTTTGGGTCTTCTGGCCAAAGAGGTGGAACTTACAGGCCACAGAGAGGAAGAGATCTAAAAACAGGCATATCTATAACACTTGAAGAAGCATATACTGGTACAAAAAAATCTCTTAAAATGAACAAAGGACTAAAATGTTCAGATTGTCAAGGAACAGGATCTAAAGGGGGATCCCCTCCAAAAGTTTGCCCTGCGTGTGGAGGCTCCGGTAGGGTCCAAGCTAGACAAAATACCGTTTTTGGTACATTTGCAACAGTCACGGCGTGTAATACCTGTGGGGGAAGGGGAAAAGTTATTGTAGAAAAATGCCCTAAATGCAGCGGAAGTGGCAGTGTACGGGGAGAAAAGACAATTAGTCTAGACATACCTAAAGGAATTGAAGATGGTAGTACTCTTAGGATAACACAAGAAGGTGAAACAGGTGCTGCTGGGGGGCCACCTGGAGATTTGTACGTTGAAATTAGGATAACCCCACATAATAAATTCAAAAGAGAAGGTGCAGATTTAGTATATGCCCAATCAATTGGGATAGCTCAAGCCACTTTAGGGTGCTCTTTATCTGTGCCTACAATTGATGGGAAAGCAAATGTAAAAGTTCCGGCTGGGACTCAGCCTGAAACTATTTTGAGACTAAAAGGCAAAGGCATGCCTAAGCTAAGAGGATTTGGAACTGGAGATTTGCTTGTTAAAATAAAAGTTGAAATACCAAAAAACATAACTTCCGAAGAAAAGGACTTATTGAAAAAATACGCACAAATAAGGCACGAAAATCTTAGTTAATTTTTGCACTTAAATTTTTTGAGTATCAAAAATATGATTGTAACATTGAAGCTATAAAATAGGGTATATACCTTGAGATTAACTAATCTTAGATAATAATAACTTATAAATAGTATTAGTATCATTTTATTGTATGTATGGGGGAAAAGAATGACCTATCTTAGAGAAAACATTGGTCCCAATGGTAAAAAAACAAGCCCTAAACTAATAGAAGGATTAAAAAACTTTATTATAGATATCGACGGAGTAATATGCGATGATATCCCTAATGAAGAGACTGAAAGAATGGAATCGGCAAAAGAGATTCCCAATGCGAAATCTACTATAAATAAATGGTATGATGAAGGGCACATTATAACTTTTTTTACTTCAAGAACTGAAAAAGAAAGAGAAGTGACTGTAAAGTGGTTAAAAGACCATGGAATTAAATATCATAATATTATCTTTGGTAAACCAAGAGGCGGTAATTACCATTACATTGACGATAAAGACATAAGAGCTACAAGATTTGAAGGCAAATTCGGAGAATTTGTTAAAAAAACGAAAGAGATTCAAGTTTTTGAATAATTCACTTATTGCATTATATTATTTAGGTAACTTTTTATATTGATTCAATCCTAAATATGAACATGAATTCTAGTTTCAAAACTGATACTTATCCGAATTTTAGAATTTACAACTCGCTTACAAAAAAAGTCGAATTGTTCAAACCTAGAAATAATAAAGAAATTAAAATGTTCACATGCGGCCCTTCAATTTACCGAAAACCACATATTGGGAATTATAGAACTTTTATATTTGAAGATATACTTCAGAGATATTTGGAATATTTGGGATATAATGTAACAAGATTGATGAATTTTACCGATATTGAAGATAAAGCAATCGAAGAGGCTAAAGTCAAGGGAACAACTGTAAACGAATTGACAAAAAAAATAGCAGATATCTTTCATGATGAAATAAAACTTCTTAACATTAAATCGCCTACTTACATTGTGAGATCTACTGAGGCCGTTGACTATGCGATTAAGATAATAAAAAAACTGATAGAAAAGGGGCACGCATATTACTATAAAGAGGATATTTATTTTGACCCTACTACTTTTAAAGATTTTGGAAAACTTTATGGACTAGATATGTCTAAATGGCCAGAAAAGAGAATAAGATTCAAGAGGGATAATTATTCAAATAATGTATGGAATTTAGGCGACTTTATTTTATGGCACTCGTGCAAAGATGAGACTTACCCTTGCTGGGATGCCCAAATAGGTAGGGGCTGGCCCGCTTGGAATGCCCAAGACCCAGCAATTATCATACATTCTTTTGGTTATCAAGTTGATATATGTTGTGGGGGTATCGATAATAGATTAATGCACCACGATTATAATATTGCCATTATGGAAAGCTACTCTGGAGTAGAATTTTGCCCTTATTGGTTACACGGCCATCATTTGTTTGTGGATGGAAAAAAGATGTCAAAAAGAAAAGGAAATATATTATATGTCGAAGACCTAATTAATAAAGGCTATTCCACACGAGATATTAGATTCTTCCTTATCTATTCCCAATATCGTGAAAGAATGAATTTCACGTTTAATAAATTTAAGAAGAGTTCAAAAAAACTTAATGACTTTGTAAATATGGCTAATTATCTATTAATGAAAAATAATTCTAATGAGTCCTCTCCAAATGTCAATGTGCTATTAGATGAACTGTCCAAATCTTTTGAGATGCATATGGGAAATGACCTAAACGTCAAGAATGCCTTCGATTCGATTAATGAGATTATTAGAAAATTGTATGTTCTAAAAATGAAAGGGAGAATAAGTGACAAAGATTCTGAAATTCTTTCAAACAAACTATATAAAATTGATGAAGTGTTAAAAGTAATTTTTGCCAATTAGTCGTGATTTTATGATACGTAAATCTTTACTCTTAAGAATTTTTGATGCTGCATATATGCAGAGATGGAACGATAAAATAAGGCCACTAGATCTAGTAGAACTTGATAAACAAGGCCATAAAATGATTATTGCGTATATACTAGGCAAATTTGAAGAAAATAAAAACGATTTTAGCTGGATTGATATAATAGAAGGTGGGATCTTTGAACTATTACAAAGAATTGTAATTACTGACCTAAAACCCACTATTCTTTACGAATTCAAAAAGGATGAAGACAAGTATAAAAAATTGAATCAATGGGTTTACAAAGAACTTGAATCTGTTATTAGCCCATTAGGGGAAGAATTCTCAAATAAATTTAGGGACTATTTCCAAGAAAGCGATAATACTTTAAACAAAAGAATCCTCAGCGCAGCACATTTTTATGCAACTAGATGGGAGTTTGATATAATAAAGCAATTAAATGCACATGATTATGAAATGATAGCTATTGAGAGGGACCTTCAACAGAAACAGAATCGATATTACGATCTTGAAGGCATAAAAGCAGGAGCATATACAAAATTTGGGAGATTTATAGGATTTTCTGGTCAGCTCAGATTTCAGTCAAGATGGGCACATGTTCACAGAGTCCCCAAGACTTCAGTCCTGGGGCATATGATGTTTGTTGCTATCCTTTCGTATTTATTCTCTTTAGAAATTGGAGCATGTGAAAAGAGAAGAGTTAACAATTACTTTACAGGCTTGTTTCATGATTTACCCGAGGCACTTACAAAAGATATACACTCCCCTCTAAAGAGATCAGTTGAGGGATTAGAAGAATTGATCAAAGGTTATGAAAAGGAGCAGATGGAAGAAAAAATTTACCCCTTAATCCCAAAAGAGTGGCATAATGAGGTAAGGATGTACACTGAAAATGAATTTTATAATATAATTAATCTCAACGGAAAAACTAAAGTAATTCCAGAAGATATTGATATTAAATATAATAATGACAAATTTAATCCTAGAGATGGCAAACTAGTAAAAGCAATCGATAAAATCTCAGCATTTATTGAAGCATATGAAGCCATAAAAAATGGTAGCGCAAGCCCAGAATTACACAAGGCAAGATGGTCTTTAAGATTTGAATCTGAGAAAAATCCAATTAATACAGGAATTAATTTTGGCGAAATCTATGCTGATTTCGATTAGGCGATTTAATGAAAAATCTTAGAATATTATCGTGGAATGTTAACGGTCTACGCTCAATTGCGAAAAAAGGATTCTTAGAATTCATTGAAAAAGATACTCCCGATATATTGTGCATGCAGGAGACAAAGGCTAGAGAGGAAGATATCCCTAAAGAATTAAAAGAAATATCGGGCTATTATTCTTATTTTTCATCTCCTGAAAGAAAGGGTTACAGCGGCGTATGTATTTACACAAAAGAAAAGCCATTGTCCATAGAGAAAAATTTTGGGCATGAAAAATTTGACGTTGAAGGAAGGGCGTTGATTCTCGAATATCCTGACTTTATTCTATTTAATATCTATTTCCCTAATGGAAAAATGTCAAGTGAAAGATTACGGTATAAAATGGATTTCTACAATATGTTTTTAGGCCATGTTAATAACCTACTTAATCAAGGTAAAAGGCTAATAATATGTGGAGACGTAAATACCGCACACAAAGAGGCAGATATTGCAAGACCAAAGGAGAATGAAAAGATCTCAGGATTTTTACCAGAAGAAAGAGCATGGATTAGTAAATTTATTGAAACAGGATTTATTGATACTTTTCGTCATTTTAATAAAGATCCCGCAAATTATAGTTGGTGGGACTATAAGAGTAAGGCAAGAGAAAGAAATGTTGGGTGGAGAATTGACTATTTTTTTATTAGTAGTAATTTAATTGGATCATTAAAGTCGGCATTTATTCTTGATGATGTATTTGGTTCAGACCACTGCCCTGTTGGAATAGAAATATCTTCTGAGGATAAGACAAAAAGATAAATAAAAAAAATATTTAGAAAAGATTAACCTTTTCGTTAATAATGTCTTCTGTGACTTGTCTGATATTGTCTAACCAATTGGATGCTATTTTCTGAACTTCTCTTTGGTCTTCGCTTGAAAGTTCATTTTCTGTGGATATGTCACAGGCCAGTGGCTCATTAATTGGCTTTCCTATCTGACTTAGTATCCTGACTTGAGTTTCGCCTGCGTTAGTATTGTTGTATATGTCTCTTGCGATATATAATGATAAAACGTTATAGAGCTTCCCTACGTGATTAACTGGGTTCTTTCCGGCCGCAGCTTCCATTGACATTGGTTTATAAGGTGTGATAAGCCCGTTTGCCCTGTTACCTCTTCCTACCGAGCCATCGTCTCCATTTTCCATTGAAGAACCTGTTACTGTGAGAAATGCACTTCCCCTTTCTACATCATCTGCTGTATTGACATAGTAATCGATATCGCAGCTTCCAAATTTGTCTTTTAACATTTCAGTAATTTGTTCTTTGAAAGTAATGTATTCCTTAATATTCTCCACATATTTATCAACAGTGGCTAAAGCTATAGTGATTGTAGTATTATCTCTAATTCTTGCGCCCATTACTTTTATGTCCCTCCCAATAGCAGGGTATTGTTTGTTGAGTTTATCGGAATTAAGGAAGTATTCTATGTCATAAACTAATTGTTCAACTTTTGTGAATGGATAAAAAGAAACACCAAAAGAAGTATCATTTGATAAGGGGATTGAGTTTTTTCTACCAAAAACATCTTTTAAATCAGAAGACCCTTCTCCCATGAAGGATTCAATTCCTACTTTCATTTCTCCTCTGAATAGTCCTTGGATAAATTTTTCAGTAGCTTCTTTTGCAATTTCATGAATGGGGATTAGTTCATCACCCACTCTTTGAGTAGCCCTACCTGAAAGAATAATTACTGGATCTTCTATTACCTCTCCACCGGAAAACTTTGAGATTGCCAGCCCACCAACGACTTCTACTTGGTCTGTATTGTGGTGCATTATCGTACCAAATTTTTTGATATAGTATTTTGACAATTCATTACTTACTTTTTGAGCTATTCCATCTGCAACAGAATCAGGATGCCCAACACCTTTTCTTTCTACAAGTTCAAATTCGCCTTGTTTGATAACTTTCGGAGAAATGTATATGTTTTTCATGATAACCACTATAACATTTGTAAAATTTCAACTTTCGGTAAATTTATAAAACTATCGCCTTCCAATGTAAAAGAATAACATAATAAAATTTTTAACTTAATACCAATACATTTTTAATAGTAAAAGTTTAATCAAAAATAGGGATTATGTGGAACTGGGTGAATCTGAAATAGTCAAACTTAAAGTTGCAAGTGCAAGCCAACAGGACGTAGGTAGAGGAATAGTTAGAATTGATAAAAGATACCAAGATATGATTGGTATCAAAAGGGGAGACATAGTTGAAATTTTTGGAAAACGCAAGACTGCCGCCATAGTCGTCGATTCTTATCCCGATGATAAAGGTCTTGCAATTATAAGAATGGATGGGCTAATCAGAAGAAATGCAAAAGCAAGTATGGGCGAGTATGTTGAAGTAACCAAGATAGAGACTAAGGAAGCAGGCAGAGTTGTTCTGGCCCCAACCCAGAAAGGAGCACAAATGCTCATCCCAGGGAATATTCTTCAAAGAAATATTTTAGGGAGGGCTTTAGTAAAGGGGGATATCATAAGTGTAAACAGCCAATCAAGAATGAAAGAAACTGGAGACCCTCTTTTTGATAAAATGATTGGCAATCTCCTAGAAATGACCCCTTTCTCACTGGGCGAAATGAGATTTATTATTGTTTCAACTAGTCCACAAGGTATTGTTAGAGTATCCAGTGGAACAGAGATAGAAGTTAGAACACAATACAGTGAATCCGAAGAAAATGAGATATCCGGAATAACCTATGAAGATGTTGGTGGGCTTAAAGATAAAATTCAAGTCGTTAGGGAGATTATAGAATTACCTTTGAAACACCCAGAAATTTTTGATAGACTCGGTATTTCACCGCCCAAAGGGGTTCTGCTTTATGGGCCGCCTGGTACAGGAAAAACCTTAATTGCTAAAGCTGTGTCCTCAGAATCTCACGCCCACTTTAAATCAATAAACGGGCCTGAAATAATGAGTAAGTTTTATGGGCAGTCTGAAGAAAATCTGCGAAATATGTTTAAAGACGCAGAGACAAACGCACCGGCAATTATTTTTATTGATGAAATTGATGCTATTGCCCCTAAGAGGAGCGAAGTGACTGGAGAAGTTGAGAGAAGAGTAGTTGCACAGTTGCTTGCTTTAATGGACGGTTTAAAGTCCAGAGAAAAAGTTATTGTTATTGCGGCAACAAACAGGATAAATGCTATTGATGAAGCACTAAGAAGGCCTGGCAGATTTGATAGAGAAATTGAGATTGGCGTTCCTGACAAGAGTGGCCGCAAGGAAGTTCTTCAAATCCATACAAGGGCTATGCCTTTAACAGACGATGTAGATTTGAATATTCTCTCATCTAAAACTCATGGATTTGTGGGCGCAGATCTAGAGGCTTTATGCAAAGAAGCTGCAATGGCGTCCCTCAGAAGATTATTGCCTGACTTTAATTTAGGCGATGCAAGAGTATCCCAAGAACTACTTGAGAAGATTAAAGTTACAAAAGATGATTTTGAAAGCGCATTAAAGAAGATAGAGCCATCAGCGATGAGGGAGGTAATGGTTGTAACTCCTAATGTTGGATGGGATAACGTTGGGGGGTTAGATGAAATAAAGAGAGAATTAATGGAAGCTATAGAATGGCCAATAAAGCAGCCTGAAGCCTTTACTGGCATGGGGATAAGACCTCCAAAAGGTATTTTTCTCTTTGGGCCCCCGGGATGCGGCAAAACACTTCTTGCAAAAGCAGTCGCCGGAGAATCTGAAGCTAACTTTATTTCAATTAAAGGTCCAGAAATTTTGAGTAAATGGGTTGGGGAAAGCGAAAAGGCAATGAGAGAAATATTTAGAAAAGCAAGGCAAGCGGCTCCAACAGTGATATTTTTCGATGAAATTGATGCTATTGCACCCCGAAGAGGGGGCGAAGAGGGCACAAGAGTTTCAGAAAGGCTAGTAAATCAACTTCTTACTGAATTGGATGGATTAGAGGAATTAAGTCAAGTAGTTGTCATAGGCGCTACAAACAGACCGGATATGGTAGATCCAGGCTTATTGAGGCCTGGCAGATTTGATAAGATAATACTAGTTCATGCACCAGATTTAAAGGCGCGTAAAAAAATATTTGAGATTCATACTAGCAAAATGCCTTTAGAAAAAGATGTGAATTTGGATGAACTCGCTAAGCTTACAGATGATTATTCCGGCGCAGACATAGAAGCTATTTGCAGAGAGGCTGCTATGACCGCATTAAGAGAGGATATCACATCTAAGATAGTTACAAAAGAACAGTTCATGACTGCATTAAAGCAGGTATCTCCAAGTTTACCTGAAGAAGTAAGGAGAGAATACGATAAGAAAAAATATGAAAAATTAGGCCAGATATATGGCTAATTAAATTTTTCTTTTTATTAAAAACTCAGAAAACGCTTTCAAGTATAGCTTAGCTTCACTTTCTTTAAGTTCGCTATCTATCTCGTTCCAGGATTGAATTACCATTTTGTTTGCAGTATCCCTTGATAATTCTATAGCTCCTGTTTCTTTGATAAGATTGATTGCCTCATCAATAATTTTCTTTTCCTTTGTGTGCGAATTCAAAATTTTAATCAATCTGTCCCTTTTTTTATTGTCTAGGGATAATAATGAATAAATGACTGCTAGGCTTCTCTTACCTTCACTTATGTCGTTACCGTAAGATTTTCCAAAGGCTTCTCTCTCTTTTTCAGTTGTTGTTAAATCTAGTAGGTCATCTTGGATCTGAAATGCTATACCAATACTCTCAGCAAATTTCCCAAACTTAGTTTCTATTTCTTCGTCTTTTTCTGAAAGAGCTACAGCCATTCTTGCAGCCATTCTGGCCAGAGTTCCAGTCTTAAAAGCAGTCATTTGTAGATATTCGTTGACGCTAGGCTCTTTTTTTAGTATGCCCTTGTGCCACGTTATGTCTAAAGCCTGGCCATAGTGAAGATTCCTCATTTCTTCTAGATAGATTGAGTATACTTTATAGAGTATCTCAATATCAATTTTATCTTTATGATCGTCCACTACTTGTAGCGGCAAAAAATACATTGCATTTCCACAATTTATTGCTATGTCTTCTCCATAAACTTTGTGTAGGGCTGGCTTTCCTCTTCTTAATTCAGCACTATCTTCAATATCATCGATTACAATGGTACCATTGTGCGCAATTTCAGGTATTACTAAAAAATCACTTATTTTATTCATATCTGCTCCAAGTGCTTCAGATACTAAAAGAAAAAGAACTGGCCGCCATCTTTTTCCTCCGTACCCAAGAAAGTCCCAAAGAGGTTTTGATATCCCATAATTTAAAGCTTTGAAATCAACTTCATATCTCGATTTTGATTTGAAGTTTTCAATGTTCATATCCTTTGGGATATACCTTTCTATAGTACTCTCAATAAAGCTCTTCTTACCTTCAATAATTTTAATAATATCAACATTAGACATAAAAAAAAATAATCGTATAGGTTTTATATCTTTAATGTAGGATAACTTACATTTTAAAAAATTAAGGATATTTTTATATTTAGATTGATTTAATAGATGTCAGGATGTGATAATTTGAAACAGTTATTAAAGAAACTCTCCGAAGCACCTGGAGTTTCTGGCAATGAATCCAGAATAAAGGAGATAATTGTTGGAGAAATTAAAAATTTTGTCGATGAAATCAAAGATGACTCTATGGGCAACCTGATCACTGTAAAAAAAGGCGCAGATAAGTTTAAAGTCATGATTGCAGCGCATATGGACGAAATAGGTTTCATGGTAAAACATATTGACGATAAGGGATTTATTTCCTTTGAAACAATAGGTGGAGTTGATCCAAGAAGCTTAGGATCTCAGAGAGTTAGAATTCATTCTTCTAAGGGCGACATACTTGGAGTAATTGGACTAAAGCCTCCACACATTACTACTCAGGAAGAAAAAGATAAGGCTCTGAAAGTAGAAGATTTGAGAATTGATATCGGATTAAACTCAAGAGAGGAAGTTGAAAGTATTGGCATTAGGGCAGGAGATTCAATCACTAGGGACATTTCATTTGCGGAACTGGGCAAAGAGAACATTGTAAGTTGCAAATCCTTTGATAACAGAGCCGGTTGTACAGTATTAATTGAATTAATTAAAAAAATAAAAAATCCAGATTTTACTTTATATGGGATTTTCACAACTCAAGAAGAGGTTGGTTTAAGAGGGGCAAAAACTGCTGTTTTTGGAATTGACATTGATTTTGCCATAATTATTGATTCGACGACCGCTGGGCCAATCCCAAAAACAGAATCTGACAAAGTTACAATAAGTATTGGGAAAGGACCTTCTATCGATCTAATGGACAGAGGATTTATACTTAATGAAAAGATCAAAGAGATCTTAGTTAAAGCTGCTAAAGATGCTAATATTCCTTACCAGACTCATATTTCGGGAGGTAGTACAGACGGAGCAGCAGTGCATATTACCAAAGAAGGGATACCGACAGCAGTCATTTCTATCCCCTCAAAATATATACACTCTACTGTAGAAATAATGGATTTAAATGACTTGGAGAGTACCTTAAAGCTTACAATGAAGGTTATAGAAATAGCAAAAATAATTTAAAATAATTAAAATATTTATTTTCCTTTTGAGAATAAGTATACTGATACTATTGTACAGATACTTGAAACTAATAACAGAACTGTTAAGTCTAAGGCCGGGCCTCTTTCTGTAACTCCAGTCATAACCCACCTCAGTATATCTACTCCGTAAGAAAGTGGATTTATGTCAACAACTGCGGATAACCAAGAAGGCAAACTGGAAATTGGGAATATTGCCCCACTTAAGAGGAACATTGGCATAATAATAAAGTTTGTTATTAGATTAAATCCTTCAAAAGATTCCATTCTTGCAGCGATAATAAGGCCTATCCCTGAGATTGTGAATGCTATTAAAAACATCAGCGGGACCACTAGTATAAATTTAGTCAATGTTAATTCGATTCCTAGTAATGGCGATAAAATTAGTATTATTAGGCCTTGGATGGTACTTCTTGAAGCGCCACCTATGGATTTTCCAATAGCGATAGAGGTTCTACTAATAGGCGCAACTAGCATTTCTTTAAGAAATCCAAATTCACGGTCCCAGATAATTGATATTGCCGAAAACATTGATGTAAAAAGAAGTGTCATCACTATGATTCCCGGAAACATAAATTGAATATATCTTAAATCACCCACTTTTCCAAATGCTGATCCGAAACCAGTTCCAATTAGTAACAGCCAGATTATTGGCTGAGCTATTGAAGAAACTAATCTTGATCTGTCTCTAGCAAACTTTTTCATTTCCCTAAGCCATATAATGTAAACAGCATTTAGCATATTATCTACCTCTTACTCTTCCCCTTCCCTTAATTTTAGCTGCTCCATTCACGGTTTCTTCTCTTATTTCTCGCCCTGTTAATTTCAAGAAAACATCATTAAGGGTAGGTTTTCTAACACTAACTGAAGTAATTTCATAATTCCTTAAAGCCCTAAATAACTTTGGGACAAAGTTTTCCCCATTATCGGCATATAAATAGATAGAATCTTCCTTTATTTGTGGGTGAAGGGAAAAACAGGTTTGTATTACTTCATTTGCACCTTTATTATCCGATGTTTTTAATGATATCAAATCACCTTTCAGACCTTTTTTTAGATTTTCTGGAGTATCTAAAGCTATTATTTTGCCATGATCGATAATTGCAATTCTGTTACAATTCTCGGCTTCTTCCATATAATGTGTAGTTAAAAAAATTGTAATACCCTTCTTTTCTTGTAATTCTCGAATATGTTCCCATATTTTGTTTCTAGTTTGTGCATCAAGTCCTATTGTAGGTTCATCGAGAAAAAGAACTTTAGGATGATGAAGCAGTCCTCTTGCTATTTCAAGTCTTCTCTTCATACCGCCCGAATAATTTTTTGTAAGTTCATCCTTTTTATCGTATAGGTCGACCATTTCAAGCAAATCTTTTATTCTCTGCTCTCGTATATCTTTTGGCACACTATATACCATCCCATGGAATCTAAGATTTTCTTCAGCGGTAAGGTCTCCGTCTAGAGAAGGGTCTTGGAATACTATCCCAATAGAATTTCTGACATCATCCCTATCCTTTGCAACATCGTGTCCCGAAATAATTGCATATCCCGCAGTTGGCTGAAGTAGGGTACAAAGAATACTAATAGTAGTAGTTTTACCTGAACCGTTAGGGCCAAGGAAACCAAATATCTCTCCTTCTATCACTTCAAATGATATACCATCCACGGCAGTTTTATCGCCGAATTTTCTTGTAAGATTCTTTATTTCAATAATATTCATATTATTGCACCACTTATTGAATAAAAGTTGTATTTACAACTAATTTATAAAAGTATCTGGAACTTGTAATATCCCTTACAAGTTGAACAATTTTTGTTTTTTCAACATTCTCGTTCATTGCTCGTCACTTTTAACTTCTTGAATAATATTTTGTATCATTCTACTTAGAAGTTTTTCAAAGATTTCTTTTTCCTGATCTGTTACTCCATTAAGGATAATTTTGTCTAAAGATGAAAAAATAGTTTTACGATTCTTGATTAACTCTTTCCCCTTAATAGAGGTATATACCCGATACATTCTTTTATCTTCAACATTTTTCTGTTTTGATATATACCCCGCCATCAATAATTTCTGGAGGGTTCGGGTTGTAGTTGTTTTATCTAGTCTTAACTTCTTAGATAGATCTTCTTGAAATATCCCTTCGTTTTCATAGATGACAATTAAGAAATTAAAAGGGCCCCTACCAATATTTATGTCTTTCAGTTCTTCTTTCAAATATAAATGAGAGTATCTCATAATCTCTGCAAACTTTTTACTGATAGTTTCTTCTTTCGAATAGAACCCCCCAAAATATTATTAAACGCCTTTAGCAAGATCCTCTAATACCGCAAGAGGATTTTTTGCCTTAGTAACTCCTGAAGCGAGAAGAACCCCCTCAGCCCCTAATTCAATAGCTTTTTTTACATCTTTTCCATTTTTTATGCCGGCCCCACATAGGACTTTCACATCAGGGGCAATATCTCTAATAGTTTTAACAGTGTTTTTGACAATGCCAGGATCCGCATCGGTCACAGATATATCTCTACCAATTAACTCAGGGGGCTCAACTGCAATAAAAGTAGGATTGAACATCGCTACTGCTTTGCTTACAGATATATTATTAGTACAAACTACAGATATAAGTTCTAATTCTCTGCACCTGTTTACAATTGAATCAATATCTGCTATTTTTAGTCTATTCTCGGAATGATTGACAAGAGTTCCAACAGCTTTAGCAGCTTTAATACCTTCGAGGGTCGTTTTCCCAGTTCCACTACCTGGCTTAATATTGTCTACGTGCTGTGAAAATATGGGTATCGAAACTTTTTCAGATATGTAAGATAAATCAATAATTTGCGGGGCAATTGAAATATTCACGCCTGTTTTTCTAGAAACATCCTCACATATTTTTGCGAGCTCAAGGCCCCTTACCCCAGATATTTCATTGTAAATCTTAAAGTTAACAAGAATGATTGGTGTTTTCATTTTATCACAATCAATAAAACTAACAGTTCATTTTTATTCTTTTGCATGGCCCCCTATACAAAAAAATAACTTAGTATAACAACAACTAAAAGGCTTGGTAGCATATTTACTACTTTAAATTTCTTAATTTCAGCGATATTCATTCCAAGGCCTAAAAGTAGTATCCCACCTACTGCACTTAGTTCAACAATAAGGGCATCACTTAGATAATTACTCACATAACTAGCAAATAAGGTGAGGCCCCCTTGGTAAAGCAAAAGCGGGATAGCGGAAAACATAACTCCGATCCCTAATGCAGAAGATAATGCGATAGATGCCACCCCATCTAATACAGACTTTGCAAACAATAAGTTTGGAGAATTGCCCAGCCCTTCTTCTATAGACCCAAGGATGGCCATTGGACCGATGCAATATATCAATGTAGCTGTAACAAATCCCTCTGTGAACTTATCGCTTGAATTCTTAAGTGTATTTTTTAATTTATCACTTAATCTCTCTAAATAGTTTTCAATGCCGATAATTTCACCAATTACAGACCCAATGATTAGGCTAAATGCAACTATTAAAAAATTATTTGTCTTTATGGCCATAGTAATTCCTAATGTAATTGTAAATAAACCTATAACTTGGAAGATAATCTTATTTACTCTTTCAGGAAACCGTGATTTAATCAAAATACCAAGTATACTTCCTAGAATAATTGCGATGACATTAACTATGGTCCCTAGCATGAAAAATTAATTGAAAAATTACTTAAAAATCTATCTAAATTATTCTTACATTCATCATTTGAATAAAATTAATCGATAAAAAGAATTTATTCATCTTAAAAATATGTATTATGGATATTAATTTTATCTTTGCCGAAAAGTTTAAATATATCTCTCTTTCTCGTAATCAAAGCCTTAATAGAAGCAAACATTTATATAAAAAAACGACATAATTAATTATTGCTTTAAATTTTTCAATTGAAGGGATATCATGGAATTAGACCAGAGACTACTATTTGATTTTCTTGAAGAGTTATTGGGTGAAGAGGGTGTGGAAGTTGCAAATATAATTTATGAGAAAGAAGCAACTGACGAGGAAATATCAAAAATCACCCATTTAAGAATAAATAATGTAAGAAGGGCGCTATATAAGCTATATGACAATAGGTTAGCTACTTACAGAAGGATAAAAGATAAAGAAACAGGATGGTACATTTATTATTGGAAGATGGATCTTTCAAAGGCACCAGATGTAATAGACAAAAGAGAGAAGGACTATGCAGAGCATCTTCAAGAATTGTTAGAATATGAAAAAGATAATATGTTTTTTGCTTGCAAGAATAACTGTTCTAAGGTCCCGTTTGACGTTGCAGAGCAACTTAATTTTAAATGTAATATCTGTGGAGAAAAATTAGATTTCTTTGATAACTCTGAAATGATAAAAGAACTCGAAGAAGCGTTGGGCAAATTCAAAAAAATTGAAGACAGTTAACGATCATCATGATATCCAAAGATGAAGCAATATTATTATTACGAGCCGAAGGCTGTTCTGAGAATGTAATAAAGCATTGCATTAATGTTTCTAAGTATGCTAGAGAGATAGCACAAAAAGCTTCAAAAGATTTTGAACTTGATTTAGATTTAGTTGAAATTAGTGGACTTTTGCATGACATTGGTAGATCAAAGACCAATGAGATCCACCATGGAGTTGTAGGGGCAGAAATCCTAAGAAATAGGGGCATAGATGAAAAAATTGTATTAATATGTGAGAGGCATATTGGTTCAGGGATCGATAAAAAAGATGCCGAAACTTTTGGATTACCTCATCGAAATTACATACCCGAAACAATAGAAGAGAAAATAGTATGTCATGCAGATAATTTTTTTATCAATGGCAAAAAAGTAACGTTTGAAAAAGTATTCGAAAGATTCAAAATAGAATTGGGCGAGGGCCATTCTTCTCTTCAAAGATTATTGTCCCTTCAAAATTACCTTAAAAAATATCTTTAATTAAAAGTTAAATATAACTTCAAGGTATATTAAACCTTATCATAATCCTTATATAGTTTCTTAAGACCTATCTATTGGAGGCGATATACATGGAAAGAGAATTAATCTATGGTATCGTAGCAATTATCCTAGCTCTAGGATTGGTGACTGTTGCAGTATTAAAGCCCGCATCACAAGGGCAATATGACCAGTTGCAAGTAACTGGAACTGCAGTACTAAAAGAAGCGCCAGATCAAGCTACAATATATGTGTATATTGAAACAAGAAACGATACGGCTTTGCTATCCCAGCAAGAAGCTTCAAGAATATTAGCCCTGGTAATTCAGGCTTTGGAAAAGGAAGGTATACCTTCTGACAAAATTCAGACAGATACGTTTAGCATATATCCTGAATATTATTACCCCCCGGACAAAGAACCTACTTTGTTAGGTTATAGGGCCGTTTACGGTTTAAAAGTAATAACTACAGACATAACTAAAGTGGGAAACGTAGTAGACGCATCCATTAAAGCTGGCGCTAACAGAATAAACAACATTGAATTTGGCTTAAGTGATGCAAAAATGGAAGAAGTCAAAGTAAAAATTATCAAAGAAGCAGTTAAAGTAGCTCAAGTTAAAGCAAACGCTATGGCAGAAGCAGGTAACTTCAAACTTGGAAAGATTTCTTACATGAGCGAATCTTCATACAACGTAGTTCCATATAATAGAGTCTTTTCAGCAGTTAAGGAATCAGCTACAGCCGTGCCACCAGATGATGTAGAGATAAGTGCTACAGTTTCAATAACCTATAAAATTTAATTTTTAATTTTATTTAATATTTTTTTATTGGCCCTTTTTTAGTAAAAGCTTTTATATTAATTCTAAGTAATAAATTCGGTGGGATTATGGACGAACTAGATAAAAAGATAATATCAGAACTCAATAAAGATTCACGTCTTTCTTTTAGAGAATTGTCAAAAAATCTCAACATCGCAGTAGGAACAATTTCACACAGAATAAAAAAGATGGAAGAAGATGGGATTATTAAAGGTTATATCCCAGTTGTTGAACCATCAAAGGCTGGCTATGACTTTATTGCAGTTATTAATGTCACAATAAAGAGGGGCAAACTACAGGATGTTGCTTCCCTTCTTGATAAATTTAATAACATAGTTTCTATTTACAATGTAACGGGAAATTATGATGCCGTTATTATCGCCCGATTCAAAAATAGGGGCCAACTTAATAATTTTGTAAAAGAACTCCAAACTTTTGAGAATGTAGATAAAACAAATACTTCACTTGTATTAAACACAATAAAAGAAGATATCCGTGTAAAATTTGATTAAAAATGATATCATGAATAGACCAGGGATAACAACTTTTGTTTCTTTGCCGGATATTTTTACAATCACGAACGGAACTTTAGGATTTTTAGCCATATATTTTATACTTATCGGGAACCTATTGCTTGCTTCTAGGATTGTTTTTTTGTGCATCTTTTTTGATAGTTTCGATGGATTCTTAGCTAGGAGAAATAATAATTGTGAGGAATTTGGTAGAACTCTTGATTCATTGTCAGATATAATCTCATTTGGTATTGTACCATCTTTTATTTTCATTAGCTATGGAAATAATCATTTATTGGGCGTATTGATAGGGGCAATCTACGTTATATCTGGATTATTAAGGCTTTCAAGATTCAATGCATTAAATTCTCAAGAATATTTTGGCCTTCCTATTACTATCGGCGCAATCTTCGCTACTTTGTTATTTCTAGCAGAGATTCCTTTTTACTTGTACTCTATGCTATTAATCTTGGCATCTATCCTCTATATCTCAAATTTTAAAATTATAAGACCATCAAATAACGGGAAATCTTTAGTGATATCTAGCTTAGTCTTTGTCTTTGTTTCTCTAATTCCTTATCCCCCTATTAGAATAGTGTCCAGATTATTACTAATCTTATTGCCTACTATCTTCTTACTTTATTTATTCAAAGCTCATCGATCTTAAATCTTAAAATAGCTCCGATTCCACCGATACCCTCTAACTTTTTTCCTGCATCATGCTCACTTGAAATAACGTGTATTATAGCTCTTTGCTCTCTGGATTTTTCAGTTATTTCTTCAAATTCCGTTTTTCTAAGAAATTGGTCAACTATGAGAAGTTCATTTACTGCGCCATATTCTAAGGCCTTTTCAATTGCTTTGATTCCATAGACGCCTTCATTTTTTATTATCCCTTCAAATAATCTTTCAACTGCGCTAGTTTCAAGTGATATCCTGAGATCTTTTTGGGCTTTTTCTAGTATGCCTCTTTTGACGCACTCATAAACTCCAGCTCTGCCACCGGTCGACACATTTTCAGTTACTATATTATTTATAATTTCAGATTTGTACTCTTTGACAAAATTCATGAACTCATCCTTGTAAAATCCAGGCCCCGCTACAATAACGGTCTTTAGATTATATTTTTGTATTATTTCTAGGATCTTAGAAGAAGTTTCTGCAAAGAATTCACGTTTGTCTTTGTCCCTGGATGATATTTCATGTTTTCCAGCTATGCTCTTAGAAACTGAAACTGGAAAATCTACCCCGTATTGGGTGATAATGCCGAAGTCTGCATCTCCTTCTTCTATACACACAATCAAAACTTTCGGGGTTAATGTATCCTTTATTGCCCTCTCTAGCCGTTCTAACTGGTGATTTTTCCATTTTTTTGTAATCGTCAATGTAGAGTCTTCTTCTATATTAAAGGTGTGATAACTGCCAGCTTCTTCTCCTTGCGTTATTATCCCAGTTGCCCTAAGCCTCATCACGTCTTTTGAGAACTCGACTTTTTCAACCCTTATCTCAAGCTTTACGGGGATTCTTTCAAGTTTTTCACTTCTTATTTTGTCCCCTTTTTTCATCTCTTTTCGGTATGTCTTACCGAATAGCAGATCCCCACTTTCTATTATATGGGATAGGTGCCAAAGATCGTCTGTATTGTCTACCCTTATCTTCAATATCCCTTTGTCAAGTTCTCTGTGGATTATTTTCATTTAATCTCGTTCTACTAGGATAGTTTCCCCGTCTTTTACAAGATTTAGATTGTCTAAAGAGCCATCAATTTTCCCAAAAATATTAACTGCGCTTGCAGGCCTAATTTCCTTTTCTAGAGATGCAGGAGTTTTCCCAAAGAATATGCAGAATGCATCTCCTTGTGGCCAGAATGCCAAATCTCCTTTATTTACAATTTCTTTTGGATTTTCATAGTCAACGTGAACGGGAATTGAGAAATAGATTTCTCCCCCCCATCTAAATCCCTTAGCTTTTAATGGAAGTGACTCGTAAATAGCTTTTGCAGTTTCTGATTCGTCTAATATCGCTTTGAATTCAAATTTATCAGTTTTAATCTTTATTTGCATAAAAGATAATTAGGGGAAGAAGATTTAAAATTTTCCTTTTTTAAATTTTGGGTGTTCAAATTTCTTTTTTGGTTTGCTATCAAACTTCCTCGTCATTTGCTTTTCTTTTTTAGGTGGTGCATTAGGGTACTTTCTTTCAATTTCTGATATCCTTTTCAACAAATCATTTCTAAGTGCATCCCCAATAAATTCCCCACTCGCATTGTCGACTCTAGCAGCAATTGCTATTTTTGATGCAAGAGTTCTTGCAATTTTTCCTTTTTGCCACCAGGGAGCTTTGCTAATTTCTGGGTTTTGAAGTATTATCCCATATTTAGGTGGGTCTGCACCAGTCTTTAAATGCCTGAAAAGAGCTTTTTCTGCGCCCATCAACTGGATAGTTGAAGAGGGTTTACCTGATAGATTTTTAAGACCGCCAGCATGAGAGATAAGTTTTGCAGCAATAATTGGAGTTGCAACGACAGAAGTATTTGGTGCAACTTTATTTACCAGATTTGTAATATAATTTTCCAAAATTTCCTTCTTGACATACAAGATATCGATTAACTCTGCAATTTGTTTTATTTGTGATATATCCTCATCAGATAATTCAACACCAAGCGATCTCTCAATTACTTCATTATTAAGCGTTGATTCATAAGACAGCAAATTCTTTTTTTCTAGATACAAGGCCTTATTACCAATCTTAATAATAAATTCAATAAGATTCTTGTTATCTGGAATAGCCGAAACAGATTCAGGAAAATGTATTGAGTACCATTCTCTAATTCGCTCAAGAAATAGGTTGATTGTTTCATCAAATTCATTAAGTGAATACACTGCATGAATAATAAGTTTATCTTTTTCCCCCAATAGACTTGTGACTTTTAATCTTGCTAATTCTTGGAGAATGGATTTTTGTTTTATTCTGTATTCGTCTTCATTAATCAGGGCCTTTTCTAGATTATCAATATGATGTTCCCTAAATGATATTCCGCCTTCATTTGGAAAGATAAATCGAAATAAATTTTTGTCTTTTAATTCATACTCTGAGAAAAAAGACGAATCCGGATTTCTTTCCAAGATTTTTTTTAATTCAAAAGGAATTTTACCATTCTCAAGTTTAATAAGTGATTTAACTGAAGATTTTGTATTTTTGGAAAAAGCTTCAAAATCATTAATCTTGCCTTTGTTATCTACAAGGTAAATGCCATTTACGTTCACACAAATAAACATGTATCCACTATACCCCAAATATGTCATTTTTTTAAATGTTTTTTGGATTGTTGCCTCTTTTTAGAAGTTTAAAGATACCTAAAACAGTTAAAATAAGGTAAAGAAATACTCCCGTAAGAAGACCTGGGACAAATTCTTTTATTTTGTCCATTAAGAAATAATTTGGTAAAATATACCTATCAAATAAAACAATCAAGATATTTATCGCAAAAAATGCGATTATTATAAACCAAACTAATTCATTTAGTTTATTAAATCGCTTTAAAATAAAACGGCCAAAAATCAATCCTAACAACAATGAGGGAATTAAGATATAATAATTCATAAAATAAAATAGATATTTAGTATAATAAGATTTTCTATAGCGATTACCCTGCTCCAGAACAGCCGTCATCACCTGGATTATATTCCGCTTTTACACCAACAATACCCGGGGTAGAATATTTTCCGCAGCACTCTTCAATCAACTTTTCTGATTTCAGTTCTTTGCCACAAGCTTTAACTTCATCAATAGACGATTTAGTTATGTCCGATATTTTTTCAGGAGATATCTCGCCTCTTTGGTATATAAGTGTAAGAATTTTTGATTTAAGTTCACTATTACATCCCATAATTACGTACCTATAAAAAAAATAGAAAAATTAATATATAAATTTATTGACCTATTGGGAGAATTTCCCTACCATATGTTTCGTTTATTACTTCTGCTGCAGATAGGTATAACGCTGCCAATGCGGTAAATATACCTTCATATCCTGCTATCGTGTGCACAGTGTGATTAAATTGTCCTATAGCTAACAGGAAGAAAAGAATGGTCAAGGATATGAATACTACCTGTAATGCTTTAGGTTTCTTTAGAGTTGCGACTGTCATGTAGGCCGTGAAAATACCCCACGCACCTAGAAAAACGGCAAGTCCTGCCTTTGGTACTGGCGCTATTGCGCCTGAGAATTGAAGTAAAAACATTAGTGCAAAACCAAGCCAAAAAGCACCGTATGAGGTGAATGCGGTGGCACCAAATGTGTTACCCTTTTTCATTTCCCACATACCTGCACATACTTGACATGCTCCACCATAAAATATACCCATCGGTAAAACCATTCCAATACTTTCAGCAGGTATAATCTCTGCATTGACAAAATTTAAAATAAGGGTGGTCAGCCCAAACGCAGCAAGCCCTAGTGGGCTTGGATTAGCAATTTTCTCTGACATAATAACCAGTTGTAGGAAAAGATTGGCATATAAAAAAGTTACTGTTTACTCTGTAGAATGTCTTGTATTACATTATGGATCTGCTTAACAAGAAAAGGTTTTTGGATTACTGTTGCAGCTCCGGCATCAATGGCTTCTTTAAATCTTTCTCTATATGCAGATACACCCAATACGGCAACATTTGGATTTTTTGCTTTAGCATGTTTAATAACTTCAACTCCCGATATATCTGGAAGTCTTATATCTACAATTAGAACTTCTGGATTTTCTCTATCAAAAATCTCAATAGCTTCTCTACCACTTTCAGTAGTAAAAACTATGTAGTCTTTGCTTAATATTAGATCATATAATTCAAGAAGCTCAACTTCGTCTTCTACAACAAGTACCTTTAGCATTAATATATAATTAATCTATTTATTTAAAACACTTTCTGATTGACATTTTTTTAAAGCATATAAGTTAATTTTTTAAATATCTTTAAGAAGGGTAGGGTATGGAGAAAATAAAACTTGATTTTCATATACATTCATATTATTCTCCAGATGGAAACATGAAACCTAAAGATATTCTTGAAGCTGCAATGTCTAAAGGTCTTGATGTTATCTCTGTTACGGATCATAATTCTACAAAAGGCGGCATTGAAACAAGAGACTATGCTGAAAAAAAAGACCTTTCCGTAAAGGTAATAGTTGGTCAGGAAGTAAAAACACTTTCGGGGGAGATTATTGTCCTAAATCTTGAAGAAGAAATTCCTAAAAACATGACTTTAGAAGAAACTATCTCTTACGGAAAAAAAGGTTTTATTATAGCCCCGCACCCTTTTGATAAATTTAGAAAAGGCATTGGAGATGACCTAGACTCCATAAATGATAAAATTGATGCTATCGAAATTTTTAATAGTAGAACCCTTTTATCTGCACACAATAAACTTGCAGAAACTTATTCAAAGATTAATAATATCCCGGGGATAGCCGGGTCAGATTCGCATTTTTCTGAAGAGCTTGGATCCTCTTATTTTATTCTAGAATCAAAAAAAACAAAAGCCTCTATATTCAAATGTATAAAAGAAGGAAAAATATCTATTCATGGTAGACAAACAGGAGTTAAACCCCATTTGAAGACTAGCATGATCCCCCTTTTCAAATAGCATGTCTTAAGATTTCTTTGATTTGGCTTGAATACATCAATATTGTATCATTTGTCGCCGTAACAGTAGGGGATGAAAGCAAAAGAAATGATAACAGGATAATGATAAGACCTGCATACATAAAAGCAAAGTTTACTTTTGTTCCTAGATAATCTTTAGAAAGATTATAAAATAAGACTGTTGGCACCGACATAGCTAGTATTAATATAAATACCACAGGAAATGCGTACATGAAGAAGGATATTAACAAAAATCCAACTAATAATAGTGAAAGTGGGAGTACCCGTAGCTTGTTTTCTTTAATTATTTCTTTAGCATTGATTGTGTTGTTCTTGTAGTATAAGAATAGAAGTGAGTACCCTATCGATAATGAAAGAACAAATGGAAAGGGAAATCCTTTGAAACTACTTGTAAAAAGGAACCAGCCGCTAGAAAATTTCAGTATTTGTATAACTGTAATAAGTAATAAGCCCATATTTTTGTGATTTTTGAGTCTTATTGATGGGTAAGAGTATAGTAGATTTAATGCTATTATTGCTGCAAATATACCAAAAAAGTTCATTCCTGCTAAAAATGACAGAGTTGTTCCTAAAATTGATAAAACAATAATAAGGTACTTAGCCGTGTGGATGGACATACTTCCATTGGCTATGGCTTTCCAAGATATTTTCATCAGATTCTTTTTATCATCTTCATAATCAGTGAGATCATTAAAAAGATATATTGCCCCTAGGCCCAAAGATAATCCAGATGCTCCAAGCACTATTTTTAGTAAGTTGTAATCACCAGTTAAACTCACATATATGATAACACCAAAAAGGAACTGAAGGATATTTTTTGGGGCATTAAGAGTGGCAGAATTATAAATTATTGCCCTATAGGTCATAGAATTACTCAACATAAGTTTATTTATAAATATTTCCTTTAGAGAATATATATGTTAGTTAAAAAATATATATAAAAAAAACTAATACGAACATAAAATTGGTGGCATACTACAATTATTTTCAATAAGAGAAGTAAGCATATCTCTTGAATTTTCGTACCACTCTGGGTCGTCCTGTTTTATCCGTGACAGGAATCTTTCAGAATTTTTATCTACAAGAAAGATTCTATCTTTTTCCTTTTTCTCCCAGACTTCAATTTCTCCTTTAACTGAGCACATGCTACCCAAATAATAGCATGATTTAATTATAAATCCGTAGGCTTGATCAAATTCATTTGCCATGAATAACATAATTGGAGTGTTGGTAAAAGACTAGAGAGAGTATGAGTTACTAATTATTGATGTATAAAAAATACTATAATCTTTATTTTTTAGTATAGAGGATTATCGTGGTCTCGATTACCCTAAAGTTATTTTTAAGCCCCACATTAACCATATAAATAGATTATATAATTTTTTTGAATAATGCACATCGCGATGACTAGGCATAAGTACATACTACTCTTGATACTTACATCAGTTATCTCTCTTGCTTATTATGTTCCACATTATGGGCTGATATACGATGGCGGTTTATATGCCTCTTTAGGGTACTCTTTAGTTAGTGGAAATGGGTATTATTTTAATGGATATCCTGGTGATGTACCACCAATTTTGCCTCTATTTCTAGCTCTTTTCATAGGAATTTTTGGGGAAAATGGAATATATTTGGTAGTACCAGTATTTTCCATAATTCACACAATTATTTGTTTTCTTATTTTGGAAAAAAGAGTATCTAAAGAATTGGCATTTTTAGGTTCATTGTATGTTTTTTTTACTCCAATTATTTTTTACGACTCAATTAATGTAATCCGTGAAATACCACTGTTGACCTTTGTCATGGCATCTTATTTGGTATTTTTATGGAAAGATGATTCATACAAGAAACATGCCTTATTGGGTGTCCTAATTGGAATATCATTCTTAACAAAATCAGTTGGTGTGGTATATACATTCCCAATTATTGTTTATTATTTGATCAAAATGAACAAAAAAGTTGCAATTAACATATTGGCTTCAGTATTAATAGTACTCCCGTGGGCATTATGGTCTTATTCTCATTTCCAGACTCCTTTTGTTTCTCATTCTGCTTATCTATTGCCCCAAATGGGCTCAAATATTACTACCTTTTTCACGAGAACTTTACCTATATTCTTCTTAGGCTCGTTTTTGCCTATATTGCCTCTTTCAATTTTAGGTATAAAAAAATCAGAGAAAATATTTCTATTCTTCGGATTTTTCGTGTTTTTATCTGCCTTTGTATGGCCTGTTCAAGAAGCAAGATATCTTCTCGCAGGATATTTTCTTCTAGTTTACTTGGCATTATTGTATCTTAAAGATAAGAGAAAAAATAAAGTTTTAGCCTTCATGGTAATCGCAGTATTATTCCAGTTTGGCGCAACTGTGACCATATTAAAAACTAATGTTGTTTCCTATGGCCTTCTAGATGAAGCTGGGCATTGGCTTAAAGATAATACAGATGATGATTCAAAAGTGATGACTCAATCATATAGACAAATATACTATTTTTCCCACAGGCAAACTTATCAAATACCTCAAGACCCGTCAATGTTTCAAAGGACCCTCGAACGTTGTAAAATAGAATATGTAGTTATTGATTCCTACGAAAAAACAACTCCTGTATACGCAAGAGAATTTTTTGGCAAATTAGATCCATTGATCACTTTCAACGATAATTATGGAACTGTCTGTATTTATAGATTACCCTATTATAATTCTAGTAAATTTGACAAGTGATATACCACATTAAACTTTTAAGTGCGTGATTTAATAAGCAATAAATGAATGAGTTTGATGCTACTAAACTAAAAGGCTTATCTGAAGAAGAAGTGATTCAAAGATTAGAAGAAGAAGGTTACAATGAGTTTCCTTCTAAAAAGAAAAAGACAGGCCTACACATAGCTTTTGAAGTCATTCGTGAACCTATGTTCCTTCTACTAGTAGCTTGTGGTACAATTTATTTTATTCTTGGAGATATTCAAGAAGGGATTATGTTACTCTTTTTTGTATTTGTTATAATTGGAATAACTTTTTATCAAGAAAGAAAAACGGAAAGAGCTTTAGAAGCTTTAAGAGATTTATCGAGCCCACGTGCATCAGTAATAAGGAATGGAGAACAAAAGCGTATTGCCGGAAGAGAAGTTGTGAGAGGAGATATATTAATTCTTTCCGAAGGAGACCGTGTGCCAGCTGACTCTATTCTACTAAATTGCAGTAATTTCTTTACCGATGAATCCTTATTGACTGGTGAATCTGTACCAGTAAGGAAATCTAAATGTAAAGAAATAGTACAAATGATTCCACCTGGTGGCGATGGTTTGCCTTTCGTCTATTCAGGGACGCTAGTAGTAAAAGGGCAAGGAGTTGCACAAGTAGAATCTACGGGCATTAAAACTGAAATGGGCAGAATCGGTAAAGCCCTACAATCCTTAGATCAAGAAGGAACTCATTTGCAAAAAGAAACAAAAAATATTATCAAATATTTCTCGACTGCTGGTTTTTTACTTTGTTTAATTATTATTATTTTCTATGGATTATCAAGGGGGGACTGGATTCAAGGAATTCTAGCAGGTATCACTCTTGCTATGGCTATACTTCCTGAAGAATTCCCGGTAGTCTTAACAGTATTCTTAGCCCTTGGTGCATGGAGGATATCCCAGAACAGAGTCCTTACTAGGAGAGTACCGGCTGTAGAAACTCTTGGTTCGGCGACAGTACTTTGTGTAGACAAAACAGGAACTTTGACCCAAAATCATATGACCGTCAAGAAGATCGTGTCTGGTAGGAATACACACGAGGTAAATTATGACTCTAAGCAGCCTATACCTGAGGAATTCCATCAAATAGTCGAGTTTAGTATTTTAGCTAGCCAAAAAGAGCCTTTTGATCCTATGGAGAAAGCATTCAAGGAATTGGGAAACCATTATCTTTTTGATACTGAGCATATCCATAATGATTGGAAGTTAATGATGGAGTATCCATTATCCGAAGACTTATTGGCTATGTCACACGTATGGAAATCTCCTGATGGAAAAGACTATATTATATCTGCAAAAGGTGCCCCTGAGGCCATTATTGATTTGTGCCATCTTGAAGAAGCTAGAAAAAATCAGATTCTTTCAGATGTTGATAAACTTGCAAAAGAAGGATTAAGAGTATTGGGCGTGGCAAGATCAGATTTCAAAGATATTGATTTGCCTACAAAACAGCATGATTTTAAATTTGATTTTTTGGGACTTATAGGGCTAATGGACCCTATTCGGCCATCTGTACCTAATGCAGTAAAAGAATGCTATGGTGCAGGCATTAAAATTATAATGATTACCGGTGACTATCCAAGTACTGCACAAAATATAGGCAAACAGATTGGATTGAAAAATCCTGAGAAAATTGTCACGGGACAAGAATTAGATAAAATTACAGATGATGAGCTTCAGAAGATAATTAAAGATATCACTATTTTTGCTAGGGTAGTCCCAGAACAAAAGTTAAGAATAGTCAACGCCCTGAAATTTAACGGTGAGATCGTTGCTATGACTGGTGACGGTGTAAATGATGCGCCTGCCCTAAAATCTTCAAATATTGGGATAGCTATGGGGGGGCGAGGCACAGATGTTGCCAGAGAGTCTGCGGATCTTGTATTGCTTGATGACGATTTTTCTTCAATAGTTAAGTCTGTTAGGATGGGTCGTAGAATTTTTGATAATTTAAAAAAAGCTATGGCATATATCTTGGCCATACATGTTCCGATAGCAGGCATGTCGTTAATACCAGTTCTTCTCAAGATGCCGTTAGTTCTATTGCCCGTACATATAGTGTTCCTTGAATTAATAATAGATCCTTCATGTTCCATTGTTTTTGAAGCTGAACCTGAAGAGGCCAATGTCATGAATAGGCCCCCAAGAAGTCCAAAAGAAAATATTTTCGGAAGATCGACAGCTTTGTTGAGTTTTATACAAGGATTTAGCGTTTTAATTATAGTTTTAGTAACTTACATTATTGTATTAAGTAGAGGGCAAGGAGAAATGGAAGCCAGAGCCTTTACATTTACGACTCTAATAGTTGCAAACTTAGCATTAATATTCACTAATAGATCTTGGACAAGAACAATATTAAAGACACTCAAATCTCCAAATTCAGCGCTTTGGTATGTTACATCTGGGGCATTAATATTCTTAGGAATGGTATTATATATTCCCTTCCTTAGAGATCTATTTCTCTTATCCATACTTCATATAAATGACCTCTTGATATGTCTTGTATTAGGGGTTATCAGTGTACTGTGGTTTGAAGTACTTAAAATTATTAGATTGAAAGTAAGAACTAATTGATAATTTCATCTCTATTCTAAAAGGAAAACTTATAAATATAAACGACAAATGTCTAATATTGTATCAACAATTGGTGATAATATATGTCTTTTGGCGATAGATGCGACGGTAAACAGATAATAACGTTACCCAATTATAAGCGAATTTACCCATTTGTAATGAAAACTAGAACTGAATCTGCAATATATGCGGACTTTGAGTTTGAAGTTGAGAAAACTTTGGAATATATGGAAAAAGCCAATGCTGGACTTAGTGAAAAGAAAGTTAAGTTTTTTCATATTTTCATTGCCTCTTTAGTTCGGACTGTTGCAATGAGGCCACAGCTAAATAGATTTGTTATGGGGAGAAGAATATTCCAAAGAAACGAAATACAAATCTCATGATTGTTAAGAAAAAATTGGATGAGGAAGCAGGGTATTCTAATATTAAAGTTACTTTTGATCCAAGGGATACTTTGGATATGGTAATCCAACGAATGGCAAAATCTCTTTAATATGGCAGAGGGGACGAAAAAAAGCATTCTGATTTTACAGGCTCCAAAGCAACTTCTGATCCCAAGGTAGGTGGCAAGTTTACCGCTTGGGATGGATATATCTTTGGCAAATATTTTGAACTTAAATTAAAGAAAGTCCAAGGTGGAACTGAAATAGAAATGGCGCATTCAAAAGTTCCAGAAGATCAAGCAGATGATTATGAACAGGGATGGGAAGATTATTACTGGAAACCCTTGAAAGAATATTTCAAAAAATAAAATAAATTTAGTTATTTACATAGACTGAGTATGGGTCTGTCAACGCATAAACATTAGCAAACCCTTTGTTTGCTAGAAACTGTGCATTTGTTATTGCCGCTTGGCTAGTACTACAGTATACTACGATTTTTCTATCGCGCGGGATACTCGAAAGTACCGACCCCAGTTCAATTCCAGTTATATTGACAGCCCTTGGTATATGGCCGGCACGATATTCGTCGGAGTTTCTCACGTCTATAATAAAAAGTGGCTCGCCGCTAGCTATCCACTGTTTTAGTTGAGATGAATTAATGACATGATAAGGTACTGCTGTGCTACCTGTATCTTCTACAATTCTATCTATCAATGTAACAAGATTACTCTGAACTGCGAAGTTAGTATTTTCTCTATCACTTCCTGCAATCACAAAGACCTCCTGTTTAGAAAGCCACTGATCCCTCTTCTCATAGAATATCTGGTAGCCCCTGATATTCCTTAGATTATAGCTTTCATTTGGGGGCAATATCTGTAATGATAAGAATCCTGTATGCTCAGGTGCATCTGGCCCCCCGATAATAACCACATAGGGGTAAGAGTTGTAACCTGAATCTGTTCTACTAAAGTAAACAATATTCATGCCCCGACTTTGGAGGATAGATACTATGTTGCTGTTAAGATTATAGTCAATAGAATTTGCAACAAGTGCAACATTTTTTTGAGCGGATACAATACCAAATGAGGATATTGCCAAAAATAATATTATAAATACAGTCAATATTTTTCTCATTTTATCACCCTAGTTTTTTCATTATCTCATTTGCTAATTCTTTCAATTGATTCTGTGAATTATTATCTGCTGGACCTTTCAATCCCTCAACTTTTATTCTTACGCTTTCTATTGCTTTCTTCATACCCTTTTCTTCTAAAATCATTTCCATTGTATCTATCGTTTTATTCTCTTTGAGATTTTCAGGTGCAAGGCATGTATTTATGGTCAAATATTTTTTGCCATCTTTACCGTCTATTTTATTAATAAATCCTTTCATTTTCCTACTGACATCTCCAAAATGCGTAGGCGCACTAAATATATAAAGCCCAGCTTCGGGGATTGATGAACGTTTTATTTCTTTGCCCGAAAAAATATCTACTTTATGACCGTTATTTTTTATTAGAGATCCCAAATATCCCATACATGTTTTTCTAGTTCCATGCTTTGAATCATAAAGAATACAAACTTTCATAAAAATTCCCCAATACCAATATTATAAACTTCAATGTATAAAAATGTTTGGTAATATACTAAAAAATTAAACGAGCCAAAAAAATTTATATATTATCACTATTAATTTCAGAAGATAGAATGGAAATCACGTCCTCCAAAGAAAAATTCATTTCTTCATTAAAAAAAGGAGACATAATACTTAGTAGAAATGAAGAAAATCCAATCGAATCTATAATATGCAAGGCCGTTCCAGACGCCAGGTGGCCACACTGTAGGCTATATATAGATCATGGAAAAATTGTTGAATCTACAGTTGGTGGAGTTCAAGTAAAAGAAGTTCAGGAATACCTTGATACCGATGATTTAATGATTGTAAGACCGCTAGGTTACATAGATAAAGATAAACTTGTTAAAGACTGTATGATGTACCTTGGACTAGGGTATAGTTATCTACAATTTATCGGAACTGGAAATTTATTTTTAATTAAAAAGCTAATCAAAAAAGATTTAAGGAAATACTTTAGGATTGACCTCGATAAAAATGTCTGTGTTGCGAGCTTATTGCATATGGATTATTAAAACAAGAGTATGAATATGAAGTTACTCCTAACTTCTGCTTTCCAGATCAGTTTGAGGCCGATAAAAGGATGGAAATTATTTTGAAATATGTTCCTGAAGGTTATGCAAGTATAAAATAAGTTGTATATCTATTGTTTTCTTGGGTGTAGGATAGTTATTTAAAGTTAGATTCAAATTTTATTGAGTAAAAAATCTCTATGGATGTGGATTATAATGAACTCTTATGATCAGAATACTGGCCTCAAATATATACTTCGTGATGGGG
>JBDKUY010000067.1:0-2036 GCA_039679445.1 Methanofastidiosum sp. | reverse complement strand
TCAAGAAATGCCGTGAAGCAGGTCTTGTTCATTTAATTGGTCGAAATAAACTTGATTCCGTATGGTTAAAAGCCAAGCCTCCAGAGAAATTGTTGACCATATGTAACTGCTGTGAATGCTGTTGTCTTTGGATGATGCTACCAAATCTTTCTAAGGATATCAGTGCTAAGGTAACAAAATTAGCTGGGCTTGAAATAAAAGTTACAGATAAATGCACGGGATGCGGAGAATGTGCTAAAGTATGTTTTGTAAATGCTATAAAAATCGTTGATCGAAAAGCTCAGATAAATGATAACTGTAGAGGTTGTGGAAGATGTGTTGAAAAATGTAGATTTAACGCAATTGGTATATCCCTAGGTAAAAACTCATTAGAGGATTCTATTATAAGCATCTCTAACTCTATCGATTTATCATGAATATAGAATGAACTATACTAAATCTTTATATAGAAAATAGACACATATCGTTACTTATGTATGTAATAGTCGTAGGGGGCGGCCTTACTGGGTTCAATATAGCAAAGCTTCTAGTCGAAGAAGGTATTAGTGTTGTTGTTATTGAAAAGGATCTTGCAAGATGTCAAGAAATCTCAAAAAAGATAGATGCTCTTGTTATACAAGGTAACGGCTCAAATCCTAAGATTCTTATTGAAGCTGGTGCAAAGGACGCGGATCTTTTGGTAGCAGTTACTAATTCTTCTGAAGTTAATTTGATATCGTGTATAACGGCAAAAAATCTTGGGACAAGAAAAACAGTTGCAAAGATTGCGATTGAATATACTTTCACAGAAGATATTGATTTGACTAAAGTTGGAGTAGACTATTCCTTCTCGCCCGGCACTATCATAGCCTACGATGTCGAGAGGATATTAGAACTTCCAAGTGCTCTTGCAATTCAAGCTTTGGCTGACGGAAAAGTAACAATGGCAGAGTTCATGGTCAAAAGAGAATCTAAATACATCGGTAGAGCTCTAAAGGAAAAAATATTTCCAGATGGCACTATAATAGGTGCCGTTCTTAAGGGCGATGACACCATAATCCCAACAGGAGAATATGTATTTGAAGAAGGTGATAAAGCCTTCATACTTGGTAAACCAAAGCTCGTTGAAAATGTTATAGAAAAATGTAGCGACTGCCAGAGAGTAAGGAAGGTAATGATAGTTGGTGCAAGTAACACTGCTGTGCAACTTGCAAAAATGCTTGAAAGAAGTATGTCAGTGAAACTTATAGATAGTGATACAAAAAGATGTGAAGAAATCTCTAAGATTCTCCAAAAAACTCTTGTAATAAAAGGGGACATTATGGATCTCTCTTTATTAAAAGATGAGGGAATTGGGGATGTGGATGCTTTTATTTCACTAACAAAATACGATCAATTGAATCTATTTTCTTGTCTAATAGGGAAATACTTAGGCGCCTTTAAAACAATTGCAAGAGTTGAAAATATAGAGCTAATAAAGTTCTTTGAGGACATGGGCGTTGATATTGCCCTAAGTCCAAAGGTCTCTACAGCTGAACACGTTATGAGGTTTATTAGAATGGGCGGCCTTAAATCATTGATAATACTCCCAACTGGCCAAGCCGAGATTATTGAACTTTCTCCTACAAAAAATGCTAAGATTCTTGGAAAAACTTTAAGAGATATTACTTTACCTGAAGAGATACTCTTCTTAATCATTGTAAGAGACAATAAACTAATCATACCACGAGGAGACGATATCATTCAAGAGGACGACAAGGTTATAGTGTCTGCAAAAGTAGAGAAAATTAAAAAGATAAAAGAGCTATTTGGCCAAGATTAAATTTTTAATTCTTATTTTTATATGCAATGCAGGATATTTCAATGTCCGAATTTTTTGGAAGTTTGGATACCTCAACGGTAACCCTGGATGGCGTTATGCCCGATGTAAATCTTTTCTCGTAAATCTTGTTAAATTTATCAAAGTTTCCAAGGTCTTTCAGATATACTTCGGACTTGATAACATCTTGAAGTGATAGATTTTCTTCTTTCAAAATTGCTTCAATGTTATCAAGAAC
>JBDKUY010000066.1:0-24641 GCA_039679445.1 Methanofastidiosum sp. | reverse complement strand
GAGGTTTATGATTAACTTTACTTTTTTTCTTTTGCCTTTCGACGGATTAGGTTTTCGAGCTAGCTTAAGCTAATCTTCTATTATAATCGCACTTTTGCCCAAATTTTGGGCAATTTCCCAAAATTTGAATAAAAATCGAGTATCAATTGGAAGATTGGGATAGGCCAGCCGGAAAACTTCACAAATCAAAAAGAATGGAAAAAAAAGACAAGTTAATCATAAATCTCTGAAAATTTAAAATATTCTTTTAGGGGATTCTTTAAAATAGCTTAAGTTAAGCTCAAATAGTATATACTCTTAAAAAAAGCTTAATTCTTGTCAAAAATATTTCTAAAGAAGAATTTTATCTTTAATCTCATACTATAAAGAATAGGAAACGCAAATACTATCTTGTACATAATTTTATTCTTAAAATCAATTTTCTTGCTGTACTGTTCAAAATATTTTTTTGCTTCTTCTATGTTCCCATTTTTTAAAGAGAGTCCAATCAGTGATTTTAAATAATTCTTCATAGAGTCTCCAATAGGAATTGACATTATTTCTTTTTCATCAAAACTATCATACTCATCTTTTCCAGACTCTATTCTTTGATCGTAAAACTTTCTGGCAAGGTCTTGAAATAATTGCCCCCTTGGCCAATTTGTCATACACGTACTTGTAGTTCTCATCCTTACTTTTACTAATGTCTCCTCAATATTTCCTAATTTTAGCCCCATAGTCAAAGCTCTTAGATACAAGTCTGTATCTTCAGAGAGCAAAAACTTTTCTCGGTATCTGATATTTATATTTCTAAACATTATAGATGATTGCAAAATAGGGGTAGATTTTTTAAAGCTATTAATATAGATATCCTCTTTAAATTTAATTCGCTCTAAATAATTTCCGTTTTCATCAATTCTAATCCCACTAGAACCAATTAGAAAATAATCTTTATTTTCCTCTAAGAAAGAGAATTGTTTTTCTAATCTATTTGGAAGTGAAATATCATCAGAATCCATCATAGCAATATAGCGTCCATTTGCCTTCTCCAAGCCCTTATTTCTTGCTCCTGCAGTTCCCAAATTTTTTTTATTTTTAATGAATACAATCCTATTATTTTCTCTCTTTTTTCTAGTTATTATTTCTCTTGAATTATCTGTAGACAAATCATCAATTATAATTAATTCGAAGTTATCAAAAGTTTGATTTAATATTGAATCTATACATTCTTCTAAATATTTGGTAGAATTATAAACTGGCAGTATTACTGAGATTTCAGGAACAGGGCTTTTTTTCATGAAAACACTTATTATATCAAATTAAATATTTATTGGTAAGGTCGTACCATCTTTACTAAGAGGTATTTTCACTATTAATCTACCTCAACACTTCTCCATAAATCTCCAAAATCTTATTTGTTACACTCTCAGAACTAAATTTACCTCTGGCTTCTCTTTTAATAGCATCGTTATCATATTTGTCATGATTATCTAACATATATTCAATAGCAGAAACTAAAGCTTTGGTATCTCCAAAATCAATCAATATGCCATTAGTTTCATCTATAAACTCTTCAGGCCCCCCACATCTAGTACATATCACAGGTTTTCCATGGGATAAAGATTCAGCTGTAGAAACTGAAAATGTTTCATAGTTGCTATTTGTTATCAAAAAATCAGATTTAGAGAAAAAATCTCCAACTTCTGATGGAGGGATCATCCCGTGAAAGAATACTGTTTTTCCAAGTAGCCCATACTCTCTTGCTTTCTCCTCCAAAATAGCTCTATCTGCTCCATCACCTAATATATCTAATTGAAAATCTTGCCTTCTTAGAGATATTTCTCTTAATGACTCTAATATTCCAGATATGTTTTTCACCCTATCATTTAAGAGTGAAACATGTAGAATATTTTTCTTAATGTGGGGCTTTGTAGATTCTCTTTCTTCTCCAATATTAATTATGTTTGGTACTACGTATATTTTATTTTTAATTCCGTTCTGCTCTAAAGAGCTCTTCAAATATTCACTTACGGCAATAATTGCTTTCGCCCTATTTGCTACAAATCTTATTAAAAACTTCTTAATAGGATTATATCTCTGAAAAGTTCCTTGTTCCTTCAAATAAATCGAACTATGTTCGGATATAATGTAAGGCTTTGATGAAAAAATAGTCAAAAAAGAATAAATTACTCCAGAAGGATGCAAAACTTGGATATGCGCTATATCATAACTTCCAAAAAGTTCTTTTACTTTTCTTAATCCCTTTAAATAAGCAGATATGAAGGTAAATGCACTTACTATTTTATATTTGCTTTTTTTTCTGTAAAGAATTATTTCTAGAATATTGCCTTCACTTGCAACAGTTTCAAGATTTTCTTTGCCAAACATAACATATAATACTGCAACATCACATATTTTTGAAAGAGCTATGGCTTGATTTCTAATAAAAATTCCAGAAACTTTGTTTTCTTTGTTTGGATACCAACTGGGAATAAATAAAGACTTTATTCTTTTTTCCATTTAATCTATGAATAAAATTTAGTATATAAATAATGCTATATGTATTGTTTCTATTAATCAATATATAAATTTTTAAACGAATGCATATTTGTTATTATTAATGAAATCAGTTGTGCATGTTTCAACAAGGCATCCTCCATTTGACACTAGAATATTCCATAAAGAATGTAAAACTTTAAAAAATTAGCATATTCAATCTATTCAATAATCCGTGAAATCTTAAAGCCAGATAAAATTAATATTTTACCTGTTCAGGAGTATAAAAAGAATAAATAAAATTTTGATTATTAATGTAAAGAGGGATTATATGAACAATATAGAGAATTCAAATATCTTGGTTTTATCTCCGCACACAGATGACGCAGAGTTTGGTGCTGGAGGAACTATTAACAAGTTTATTAGACATAATAACAATGTAAAGGTCGTGGCGTTTTCAAGTGCAAGAGAATCTCAACCAAAGAACAACAAAAAGGACATCTTAAAAATAGAGTTTGAAAGATCCATGGGCATTCTAAATGTTAAGGATTTTAGTGTGCTGGATTTTTCTGTAAGAAAAATGCCCTCGTTTAGGCAGGAAATACTAGAAGTGCTGGTAAAAATAAACAAAGAATTCAATCCTTCTATTGTAATCACATCTTCGACAAAAGACTACCATCAAGATCACCAAACAATAGCAAATGAAACTATAAGGGCGTTTAAGAAAAGTTCATCAATTTTATGTTATGAGATACCTTGGAACCATATAGAGTTTAGCACAAAAGCATTTGTCAAACTAAACGATGAGGACATAAAAAACAAGATAAATGCGCTAAAAAAATACAAATCTCAAAAATACAGGGGAAATTACCTATCTGCTGAGGTTGTGAAGGGATTGGCATACGCAAGGGGCACACAATGCAATTCAAAGTATGCCGAGGCCTTTGAGGTTGTCCGATGGCAAATTTAAAGATTCTTGTAACTGGAGCGGGAGCACCAGGAACTGCAGGAACAATTTATTCTGTTAAAGGAATGGGGCAGGTAGTTGGAACGGACATAAGAAAAGATGCAAACTATATCATCTCAAAAACGTATCAAGTCCCAACTCCTTCTAAACAGTTCCAAGATGAATTAATAAAGATTATAGAGAAAGAGAAAGTTGATGTAGTTTTACCGCAAGTAACGGCAGAGCTACCGTTCTTGGCAGAATTAAAAAATGTAACGAAAGCGAAGATACTTGTAAACACGAAAGAAAAAATAAGCATTTTGAACAATAAGTATAAACTCCTATCCAATGTGAAGATGTTCAATAAAAAATGTGTAGGAGAATTTTACTTTGTAAAAGATTTAGTAGAGTTTAAAAATATAATAAATAATTTTAAAGATAATAAATGTGTTGTAAAATTACCTAGTGCAAATGGATCGAGAGGAGTAAGAATATTAACAAATGAAACTCCATCTGAAAAAGAATTCTATTCCAAACCACATTCCCTCAATATGTCAAAAACAAATTTATTAAAAATATTTGAAAAAAATTTTCCAACTGAAGGGATAATGGTAACAGAATATTTGAGTGGCAAGGAGTATAGCGTTGATGTTTTAGCAAAAGAAGGAAAAACAATAATTTGTGTACCGCGATCAAGAGATAAAATCGTCAACGGAATAACTTTTGAAGGCCAATTAGAAAATAACAAGGAAATAATAAAGAATACAACAGAGATTATTAAAAAACTTAGTATACATGGGGTAGTGGGATTCCAATACAAGATGAACGATAAGGGCAGACCCATCTTGATAGAATGTAACCCACGGATACAAGGAAGCATGGTTAATTCTACTCTTGGCAACGCAAACATAATAAGAGGGGCGATAGAACAAGAAATAAATGGTAAGGCTTCATTGTCCCAAAAAAATATAATATGGGGGACAAAAATCTACAGATATTGGGGATTTGCAAATGAAGATTTTCCATATACATACTGATTACACCGATGGAACTAGTTCAATTGAAGAATATTTTGATTATGCTTCAAGAAACGAGATAACAGAATTAATTTTCACAGAACATATAAGAAGAAATCCTTCATACGATTTTGGTCTTTTCAAAAATGAGGTCCAGAAATTTCAACAGAAATATAATGTTTCTGCCATATGCGGATGTGAGGCTAAAATACTTGAGGGAGGAACTCTAGATATTAGTAAAGAAGATTACGATAAAGCCGAATTGATAGTAGGAAGCTTTCACGGCCAAACTAATAATCCTTTTACCGATTTATTAAAAGCTCTGTCACAAATGGATGTTTGGGGCCATCCAAATATTGACTTTACAGATGGTGAACTCAAAGAAATATTTTCTAAATGCATTAAAGAAGACGTTATGATAGAAATAAATCTAAAATACGGGGACATATATCGTATTGGTAAAAAAGCGGAATTAGAAATGGTTAGAACGATAGTGGGATACGATGCCCATAGTATTCAGGATATACAGGAGATTTTAGAAGATAATAAATTTTTTAAAAAGAATTAACTGTAAAGATTGATAAAGAATGTGGGAATACATAATATTGTTTATACGCCTTATGGGGTAGTTAAAAACATTTATTGTTTTATAATCAATTGTTTTAACAAAAACAACTTGGTAATGGAATGAGAATAATATTCAAAGTATGGAGATAAGGATGGATATACTTTCCAAAAAAAACATATGCCAAGTTTCATCTAGGCATAAAACTAATGATACGAGAGTTTATTATAAGATAGCAAGAAGCTTAAGAAAAATATCTCCCAACGTATCCGTTATTGGTATTGAGACGAAAGATAACTTTCAGGAGAATATTAAAATAATTAGTGTTTCAAAATGTAAGAAGTTTATTTCAATATGTATGTTAAAGAGGATAATTAGCATATACAAAATATCCATTAAAGAAGATGCAGACCTATACCAGTTACACGATCCTGAACTTATTCCTTTAGGACTGTACCTTAAAAAAATAAAGAAAAAGAAAGTTATATTCGATCAACATGAATTTGTCAGTGTTACTGTAAGGGGAAATCCACTTTTGAAAACAATTAGATTGATACTAAAACATTCTTTTTTTTGGCTTGTGGGTTTATCTTATCGATACTTTGATTTGATAGTGTGTAGTACGCAAGGGATCTATGATCAAGCAAAGGGAAATAAGTGCGTAGTTGCAAATTTTGTTGACTTAGAATTAATAAAAAAAATAGATTACAAAAAAAATGAAATATTCTCCGTGATATTTGTTGGTGGATTATCTTTAGATAGAAGTATTTATGATTTAGTCGAATCTATAGGTGAGCTAAATAACGAAGGTATTAGAATATCCCTTAATTTGATTGGTAGATGGGAAGTAGGATTAGAAGATAAGTGTAAAGAACTTGATGGTTGGAAATATACTACATACCATGGCATACTAAATTCAATTGAGGTCTATAATATTATGAAAAGATGCCATATTGGGATGTCTGTATTAAAACCACTTGAAAATTACATGGAAGGTTGGTCAGTCAAAACATTTGAGTATATGGCCTGTGGTTTACCAGTAATCGGATCTAATTTTCCAAAATGGAAGTCTTTTTATAAAGATACAATAATGTATTGTGAACCAACTAAAGAAGGCATAAAAAAGGCAATAAAAGATTTATATGAAAATAAAGAATTAAGAGAGTTATTAATAAAGAAGGGAGAAGATTTAGTAATAACAAAATGTAACTGGGAGTCCCAAGAAAGAATTTTGTTTGAGAAAATATTTGAACTCTACGAAGATAAAGCTTTAACTAAAAAAAATAATAAATAATATTCAAATTTAATAGGAGAGGTAAAATTGAGTAAGATTCTATTTGACATTGGGCATCCTGCGGATGTGCATTTTTTCAAGAATCTGGTATGGGAAATGGAAAAGAGAGGGCATGAAATACTAATTACCGCCAGGAAAAAAGAGAGCACATTCCAACTTTTAGATTACTATGGATTTGATTTTATAGATATTGGAATTAATAAAAAAGGCCTTTTTAAAAAAGCAATAGGATTGGCGCAAACAGACTATAAACTTTACAGGATTTCTAAAAAATTAAAACCTGATGTATTGGTAGGCTTTGCAAGCCCTTACATAACGCATGTTGCCAAAATGATAGGAAAAAAATCTATTCTCTTCAATGATACAGAGCACGCTAAATTGAACAACAGGCTTTCAATACCCTACTCGGATTATTTTCTCACGCCCTCGTCCTTTATGGGTGATTATGGGGAAAAGCATATCAAATTTAATGGTTACAAAGAGCTCGCTTATCTGCATCCGAACTGGTTTAAAGAGGAAAAGAATGTTTTAAAGGAGCTAGATATTGGCAAAAAAGAACACTTTTCTTTGGTGAGAGTTGTATCTTGGGAAGCAAGCCATGATGTAGGGTATAAAGGCATATCTAAAAAAGAACTATCAAAATTGATCAATATCTTAGAGGAGCATGGCAGAGTATTATTGAGCTCAGAGGCTAATGATAATTCATTTGAAGATTATCAAATCAAAGTTCATCCTGCAAAGATCCATACATTGATGAATCACTCCTCAGTATATGTTGGAGAGGGTGCAACTATGGCAACAGAAGCAGCAGTCTTGGGTAAACCAAGTATTTATATATCGCCCTTGGTAGGAACTATGGGTAATTTTATCGAGTTAGAAAATTATGGTCTACTTTTTTCGTATAAGACAATCCAAGAATCATTTACTAAAATTCAGGATATTTTAAGTAGCGATTATAAAAAAGAATGGGAACAAAAAAAGCAAAAACTGCTTCAAGAAAAAATAGATGTCACGTCATTCATGATTGACTTCTTTGAAAAAGAATTCAATATGTGATCAGAGACACCCTACGCCTTTGTATACAAATCCATTATCATTCATTTCATCTTTATTGAAAATCCTTCTGCCGTCAATAACGAGGGGATTACTCATGAGTTTTCTTGCTTTTTCTAAATCCATTTCCTTGAAAATATTGTGTGATGTCATAACCACAAATGCATCCGCCTCTTTCAGTGCAGTATAGATATCTTTAGAATAGGAAACGCCGAATGACTTAATGTATTTCTCATCGACATAAGGGTCGACTACTGTTACAACGGCACCTTTTTTGACAAGCTCTGTTACAAAATGCTCTACCGGCGTTTCCCTAACGTCGCCGACATTTTCCTTGTATGAAAAACCTAAAACTGCAATCTTAGAGTTCTTAACAGATTTTTCCATGTCATTCAATGCATCCCTCAAAAGCTCAAAGACGTGATGTGGCATATAGTCATTAATCTCTCTGCCTGCAGTAATTACTTTCGAGTGGTATCCAAACTCTCTAGCTTTTGAAACTAGGTAATATGGATCAACTGGAAGACAGTGCCCACCAACTCCGGCCCCAGGGTAGTAAACATTAAAGTTCCATTTTGTGCTTGCGGCCTTTATAACTTCAAGGACGTCAATCCCCATTTTCTCAAAAATCAGCGCAAGCTCATTCATCAGTGCTATGTTCAAATCCCTCTGTATGTTCTCAATAACTTTAGCAGCCTCTGCAGTTTTGATATCGCTCACTGTGTCTATTTGTGCTTTAATAACATATGAATAGACATCTTTTGTGATATCTGCCCACTCTCTTGTTATACCACCAACGACCCTATTGACATTATCAATCGTGTGTTTAGTATCCCCTGGGTTGTATCGCTCTGGGCAATAAGCCAATCCAAAATCTATCCCAGCCTTAAGGCCAGAGGATTCCAATATAGGTTTAACAATGTCATCTGTTACCCCAGGATATACTGTTGATTCCAAAACAATAAGTTGGCCTTTTTTAAGCGATTTAGAAATATCCTCTGCAGCAGAAACTACATAAGATAGATCCGGCTCTTTATCCTTTGTAATAGGTGTAGGAACAATAATTAAGACAATATCACTGTTACTAACGGCCTCTGTGGTGTCATTTGTACAGTGGAATTTATTCTGCTCAACTACTTCTTTTATCCTTTCATCCAAGCCAAGCTCATTTAGATGTGAAACACCTTTGTTAAGGCCATTGACAATCCTAACAATTTTGTCCACACCATACACTTTGAAACCTTTCTCAGCAAAATATACGGCTGTAGGAAGCCCCACATAGCCTAATCCTATAATAGAAATAACTGCTGTCTTATTATTGATTTTCTGCTTTAGCGTTTCCATAAAATCACTCGATTGAAAGTATCTATATAGTTCTTAGTTATAAATTTAATTTAAAATTCTATCCAATAATTTAGAAATCAGGTATTCTTGGCATATTTCTCTTGTGCTCACTTTTTTCTATCATCTCTTCAATTTTTGTTTTGACGCTATCGCTTACTGTTTTTCCTTCTATGTAATTGTCAATCTCCTGGTAAGTTATGCCCAATTCTGCTTCATCTGTCTGGCCCTTCCACAGGCCTGCAGAAGGCGGCTTGTCTATAATCTTCTCAGAAACTTTTAGCGATCTAGCAAGGGAATAGACATTTCTCTTTGTTAGATTTCCCAAAGGCAATAGATCACATCCCCCATCACCATATTTTGTAAAGTATCCCACAGTAAGTTCGCTCTTATTTCCTGTGCCTATAACAAAATAGCTTAATTTATTAGCATAATAGTATAGAACAGTCATTCTAAGTCTTGGCTTGATATTGGCAAGGGGTAAATCCCGATCATCTCTCATATCTCCAAATTCATCAAGTAATGAGTTATATATAGCATCAATATTTATAGTCTCATATTTTAGGCCAATCTCCTTTGCAACTGACTTTGCATCATCCATATCGTTTTTGTTACTGAAGCAGGAAATTATAAGGCCGAGAGAGTTTTCAGGAAAAGCATTTTTACAGAGATAGGCTGTCACTGCTGAATCAATGCCGCCACTTAACCCAAATACGACACCTTTTCCCCCGCCAGAAATAACTTCATGTTTTAGCCACTCTGAAAGCCTAAAAGATAGCTCGCTAGTCAAACTTAACCTCCATGTCTTCCTTAATTATATTTAGAACAATCGAAGTAGAAACACTTTCAACATAATCAATTGATTGTATCCATCTGGTAAACTTTTCCAAGTGACTGCTGTTTCTAAATCTTCCTATAATTATTGCGTCATATCTTCCAGTAACATCATACACTGCAACGACATTATTCTCTGCCTTTACTATTTCCTCTACCTCTTTTAGCTTCCCTTTAGATATGATAAGATGAATAACAGCTGTAAAGTCATAGCCGCACTTTTCAGAGTCAAGCACAGGTATGTATTTTTTTATAATACCTGAATCCTCCATAGCCTTGACTCTCAAAGAGATGGTTGTTATAGAATGCCCTAGCCTTCTCGCTATCTCAGAAAAACTCGTTCTAGCGTCCTGATTTAGAATCTTAAGGATATTTATATCAAGACTGTCCATACGTATTGGATAATCTTAAATTGTTATAAATCTTTTGATTTTTATGAAGAAAATATTCATCTTAAAAGCATCCAAGGCCAAAACTTCAAAGGATTTCTCTCTAAACGACCTTCCAGGGGATGGTGGCAGAATGGATATTGTGGCCAGATGCGTAAACTCTGCCTTTTTTCTCTCTCACGATTTAAGAAGAGATACAGAGTTTATTGCAGTGTTGGAAGGTGAACCAAATCCTCCAGTTACACTTAGATTTGTCGGAAATGATTTGAGATATCTAAGCCCCGATGAGCGCTGCACCGGGGGGCTCATAAAGAAAGCATTAGAAAATGTGACAGAAAAAGAATCAGAATCTACACCTGGAATATTCGTATCAAAAAAAAGCTTTTCCGAAGTCATAAATGAAATTGATTGTGAAATAATCTATCTTCACGAAGAAGGAGGAGATATCCAAAGCTTGAATATTGAATCAGAAAAAATCTGTTTTGTCTTAGGAGATCACATAGGCCTTTCACAAGAAGATGAAGAATTATTAAAGAATGCAAAACGAGTTTCAATATCTCCTATGGTACTCCATGCCGACCACTGTATAATAATAGTACATAACGTTTTTGATAGAAAAACTTATAAATAAGAAAAATCAATTACCAATGATGTCAGACGATAACATAGAGAATATCCTAAAGTCATCGCTTTGGATGGTTCTACTGACGATTCTCATGATATGGGCGCCTGTGATAGGACCTATTGTAGCAGGCATTGTCGGCGGCAAGAGATCAAGAAGTATCAAAAATGCAATCGCTGCATTTTCTTTATGCGCATTGATTGTCTTTATTCTGTTTCTTGTGATATCTTTTATTGTAGGTGATTTCCTAGAGCCTGGCATTGTCATGAGGATTCCATTTACAGTTCCAAGAGGGACAAAATTATACATGCTTATTACAGCCGTCCTCTATATCTACCCTATATTCATAGGTGCAATTGTTGGAAGCGCCCTTACTGAAGATGAAATTAAATTTCCTAAATTTGAAAGGGAAAGGGCAAAGCCAAGAGAACGAGAATACTACGAGAAGAGGTACTACCCTGAAGAAAGATACGTTCCAGAAACTTACCTTCCGATGGAGCGCTCTAGAGGTCAATACGACCCTTACTACGACAGCTATCCCGTAGCCCCGGCTCCAAGACCACAAATACCATCACTTCGTGTAAGGAGAGAAGGCTACAATTGCGAAAGATGCGGAAGGCCACTAATCAGAACAGAGGTAAGTGACAAGGGAAAAAGGGAAATAGTCTACAAGTGTGATAAATGCCAGATCATGTATGATTTAGTTTAGGCAATATCTTTTCTAATTTATCTTTGTTGACTTCGTGTTTTTTATATCATATATACCGTACAATTTAAATGTATGGTTAAACATTATAACATGGTGAGAAGATGGATAGGGAAAAACTTCTTCAAAGAATAATTATTAATCCAAAAGTCATGACGGGAAAGCCAATTATAAAAGGCACAAGATTATCCGTGCAATACATACTAAATCTATTGGCTAATGGTTATACAGTTGATGAAATATTGAAGGAATATGAAGGGCTAACAAAAGATGATATTAATGCTTGTCTTGTATATGCATCCGAAACAATTGAGAATACTACGTATATGCCACTTGCAGAGGCAATTTAAAGATGAAATTTATAGTAGATGAGTGCACCGGCCCAAAAGTTGCAAGATGGCTAAGATCATTAAACTACGAAGTATTGTCCGTTCACGATGAGGCAAAAGGGGCCGATGATGAAACAATAATAGATAAGGCCAACAGAGAGAATTTTATTCTAATTACCAATGATAAAGATTTTGGAGAACTCATTTTTAAATTTAACAGAGAACATAAAGGAGAATATTATTAAGACTCAAGAATGAAAGACCAGATAATAAAATTTATGTATTATCGCAACTACTTGAATCTTATTCAGAAAAATTGGCAAACAATTTCATTGTTGTCACCGAGAAAAATGTCAAAATAATTGAAATTGAGAAGTGAATATTATTTTCTCGTATCTTTTCAACGCTTCTTAAAGAAGAATTTACTTCTGTTGAGCTTCAGCACAAGTTTTTAGAGTGGCGTTAATTATTTAAATCATTAAAATTAGTTATTCTCATGGGCAATGTAGACAAAATTGTTCTATCAGACACCCCTAATCCTCTACTTCTAAAAGGGCTATCTAAAGTAGAACGTAAAGAAAAAATCAAAAGAATGTTAATGGATTGGTTTTCTGAAAGAGAAAAGGGTTTTATTTCTGAGGCCGCCGAAGAATTGGGGATAGAATACGAAGAAGCATTTGAAGCTGGAAAGGAGCTCATCTCTGGGGGATATTTAAGTTGAAACTTTTCTCTTTGGGGGACTGTTTACACGCCGACACTGTTCGTATTAGGGCAAGAAAAATTGATATTAAAAAGAATCCAGTGCCTGGATCTTCCCGCCATAGGAGGATGGAAGCTATAGCCAAAGAAGGCGTTTACTGTTTTATCGAAAAAGAACTATCCAAATCTAAAGACTATTTTTAGAAAAATAAAGCTCAATAGTTGATACCATGGATTTGTTAGGTGTTAAGTTGGAAACATTAGAAAAAAAATTAATCTCATACGACCCGGATTGTGATATTCTTTTTATTCACAACAGCTATGATGCTGATGAAAAATTCAAAGGGAATTTTGATGTAGGGGATATCGTACTTGATGTTTCTAACAAGGGAAAGGTCAGAGGGATAGAGGTAATGAACGCCTCGGAATACTTGCAATTAAATACTGATGTTTTAAATCACCTTACAGATTTTGAATTTCAAGTTGACCAGTATAAAAACAGGATAGGTATAACGCTAGTCCTAATAGCCGACCAGATAAAAAAAGAAAAAGACATCATTGTTCCTTTGATAATGGCGCTCAACTGATTATTAATGGAGTCTTCTCCATTTTGCTACCTCAGCACTTCCATTCCAGTCACCAGATTTTTTTCTAAGTTCATCTTGAATCTTTACAGCCTTTTTAATTTTTGAATCTTCTTTCAGATCTTTTTCTTTCTCCATAAGATTCAACAACTCTATGAATTCTATTTTAGATTTAATCTTTTTTATACATCGAATTAATAAATTTTGAGTGTTGTTTGCTCCACTCTTTATTTGGAGTTTTCTTTATCCATTCTGCATATAACCTTACAAACTCTATCTTTTGCTTGAAGTTTCTTTCCTTTTCTTCCTCAAGCTCCTTTAGAATTTGTTCCCTGTTCTCATCAAATTTTTTCTTTTCAGATTCCTTCATCTCTTCACCAGAAATTATCCAATTTATCTTGAATCTTAAAATATTTGGCCCAGTATTCGATTTCATCTCTTTGGATATTATTCTGAAATAACTCATATAAATATACTGCGTCCATTATGTCCTTTTCGCTGCCTAAAAAAAGTTTGTATGCTAACTGGATTTCTATAGGGGAGATATACAGTAAATTCTTATCCAATCCAACTTTTAATCTGTTATCCAATACATATTTCTCTACTTCATTTTTTATTATTTTAAACTCAATGTTGGGTATAATTTCATTCTTTTTAGATATTCTTATACCTAAATTTTCACTTAACATCTCATACAAACCTTCTCTATCTTCAGGATTTAGAAAATCATATTTTTCTTCAATCTCACTGACAAAGTTAAAAAATTCAGATTTAGTTATTTTTTCAATCAATATATCGATATCTTCAGTACCTCTAGATCTGCCGAATAATATGGCAACATAACCACTTACTATAACATACCTAAAATGATTTTTTAGTATGTCCACAAAATCTAGTACAAACTTATCAACGTCAGATAAGGACTTATTTCTCAATATTATTGAAGCCTTTGAATACTCAATTTCCATTAATACATAATAGAGGCATTTAATATTTAATTTTATGGTTTGGACAAAATAGAGATATATAAATACTTTAAATCTAAGTATAATTCATGAACGAAGTAGATATCCAATCTAAATTCCAGAGTCTTTCCCCAGAATTAAAAAAGGAAGTTTTAGATTATATTGACTTTCTTATATCAAGAAATAAAAACAAAAAAACTTACTTTTGAATGGCAGGGAGGATTGTCCGAACTTAAAGATGAATTTACTTCTGTAGAGCTTCAGCACAAGGCTTTAGAGTGGTGCTAATGTATCTCCTTGACACAAATATATTGCTAGAGATTTTATTGAATCAAAGAAAAGCAGAAAAATGTAAAGAATTTATAGATCATAATCATAGAAGAAGTAATCATAAGTGATTTTCTTTACACTCAATAGGGTTATTTTATTGAGATACGAAAAGGAAGAAGCTTTCAATGTTTTTATTAGAGATATAGTGCCTGCATTTAAGATTTTATCGTTGCCTTTGAGCTTATATTCCAATATTTATGAATCGAAAAGAAACTACGGCTTAGATTTTGATGATGCTTATAATTTTAAAATCTCAGAATTCTTTAATCTAATTCTAGTTACAATGGGCAAGGATTTTGATATAATAAAAGATGCAGATATTTTATTCTTATAAATCTTATTTTAAATCATTATTTAAGTTTAAATTTAATTAAAAATATAAAAAAATAATTATTTCTTCTTGACCTTCTTGGTGTAGATTATTGCGGCTGCTGCTATAATTAGTAGTATAGGAATTGCCAGATAAACTGTATTGAATGATGAGCTATTTTCAGGTTTTTGCATTGAATCTACATCAAGGAAATACACATAGGTATCAGTTGAGCCTGCCACAACATTTTTCCCGTCAGGCGTTATTGCAACGGACCAGATTTTTCCATCAGTTTTGAATTCTTTTAGATGCTCTCCTGACTTTGAGAATATGTGCACCTTGTTATCCCATGAGCCTACAGCTATATATGAACCATCGGGTGTTATTGAAACAGAAGATACGGTGTAACCTATTTTTTTACTCCACAATAGTTTTCCATTTCCATCAAACAAGAACACTCTATAATCTTTTTGAGCTTCTCCTTGATCTGATTCAAAACTTCCTGTTCCGCATGCAACATAGGACGCATCAGGTGTCACTGCAACAGATATCACAGGCATTTTTGCATCGTATTTCCACATTAAAAGACCGGATCTAATCAGATAAACATGATTATCTGATGAAGCCACAGCTAATGTTTGGCCATCCGGTGTCAATGAGACATAATTAACTTTTCCGTCAGTTTTGTAATCCCATAAAGGCCTTGCATCCTTGTAGACCATCGCATAGATATCTGATGAGCTACCTGCAATATAGTTGCCGTCAGGAGTTGCTGTTATGAATCCACCTTTTACAGACTTATAATTAGCCAAAAGATCTCCAGATGTTGAATATATATATACCCTTTCTCCGACAGCGGCTGAAACTTTTGACATGGCACTAGATATATTAATTGAAGTTATCCTCTTTCCAAGATCATGCTCCCATAAGACTGACCCAGATTTATCAAAAAAATAAAATGAGCCGTCAATGGAGCTTGCTGCACTATAATCCCCGGCTTCTGTTGTCGTAACAGAAGTTCCCCAGCTACTTAGCTTGTATTTCCATACCACTGGATCAGAATTCTCTTCTCCCAAAACAACACCAAAAGAAGATATTATGCCAAAAATTAACAATATGACTATTAAGTTCTTCATAGAATAAGAGAAAAAAATAGATATTTAAGTTTTTCTTTAGCGCTCAAGTTTTCCAGAGATAAAGTCCTCAACTTTAATCTTTGCTTCAGAGTCTGAGTACTGAATTAACGGGTGCTTCATAGCATAGCTTGAAATTGATGTTAATGGTCCGCCTATCTTCCTATCAAGGCCGAGTTTTGCACACCTTATTGCATCTATCGCAACGCCTGCTGAGTTTGGTGAGTCTTCTACTGAAAGTCTTAGCTCCAGGTTCAAAGGTATATCCCCAAATCCCCTCCCTTCTAGTCTCAAAAAGCAGAGTTTATTGTCATTTAACCATGGAACATAATCTGATGGACCAATGTGGATATTGTCTGGGTGTAAGGGAACATCAAGTTGTGACTGGACCGCTTCAGTTTTTGATATCTTTTTTGATTTTAATCTATTCTTGTCAAGCATGTTAAGAAAGTCTGTGTTTCCTCCAGTATTCAACTGATAAGTTCTATCAACAATGACGCCTCTATCTTGGAATAGTTTAGTAAGAACTCTATGCACAATTGTTGCACCAAGCTGAGACTTAATATCGTCTCCAACTATTGGAATGCCCGCATCTTCGAATCTTTTTGCCCATTCTTCATTTGAAGCTATGAAGACCGGCATGCAGTTTACAAATGCTACGCCTGCCTCAAGTGCCGCTTCAGCATAAAATTTCGTTGCTTTTTCAGATCCAACTGGCATATAGTTTATCAGGACATCGACCTTATTCTTTTTAAGCTCAGATACGACATCGCAAGGTTTCTCATCAGAAACTACAAATCTTCTGTCCTCAGAGTAGTCGTCCATATGGGCCGCAAATCCATCTAGGACAGGGCCCATCATTACCTTTGCCCCAAATTTTGGGACATTTTTATAAATCGTTTTAGTGCAGTTTGGGCTTTGAAATATAGCTTCGCTTATGTCTTTTCCTACCTTCCTTTTATCAATATCAAATGCAACGACGAACTTTAGATCTTGGGGACGGTAACCCCCTAAATTTTCATTCATCAAACCAATTACCTGTTTTGTGCCATTGTTTCTATAATATTCAATTCCTTGAACAAGTGATGACGCGCAATTGCCAACTCCTGCAATTGCAACCCTAATTTCTCCCATTTAGGTACCTCCTAAAATATGACATGATATTCTAAAAATATTATAAAGATTTAAATAGTTTATGGTCATAAAATATTAAAGGTGCATAAATGCCTCTCGAAAGACTCAAAAAAAAGCTTACAACAGAAGTGCTCTGGATATATATTCTAAGCCTCTTATCTAATAAATCAATGTATGCATATGAAGTTAAGGCAGAAATAGAAAAAAACTTTTCATTTGCTCCAGCTAGGATAACTAGCTATATTGTATTATACAATCTTGAAAATGGGGGCTATGTTACTTCAAAATGGGAAGATTCAGAACACGGTAGACCAAACAGGAAATACTATATAATAACTGATTCCGGAAAAGAGCTTCTAAAGCAAGGAAAAGAATTTATCAATTTAGTTGTTTCAAAGATTGATTAGCGTAAAGGTTTTATTGGATTGGCACTTATTTTTTTCATGAAGGATAAAAGGGCACATACAGGGGAGCATATATTCTTTCGATCTCTTTCAAAAGTAATCCCAGAAGTTTCTTTAGATAAGATTTCTATAAAGGAAGAAAAGAATGCACTTTATATAAAATATTCTGGCGAGCTCAGCTGGGATAAACTTCTTGAAGCTGAAAAACTTACAAACAATATTATTCTAGAAAATAGAAAAGTTATTGTCCACAATTCTAAGAAGCAAGACGTGATTACAAAATTTCCAGGTATCAGGATAAAGCTTGACAGGATACAAACTGAAGAAGTTAGAATTGTTGAAGTTGAAAATTATGATTTTGCCGCTTGCTCTGGAGAACATGTAGACTCTACTAAAGAAATTGACTTCTTTCTTCTAACCAAGGTTAACAAGACCGGAGAAGGTTCATTTAGATTAGAGTTTGAAATAGCTGAAAAAGCAAAGGAAGAATCCTTGAAGTTATCAAAAATTGCTTTGGCATCAATGGATATACTTCAATCCGCACCTGAAAATGTTGAAAGGACTATTTCTAACCTCTTAAAAGACAATGAGAAATACAGGCAGAGTCTAAATGAATTTTCTCAAAAGAGTTTTGAATCAATTTGCCCTAAAGATATATCCGGAACAAAACTATACTTTGAAACCTTAAAAGGCCTTGATAGAAAATTAGTAATTAAAAAGGCAGGTGAATTACTAGAACAATCAAAGGCCTTTTTAGTGCTATTTTTAATTGATGAGGGAATATTTGTCGTATGCGGCAGGTCGCAAGATATAAATTATGATATGCGAACCCTTCTAAATTCAATTTTGGCAAGATTTGGTGGTAGGGGTGGGGGAAGAGAAAACTTTTCCCAGGGTGGCGGCTCTTTGGTCGATAACTATGAAAGCATAATAAAAGAGATCGAGAAGGAAGTTGAAAAGATTGTCAGCTCTCTAGACTAAGATATGCCACCATATTTGATACCAAAGCCCATGTATATACAATACCTCTTATTAAAATAAAAAATAGGTCAAGTAGTATGCCTCTCTCTCCAAGAAATCCCAGGTCATTTAGATAAAGCAAGATATAATTTAATGAAAAAATTGTGGCAGTTATTACAGCAAGGAGGCCCAAAGTGTAATCGGGATTTTTAAAGACAAGTGAAATTCCCCTCTTTATGTCGGTAAATAATGAATTGTTGCTTGAAGTTGACTCGGGGACAACATAGAAAAAAAGGTAGACTAAGAATATGCCAGGCAATACATAGGCTACAATACCAATTACTATTAATATTACTGTCAATATGCTTGAAATTACTATTTTTGGAAAAGATCTAAAGACAGTAGTATAATTGATTTTTTTACCCCGATACATCGATTCAACTAAAAAGAATAGAACTGCCACTCCGACGATATAAATCATACCCATTAAAAATGATGTGAATGGTGTCAATAGATCTCCTTTGAAAAGAAAAAGGAAAACTTCAGAAAATTGTGGTGGTAAAAATGAAGGTATATCGGAGAAAAAAGTTGATTTTTCTCCGAGCGTGAGATATTGGGTATTTAGCATTTTATCAATATCATGATAAAAATAGTTGTTCAAAAATACTGAAAGAAAATAAACGATATACATCGATAGAATAGTCGGGACAAACAGTTTCTTATTCTCGTTACAAAAACCAAAGGATATGGCAAGAGTTTGCCCCACTCTAATTTTCATCTATTGCAACACCTTACTTTGACTAGATATCTTTCTGTCCCCGATCTAATATTTGCACTGAAACTGAATGGATACTTTTCACCATATCCGAGTTCACCGACATTTACATAGTAAGAATCTTCCCCTATCACATTGCCATTAATGTTATAGAAGAAAATATACAGTTTCACACAGTTAATTGGTGGATTTTTATAGCTTGAATCCCCATAATTGAATACATTGCCTTCTATGTAGACTCTATTTCCTTCAAATCTTTGTTTATAGTCTGTTATGTACATTGGACAAGCAATAGAGCCAGAAGGTGTTTCGCCCTTGAGGGGATTAGGAATTGTAGTTGTTCTTCCATTTGAACTAGTTTCATCTATCGGATTAAAGTTCTGATTCCTCCAATCCTCTAACACATCTTTTGCCGTCTGGTCATTATCTTTAGAGCTGCATCCTGATGCAACAGAGATCAAAATGACAACAACAATTAAGGCAAATAATTTTCTAGACATTTTATCGTATTATTCAAGAGTTTTGTATTATATAAATATATTGAAAAAGAAAGTGATAGCCGGGAACGGATTCGAACCGTTGTCGCGGGGACCAAAACCCCGCAGGATTGACCACTACCCTACCCGGCTGGTAATAATAGAAATTCTGATTTCTGATTTAAAACTTTCGGTAACTTTATAAATCACAAAATTCACTTGGGCAATATGAAAGATGAAAAAACAGACTACGAGTTCCTTCTAAAGCGGGCAGAAGAGTTATTGCCTATAAACGTCTCTGAGACAAACAGATTCGAAATCCCCAGGGCCGACTCATTTATAATGGGTAACAGGACTATAGTCAAAAATTTCAGGGAAATAGCCTCAATTCTAAACAGGGATGTCGACCCTTTCTTAAAATATATCCTAAGGGAACTTGCTACGGCAGGAAATATGAGTGGCCAGGAAGCGATATTCCAGGGAAAATTTTCATCTTCAGTTATTAGTGAAAAGATTGAGAAATATGCCAAAGAGTCTGTAATATGCACTGAATGCAATAGACCTGATACTAGAATTATTAGAGAAGATAGGATTACTTTTCTGCAGTGTGAAGCGTGTGGTGCACGTTATCCCATAAAACACGCGTAATAGCTTTATTTTCTTCAATATTTAGCAGAATTTTTAATTGTTTCCGATAAATATAAATAGGTATTATATATAATATATAATATATAATAATTTCAATGGTGATAACTATGGCAGGAAGAAATGATTTTATTGTTTTGGGCCTTATTCTTCTAATTGTTGCTGGAGGATTATTTTATTACACAACTATACCCTTCCAAAGAACTGTTACAACACAAGAATATGTAACACTGGAGAGAATAGAAATTAGAGAAAGAACGGTTCCTCAGGAAAAACTTGTCAAGAGGACTAGAGAAGTAATAGCATATACAAATTCAACGATAATTGATTCTGTAAAGAATTTCGAGGCAAATGAATATATAGTATTAGGTGAGCCTTTACTGAAGCCAAATGACCGTATAAAATACATCATAACTACCGATCCTACTAAGAGGGATATTGAACGTTGGTTTGAGTTTAAAATTATAGATCGTCAAAATTATGAGCTTTGGTTGGCGCAACAATCCTATAATGCTTTTTTTGATGCCCCTATCGGAACTATCGAATTAAATGGTATCTGGACTGCTCCAGCTAACTCTGGAATCCAGCAGTACATGATAATTCTTTCTAACAGACTTTTTGCATACGCAAAAACAATAACATATACAGTAATAAAACAGGAATCCTTTGTCACTAGGCAAGAATATCTCGAAACAGTAATTGAAAACGTAACTGAAACATATGAAGAGAGGGTTCCATATCAAGAACTTCAAACTGTAACAAAACAAGAAACGTTCTGGCATGACGAGTATAGGCCTGTTGCATACATCCTGGGAGCTTTTGGGATTATAGGTATAATCATTGGGTCATTGACTCATGCACAAAGAGAAAAAATCAAAAGAATCCCTGGAGTTAAACACATAATGAGGACAACTGGGGTACCAGAGAATCTCCCTAAATGCCCGCTTTGTGGATCAAAAGTTGTTCCGACACATATAATGGAGAATCGAAAAAAGATTTACAAATGCACATATTGCAATCATCTTTTGGAACTAGAATAAATAATATTCTTTATTTTTTTCAAATTGTAATCCCAGAATCAATTTTTTGGCCTGGCTTTATTATGGCATTATCATTGATTCTTGCATTTTTTCCCACTATCGCCCCAAGTTTTGTTCTGTTTGAATCGACAAGTTCTCCTTTGATTTCAATTTTTATGTTCTCTTTGGATTCACTTTCAAAAGTTACATTGCGGCCGATATCTGAATTATCTCCTATTATAGAAAATGAGACAACAGAGTTATCCCCGATTTTAACCCCTTCCATTATAACAGAATTTTCAATGGTGCAGTTTTTACCAATCTTCACGTTTTTCATTATCACAGATGATTTTATCTTAGAATTATTTCCAATATTTACATTGTTTGATATCAGGCATGGCGAAATAATCTCAGAAGAATCAATAGTTGAGTCAGAGCCGATATGGGCAGGATATCCTATTTTTGAACTAGCTGAAATTTCTGAATCTTTTGATATATAATGTTTTAAGCTTTCTAAAAAGAACATATTTGCATCTATCAGGTCCCAAGGCCTTCCAATATCGAGCCATTTTCCCCCCAATGGCATCCATCTGACTTTATTGCCCTCATCAATCATCATCTTTAAAGAATCTGTGAGCTCATATTCTCCCCTTGGCGAAAGTTTTGTTTTGTTTATATAAGAAAAGGCTTCTTTTCTGAAACAGTATATCCCTGTGTTTATTAAATTAGAAGGCGGATTATCTGACTTCTCAAAAATACCCACCACTTCATCTTCATCTACGAGCACACTTCCAAAAAATTCTGGTGTATCGCTCTTTGTTAGGGCCATTGCGGCAATCGAATCAGAAGCTCTGAAATTTGATAGAAGAGAAACGATAAAATCCTCTTTGAATAGAAGATCGCCATAGACGCATATGAAGTCAGAATTAACATATTGTGACGCTATCATAAGCGCATGCCCAGTTCCAAGACGCTCTTTTTGTTCGATAAAATTAATATCAAGGCCATAATCACTGTTTTTGATATAATCTTCAATAATTTCGGATTTGTGCCCAACTATTATTGAGACCTTCTTTATCCCTGATGATTTGAATATACTAAGTATATTTCCAAGTAGTGTAGTATCTCCTAACGGTAGCATAGGTTTTGGTATTTCATCTGTGAGCGGAGAAAGTCTCACCCCTTTACCTGCGGCAAGTATTACAGCTTCGATAAAATCACCATATGCAAAAACTATTTATATTGACTTAAATAATTATCTTTAATGTATAATTTAGAGGAAGGGAAAAAACTTGTATTTTTCGCAAGGAAGAATATTGAGTCCTATATCAACACAAGAAAAAATATCGAAATACAAGATATCCCGGAATCGTTTAAAGTAAATTGTGGTGTCTTTGTGACACTTCATACTTATCCTAAATATAGTCTTAGGGGATGCATCGGATATCCAGAACCTGTGCTTCCTTTAATAGACGCAATACTTGACGCTTCGGTGTCTTCAGCTACTAGAGATCCCAGATTTCAAAAGGTCAGACCTGATGAAATTAAGAACTTGGTAGTTGAGGTTACAGTTCTAACACCACCAGAGCTAGTTAATGTGGACAATACAAATCAATATCCATCAAAAATTGAAGTTGGCAGGGATGGACTTATCGTTGAATTAGGATTTAGAAAAGGTTTACTTCTCCCGCAGGTACCAGTTGAAGAAAAGTGGGATAGCGAAGATTTTCTATGCCACACTTGTCAAAAGGCTGGGCTCCCATTAGATTGCTGGATGGATAAGCGCACAAAGATTTACAAATTTCAGGGCCAGATATTCTCTGAAACAAAACCAGAAGGAGAAGTAATAGAAAAAAACTTCATGGGGTAAAATATGGAAATCGATCCATTTATACGGGCAGGAACAACAATCTTCGAGGACATTAGTGCAGATGCCGTTCTAGTTGAAGTTGACACAATAAAGGATATGGAGGAGCTCCAGGAATTTATTTCTTCTAAAGAGATAAATCTATTTGGGGTATCTTCAAATGAGAAAATAAAGAAAAAATTTGACAACATTATCTTTGTACCCGATATATTGAAAAAGATTACGACAAGACTCGAATTTGCCATTTCTGCTGCCCTCATGCAGGATTTACTAAAAAATGAGGGTAAGATTGTCTATATCGGGAAGCTTGACAGTGAGTATTACAATTTCATTATAACACAAAAAACAAATCAGATAAATGCCAAGGGGATATACGAGTTATTTTTCTCTCTAAAAAATGTTAAGGCTGAAGTTATCTATTCTGTTCTTTCCATAGCAGTACAATTGGGTAGAAAAGGAAAAGAAGGCAAACCAATAGGAACTTCCTTTATCATCGGTGACTGTGGAAATGTCATGCAGAAGTCATCTCAGATAACTTATAATCCATTTGAAAGGAGTTATGTTACCATTAATGATGCAGGGGTTCAGAATATGATAAAGGAATTTTCTAGACTCGATGGGGCATTTATTATTTCTGGCGATGGAAAACTGCTCGCAGCTTCAAGGTATTTAGAGGCGGGAAAGGATGGACTCTCCCTACCAAAAGGGCTTGGAGCAAGACACCTATCTGCCGCATGGATGACAAAAGTCACAGATGCAGTTGCGATAGTTCTTGCTGAGTCTGACAATATGATTCGTATCTTCAAAAATGGAGAACTTGTTTGGGAAGTTGACCCTGATGAAGTGAAGGTAGATTAAAATGGATATTGACATAATATTTCTTGAAATTAGGTTATTTTTTGATTCATTAATCTCAGCTTTTTCACAAATCTTACCAAGAATATTTTTTGCTATAGCCATTCTTGTTGCAGGATTTTTTATTGGTAAGGGTCTTGGTAGATTGACCCAGGATTTGATGAAAAAAATAGGAGTTGAGAACGCTCTTAAAAAAACAGAAGCTGAAAAGATTACAGAAAGTGCAGGGTTCAAAATTTTAAAGAGCTTTGAAGTACTTATCAGTTGGATTGTATACATAATCTCCATATTTTTAGCTTTTGAAGTACTCAATTTGCCAGGCCTAAACAATTCAATTGGACTATTCATTAATTATATTCCTAATATCCTGATTGCTTTTTTTGTAGTTATAATTGGGCTTGTAGTAGCAGACAAGATTGCTATATTCATAGAAAAGGTATTCGAAGACACAAACATCCCAAAATACTGGTTTTTTGGTAAAGGTATAAGATATTTTATTTACATATTAGTAGGCATAATGGCTTTGGCGCAACTTAAAGTAAGTACGGAAATATTGGTAATAACAATTACAATAATAATGGTTTTGTGGTCTGTAATAACAATAATTGGATTAAAAAGTATTGTTCCAAACTTTTTTTCAGGCGTTTTCATAGTTTTTTACAGGCAGATAAATGTAGGGGATAGGATAAAAATTGATGACATGGAAGGTGTCGTAGAAGAAGTTTCCTTGGTATACACGAAAATAAAGAGGGATGACGGGAAATACTTATTGATTCCTAACTCAAAGGTTGTGGATAATGTCATCACAAAAGATTAATGGTCCAGAGCATTAGTTTATAGTATTATTAAATTTTTTTAAAGCGCCGAGGTAGGGATTTGAACCCTAGATCTCACAAGGAGAACGGGATTAGCAAC
>JBDKUY010000065.1:0-36171 GCA_039679445.1 Methanofastidiosum sp. | reverse complement strand
GTAGATTTTCATACCTTTCCTTGATAGCCATATCCAGTAAAGTTGCCATGATAACTAAAACCCGCTATTAGTATATAAATTTAACCAATAGCGGGGACAGAACCGAGGTTTATCAAAATTCTCTTAAAATAATGTCAGAACTTAATTTTTTAATGAGAGGCGAGATAATATGGGATAAATCATCAAGTGCTGGGTCTTCAACAGCTTGGGGAAGTTGGCAAAGCGCTAGTAATCCTACTTTGAGAGATATCCATGAATATATTATGATATTTTCAAAAGATTCATTTTCACGAACAAGAAAAGATAAGGAAGATACAATATCAAAAGAAGAATTTCTTAAATTTACAAAAAGTATTTGGGATTTCCCGACGGTCTCTGCTAAAAAAATTGGCCATCCTTCGCCTTTTCCAGAAGAGCTTCCTAGAAGATTAATCCACCTATACACCTTCAAAAAAGATATAATTCTTGACCCTTTCATGGGTAGTGGTCAAACAGGTATCGCTGCCATTAAATCAAGCAGATGTTTTGTAGGCTATGACATAAACAAAATATATTGCGACCTTGCAATGAAAAGAATTAGTGAGACAATCATACAGGAGAAATTATAATTATTTATTCCAATAGTCTTCCCATCTTTTATAAGCATCATAAACGTTATAGTCTAATTCTTCTTTTATCCAATCTACCTCTATTCTTTTAGATAATGGATGTGATAAAAACATTTTGATGGACTCTCTAGAATATTTAATTCCTCTTGAATTTGTTTCAGGTTTTGGCATTTTAAAATAGTTATCCCGTCCAAGATTAGAAAAAATATCATTTTGTACTTCTAAAGGAATAAAATAGACTCCGCCTTTGTTAGAATTCCAAAAAATCCGAACTAGTATAATATCACATTTTGGAGCATAATTATAAATGAAATTCTTGGAACTTTTGGCGTCTACTGTCCAAACTGCTTTAATATCTCCATATCTTGTTATTGTCTTTATAGATATTGGTTTGCCATCAAGGAGGACATCGATTTCAGACTTTGTGATAAATATATCGGCGTTCACTCTTTCTTTGCCATAATGGGTAATAAGGAGTGCGATAATAATTTTCTCTCTTAAAGACCCAACTTTCATGCCAATTTTTCTGGCCCTAGAGGATTCTATTTCGGCTATTCGAAACATTTTTGGAAGTTTCTCTTTTATTTTTGATGCCAAATCCTCATCGGTGAAAAGCTTTTCTAATTATTTGAAATATTCATGTTTAATATGCCATTTTTATATTTTTATAGTTATCTCAATATGCAAAATAAAGGTACAGATTATCTAAAAAAGGAGTTAACGACGATTGGTAGCAGTTTAATTATTGCTGGATCTTTTATCAAGGAAAAAATAGTCTTTGAGTGTTGATCAAAACTTCCACTTTCATTAAGAATCTGTTTTTTTGACCTAAGAAAATCAAATATCTTGTTGAGTTCCTTTTCACTTAAATTTTCATAGATTTTTCTCATGAATAACCCTCTAGATATTTCCTTTCCTATTAATCTATCACACATTTTTGAATAATCGTTGTATTCACCAGAGATAATTGATTTAGCCAAGCACTCAGAAGCTAAAGCCCCATAGTATACCCCGCCGCCTGACAAAGGTTTCACCTGACACGCTGCATCACCTAAGAGGAATACTCTATCTTTGTAGACATCCCCCCTGCCTACTGGTATCACTCCAGCCTGAACTTCAATTATCTCCCCTTTGATGTTTTGCTTAAACATAAACTTGTTAAGGGATTCTTTAGGACTTTCTGAAACAGTACCCATCCTAAATATTCCATCACCCTCAGGGATAATCCAAGTAAAAAAAGGTTTTTCTAAAAAAACTTGAACAAAATTTTCTAGATTTAAATCAGCTTTAATCCTGACCTGATACCCCTTGTAATATCTTAGCTTGTAATCAAATTCCTGGGACCTTACCCTAGAGCTAGGCCCATCGGCACCAATAAGTAAATCAGTGTCAAACTTTCTCTTATTTGTTTTTATAGAAATTTTTTCTTTGTTTCTATCAAAAGACATGAATCTTTCATCAAGAGAAACATCAAGACCTTTTGAAAGCGTTTGGTCAAATGTTGACCTGTCAACTACGTAAGATACCCCTTTTCTTTTAAGTTCAAATGACTCGCCCCCCAAATTGACTATAGCCCCATCAATTCTATTCAGTATTGATTCTTTAAAATTGAAATTATTAAAGTAATCAAAATAATCTTTTCCAATCAAGCCAGAACATGAAACAGGTCTTCCAATTATTTTATGTTCCTCAATTATACTGATTTCGTGCCCTGCTTTTTTAAGCAAATGAGAAGCCAATAATCCTGATGGACCTGCCCCGATAACTGTGATTTTCACAAAATCACATAGATTAATTGCCTTATAAATAGTAACTAATATTTGTATAAAAAGAAAAAAAGATAATTAAATTTTTATCCATTTTGATTCTGTCATCTTAGCTGAATCAGAATTTTTGACTTTTGCAGAGAAATAGTAACTTGTTGGGCAAACATTACATGCTTCACAAACAGCATTTCCAGGTTCTACCTTCTTTACTTCAGTAAGCTCTATCTTGTAAACATTACTGTAGTATGCAATTATAAGCTCGCTGTCTGTTGGAGCTTTGATAAACTGTATGCCACCTTCAGCATACCATTTTTCCCATGGTGTTTCCTCACACTGCATTGGCTGGAATTTCATAGTTACTGCAGCGTTGCTTGTACACCCTAGAGAGAATATTAGCATTAGTATGGGTATAGCAATCAAAATCTTCTTCATATTTACCACCAGAATAAGTAGTTCTGATTAAATATTTAAATTATTCGGATTTTAGAAAAAAATAAAAATTAATTTTTTCTCTTGTAGAGCATTGCCCCTAAAGCTACTGTTATAATTAACAATATTACAGAGATCCCTTTGAATATAACTAGTTGATTTGAAATTGAAGAAATGTCTGATTTGAGCTGAGTTATTTCTTTTGATTCGTTTTGAGCCTGTTTTATTGAACTAAACAACTGGTCTGCGTTGTATTGGATCATTTCTGCTATTGTATCTGTACCGGGGATTGCTTCAGGATAATTAGAGAAAACTAAATGCCTTCCACCGATTTCATCGGCCATTTGCGTACCGAGAGTAGTTCCGCTCTGAAGGTTGTCAATGACAAATGCGACCTTCTCATCCTTTCCTTTGACAACAAGATTTTGAACAGTCTGGACAGATAATGTTTCAGGTGGCTGGTATATTTCAACAACTTCTAGCCCTATCCATTCTGAGAAAGGTTTTTGCCATGCCATTACTATTGCCTTGTAATCTGAAGTTCCAAGTTCTTTTGCTTCTGTCATTATTTTTTCATTAAGTGCGTCTAATTCTTGAGAAACTTCAGCGGTATTTTTCTCATAATACGATTTATTCTTTGGATCTATCTCTATCAGTGCATCCTTAATTGAATTAATTTTTGCTTTGGCAAGAGGTGGTGTTCCCCATGCACCTTGAAGCATAAGTTTTTTGATATTTGTATTTTCCGATGCATTTATCATACTATCAAGCCAAGGCTCAATGCCGTGGTAAACTACAAGTGATGCTGTATTTATCTCAGAAACCGTACTTGGCCTTACGTCAAAATGATCTGGACATATCCCAGGCTGTACCAGAGCTATAGCATCTACCCTGTCCCCACCGACCTCTTGTACAAAGTATTTCATTGTAGTTGTCGTGCAAATTACCTTTATTTTTTCTGCAGAAGAGAAGGTAGGCATTGATGATAAAATCAATGCTAAAATAAAAATCGATACTATTATTTTCTTTATAATAATCGCCTCCAAGTATTACGAATATAATATTCGTGCTACTATTAAACTCTATCATTTATTTATAAAGGTTTTGATTGTTTATTTATCCTAGCTTCTATTGTGAGAATATATCACTATATAAAATATTTAAGTAAACTATATAAGCCAGTTATCATAATTTGAGGTGATGATAAACATGAAAAAGATAATCACAGTTCTATTATTGCTTGCGTTGTTATTACCAAGTGTATATGCTGCGCAAAACGTGAACGATGAAACTGGAAATGCCGTCACTATCGATAATGATGTCAATGATGACCTATTTGTTTCAGGCAATCAAGTTATCGTAAACGGAAATATCAATGGAGATCTATTTGCTGCTGCTGGTGAAGTAGTTGTAAACGGTAATGTGACTGGAGATGCATATATTGCTAGTGGGAATGTCACTGTTAACGGACAGATAACTGGCGGGCTTATTATAGCTGCAGGACAGGCTACTATCTCAGGGAAAACTGGGAAGATAATAGCAGGTTGCGGAAATCTAGCAATCAAAGGAAACACTGACAAAATAATAGCCGCTGCCGGGAACGTCAAGATATACCCAACATCAGTTGTAGAGAGGTATGCTTACATTGGAACAGGTGGATTTGAAAATCGTGGAACAATAAAGGGTGAGCTTAATCTATCCGCAGAACAGTTAATTGAAAAAGGAAATGCGGGCACATTCAACTACCAAAAGAGTACTGCCAGAGAAGATTTTTCTAAAGGTATGAGATCTTTGGGTGCAATACTTTCAATACTTGGCGCCATTGGAATGCTAGTTCTTGGTATATTATTGATACACCTCACCCCAAAACTATTCTTCACAATCGAAAAAGAAGTGGAAAAGGACTCAATAGTAAGAACTATAATTGGATTCCTATTGATTATTGCTACAGTAATTGTTGGGGTAATACTCGCAGTTACAGTAATTGGTCTGCCTATTGCAGCAATACTTGGAATGTTCTTCATAATAGCCCTTATGACCTCAGGATTATTCGTTTCTTACTGCACAGGAAACTTTGTTACCAAGAAACTAAACATTAATACCAGCGCGATAGGTATATTCGTAATCGGTTTCGTAATACTGGCAGTTCTAAAGCTGATACCTGTCCTGGGATTCTTTGTTAGTCTAGTAGTAGTAAGTCTTGGATTTGGAGCAATCTATTACGCAGTTAAAAACAACTGGAATGTAATAACAGCAAAAAATTAATTTTATTTTTCTTTTTATTTTTTAAAACAAAAACTTATAAACTTCTTATCAACCCTTCTTTTAATGATTAATCCAAATAACACTAGGATGGTCCCAGGATGGAAATTTGCACCTGTTCCCATATGTTACGGTGGGGATCTAAGAGCAATTGCATTCTGCTGTCACCCCGGATACCCTTTAACATTTTCATTTAAGTGCGGCCTTTCTAAAGCTTTAGAAGAGCTTGGAATAACGAAGGAAGAGTACATCGAAATAAAGGATAAGTTTTCAAAAGAACACGACTGGGATAGTGAACTTGTCTGCTTCAAATCACTTTCTTACTGCTGCATGAGGAGAAGCGGATGCATGGGTGGAAGAGATATAGCCCTATCAACTAAATACGAAGATGAAAAGGCCTATGAAAAGTATTTTGCTCTAAAGAGAAAGCTATGTGTTGAAATATTAAAAAAGGCTAGAAATAAAGAAAAGGTAAAAGAACTTCTAGAGTATGAGCTTTCTAGACCAGAGCCTTTAGTCGAATAATATTATTTTTAATACTGTCTTTTTTATTGAAGACTGCTGAGCCTGCTACAAGTATATCTGCGCCAGCATCTCTGATCTTCTTAATATTTTTTTCAGTGACCCCACCATCTACCAGAATCTCTATATCGCTGCCCTTTACTAGTTTCTTTGCTTCTTTTATCTTTGGCAACATTGTTTCAATAAAACTTTGTCCGCCAAATCCAGGGTTTACGGTCATTAAGATAAGTAGATCCATTGAGTCCAAAAGGTGAGTTATGGTACTTACAGGAGTTGATGGATTCAAGGCTATCCCTGATTTTACCTTTAATTCTCTGATTTTGTTCAAAAGTCTGTGTGGATGGTAGGATGCTTCAATATGAAAAGAGATGTAGTCAAGAGAAATGTCCCTGTTTTTTTTGTCAAGAGACTTAGAGAATAGTTCAACGTATTCGGATGGATTTTCAATCATTAGATGGACATCAATCGGCAGAGTAGTTACTTTTGAAATGGCATCAACTACTAGTGGCCCTATTGTGATATTAGGAACAAAATGACCATCCATCACATCAACATGGATTAAATCTGCACCCGAATTTTCTGCTTCCATTATGTCATCCCCTAGCCTAGAGAAATCAGCAGAAAGAATGGAAGGTGCAAGTTTTGCCATGAGATTAAATCTCCTTATGCTCTACCTTTTTCCAGTCACACATGAACTTTTCAATACCAATATCAGTTAGAGGGTGCTTGATAAGTTTCATCAAAACATCATAAGGTACAGTTGCTATGTCTGCGCCCATTAGAGCTGCCTGCAATACATGGATTGGATGTCGGATACTTGCAATTATGACTTCAGTTTCAAAAGAATAGTTCCTGTATATCTGCTGGATCTCTGCGATAAGATTCATGCCATCATTTGAAATATCATCCAGCCTCCCCACAAATGGAGATACGTATGATGCACCTGCTTTTGCAGCCAAAAGCGCTTGAGTAGCAGAAAAGATAAGTGTGACATTAGTCCTTACACCTTGCCCCGATAACTCCTTCACTGCCTTTAATCCTTCCTTTGTAATTGGAACTTTTATTACAATATTCTTGTGAATGTCTGATAATTTCAGTGCCTCTTCGATCATTCCCTCATAATCAGAGCATGTAACTTCAGCTGATATTGGTCCATCGACAATTTTACATATCTCTAAGATTATATCCTTGAATGGTTTCTTCTCCTTAGAAATTAGAGAGGGATTTGTCGTTACACCCTCTATTAGTCCAAGACTCGCAGCTTCCCTTATCTGCTCAATATTTGCAGTATCCAAAAAAAACTTCATTTTATCTCCTCTATAATAATTATAATTATCTTCTCATTGTTATAACGTTTTTTGACAGTTTATATATTTCATCTGATGTAAGATTATATATCTGCATCAAAAGTTCATAATCTCCGCTTTGGGCAAATGTGTCTTTTATCCCGCATCGTAAGACTGGAACTGGATATTCCTCAGAAAGAATTGATGAAACAAGTGCACCCATACCTATATAGATATTATGCTCTTCGGCTGTGACAACGCACCCTGTTTTTTTCCCAGCTTTAATGATGCTTTGCCTGTCAATTGGTTTTAATGTGCTAAGATTTAATACACCGGCAGATATGCCCTCAGACTTTAATTTCTGTGCTGCTTCAAGTGATTTTGATACCATTACACCAGATGCTATTATTGTGACATCGTCCCCGTCCAATAATGTCGTGGCCTTTCCTAGCTTGATCTCATCTTCACTTTCAAATACATTTGGAACTTTGCTCCTCCCAAGTCTTACATATGTTGGGCCTTTTTCTAAAGAGATTTCCCTTATTGTCTTCCTAGTCTCAAATGTATCGGCAGGCACCATGACCTTCATGTTTGGAAGTGCACACATGAGTGAAATATCCTCAATCATCTGGTGAGATACACCGTCTTCCCCAACTGTAATACCTGCGTGAGTTGCAACAATCTTCACGTTCGTCTTAGGGTATGCAACAGATTGCCTTATCTGATCGTATACTCTACCAACTGCAAACATTGCAAATGATGAAGCAAAAACAGTTTTTCCTGTGGTGGCAAGCCCTGCAGCAATTCCTATCATGTTCTGTTCAGCTATACCGATATTAAAAAACCTGTCAGGGAACTTCTTTCCAAATGAAGATGTTTTTGTCGATGATGATAGATCAGCATCAAGCACTACTAAATCCTTTCTTGTCTCTCCAAGCTCGGTAAGCACCTCACCATAGGCATCCCTTGGAACTCCAAAGCCCGTCATGAAATAACCTCCAGATCTCTCATAGCTATCTTAAATTCCTCATCTGTTGGTGATTTACCGTGGAACGATACATTGTTCTCCATAAATGACACACCCTTTCCTTTGACAGTATGCGCAATTATAACCTTCGGTTTATCTGTGATCTTTAGTCCTTCATTGATAGTTTCAATTATTTCCCGGATGTTGTGCCCATCTATCTCATAAACTTGCCAGTTGAATGCTTTGAGCTTGTCTTTTAATGGCTCAAGTGCCATGACTTTTTCTGTGGGCCCATCTATCTGTAACATATTTCTATCGATTATTGCTGTGAGATTTCCAAGCTTAAAGTTTGGTGCTGCCATCATGGCTTCCCACACCTGACCTGACTGGAGCTCTCCATCACCGAGCAAGGCAAAAACTCTGGAATCACTTCCATCGAGCCTAAGCCCCAATGCAATTCCTGTGGCAATTGATAGTCCCTGGCCCAAAGAACCTGTTGATATCTCTATACCAGGAGTCTTAGTGCAGGGATGACCTTGTAAAAGGCATTCTGGCTTTCTTAGGTTCTTTAGCTCACCAACATCAAAATAGCCAGATTCTGCAAGCGCCGCATATAACGATGGGCATGCATGGCCCTTACTTAAAATGAATCTATCTCTTCCAGGCCATGAAGGATTTTTAGGATCATGATTCATTATGTGGAAATATAATGATGCCACGATATCTGCAGAAGATAGAGATCCACCGGGATGGCCGGACTTTGCAGAATAAATCATTTCTATAATATCTTTTCTAATTTTGTTAGCTCTTTTTTTCAAATCATTAATCGTCAAATCATTAATCGTCAAATCATCTAAGGGTTCGTTTGCTTTCATCGTATCTGGTATTAATTAATTTTTCTCGATATAAATGATTTATGGTTAATATTCAATTATACTCAATAACACAAGCTAAACTTTTTATATCTGAAACTATAAAAATAATCATGGAAAATTGTGGCATTTGCAGCAAAAAGATAAAGGACAATCTTGAGATGTGTTACTGCAGCTATTGCAACATGACCTTTCATTTCACGTGTATTGAGGAACAGCCGTGCCCTAACTGTGGAAGAACTCTTAACATTGCACATGTAAGATTAGGGAAACCGGCTGAGATTTTTAGGAAAGATGAAAACAAGGATGTCTTTATTGAAGAGGTTGATATTGAGCAGAAGGATGAACCAGTATCCCCTGTAGAAGAGAGTTTCGAAAAACAGGGAATAACTGAAGAGGACATCCCCGAAAGGATGAAAGGTGATTTCTACCCAGAAGATTCCTCTCAACCTAGAGACGTGCCACCTATGAGCCCAATGGTTGAAAGAGGTAGGACACTTAGAAGAAGAGAAATGCCAAAAAAAAGAATGAGTATATCTAAGAAAAAACTGTTTTTCATTGTCTTAGTAATCGTTCTTTTGATAATAAATGCAGTTGTGATCTATTATGTTCTAAATGACGGGAATATCCCGTTTCTAAATATTAATATTGGAGGGGGAGAAGCCACTTCAAAGATATTCTTAAATTTTTAATTTTTAACCAAAAACGATAAAAAGATTCTACTTAGTTTTGCTGTGGGGACAATATTGCTCAAAAATTTGAAGAACGAGTTGGAAAACTCAATAAGGAAAGCTGTTGGTTTGGAACATGACTATGGGATAGTTTTTTCAAGACCACCTGATTTTAAACTGGGCGATATTGCAACACCACTATCCTTTGAACTTGCTAGAAAACTAAAAAAGAATCCCATCCAGATTGCAAAGGATATTGCAGAAAATATTGTCCTTCCAGAAGGGGTAGCAAGAGCAGAAACTTCTGGAGGTTACATAAACTTCTTTTTTGATAGAAATTATTTCTCAAAAAAAACAGTTAAGATAATAATCGATGAAGGTAATCTTTACGGAAAAGGAGAGAAAAAGAAAGAGAAGGTAATGGTTGAGTATTCACAACCAAACACCCACAAATCATTTCACATAGGACATCTTAGAAACGTCTGCCTTGGAGATGCTCTGGCAAATATAATGGATTTCTCAGGGTATGAAACTGTAAGGGCTAACTACATAGGTGATGTCGGGGCCCATGTTGCTAAGTGCTTGTGGGGATATATGAAGTTCTATGATGGAATCATACCAGATCACCATAAAGGAGATTTTCTTGGAAAGGTCTACTCTGAATCTGATAATAAACTAAAAGAATCTGAGGGGTATCAGGAAGAATACAAAATCGTGCTGAAAAATCTATACGAAGGGGACAAAAAAACTCTGGATGTCTGGAAAATGACAAGGGAGTGGAGCCTCGAAGAGTTTAATAGAATCTATCAAGAGCTTGGAGTTAACTTTGATATCTTCCTATATGAAAGTGAGGTGAAGGATGAAGGCACCAAAATAGCACGTGAACTTTTGGACAAAGGTGTTGCAAAAAACAAGGAAGGTGCGGTGATAGTTGATCTAGCAGAATATGGCCTTGATGAGTTTGTGATCCTGAGAAGCGATGGTACAGCTCTTTACTCAACAAAAGACCTTGCACTTGCAGAGAGAAAGTTTCAGGATTATAAAATTGACCGATCATTATATGTTGTTGGGAGCGAACAAAAATTCTACTTTAAACAGCTTTTCAAAACATTGGAACTTATGGGATTTAGCCAGGCAAAAAAATGCTATCACCTCTCATATGAACTTGTCATGCTTGAAGAGGGTAAGATGTCCTCTAGAGAAGGAAATGTTGTACTGTATTCAGAACTAAAGGATATCGTGAAAAAAGAAGCGCTAAATCAAGTTAGGGAAAGAAACATCACAAATGCAGAAAGCATATCTGAAATTGTTACTATTGGCGCTTTAAAGTACAGCATGATGAAAGATAATAACAAGAGGATCATCTTTAACTGGAAAAAAGCTTTGGACTTTGAAGGTGATACAGCACCTTACATCCAGTATGCCCATGCAAGGGCATCAAGCATTCTAAAGAAGATTGGCGGTTATAACTCTGAATTTGAAATAGAATACCTTAATGAAAAGGAGTATAAGCTCGTCTTTTTGCTCTCAGAATTTCCTGAAGTTGTTGAGAGGGCATCAGTCAATTACAGGCCGGACTTTGTTTCTAATTATGTCTATGACGTTGCCAAATGCTTCAACGAGTTTTATCATGAATGCCATGTTTTAAATGCCGAAATAAACAAAGAGTTCAGGGCATCCCTTGTTAAGGCAACAAAGATAGTACTGAATAATGCTTTAGGGCTTCTTGGCATAAAAGCTCCAGAAGAGATGTGATACCCATTTTTGAGTATCTACCCAAATGTTTATATATAGTCTTAATTTATTTTTTTTGGTGATTCATTGGATAAATTAAGCCCAAAAAAAATTGCTTATATATCTATGTTTTCTGCATTAGGAGTAGTATTAGTTATTTTAACTTTATTCCCTATGGGGCCATATATATATTTCGATCTTTCTCATGTAGGAACTTCATTGTCTGCAATACTACTTGGGCCTATTGCAGGAGGGATAACGGGATTTATTGTAGGAATACTTCCGGGTGTAACATTTTCAAATCCATTAGTACCTCCGTTTAAGGCATTAACTGGTATATTTATAGCTATTCTTTCAAAGAAAACAAGACCCTTTATTGCTGTGTTTGTTGGATATCTTCCTGAAGGATTTTTGACTTTTTTTACTTTATCAGTTGTAAAAATACCTTATGGCCTTCCATGGCCAGTTGTATCAAGCATACTAATTAAAGCCTTTATAGAAATAATAGCAATAGGCATACTGATGGAAATACTAATGAAGAATAAAGGATTAAAACAGTTTCTTCAATCAAAGGTAGGATTTTTATACCTTTGATATTTTTACTTTTTGTGAGAAAAAAAAAGCTTGAAATCTTTCTTTCAAATCTAAAGGAGATGGAAGACCCTGATATTTTTGAGGAGCAGTACACCACACCAGGTGACATTGCTGCTGAAATTGTCTTATTTGCCTACCACAGAGGGGATGTAGAAGGAAAGACTGTAATTGATCTTGGCGCTGGTACAGGCCGGCTTGGTATAGCATCTCTATTATTAGGGGCCAAAAAAGTATATTTTGTAGAGAAAGATAAGAGGGCAATAGAGATTCTGAACGATAATTTAGAAACATTAACTTTAAAAAGTAATCAAAGCTTAGGGGAATACGAGATAAAGGATGGTGACGTTTTAAACGTCCTCCTGCGAGGGGACACTATTATTCAAAATCCGCCTTTTGGTACAAAAAAGAGGAATATGGATACCAATTTTTTGAAAAAGGCTTTTGAAATAGGAGATGTTGTGTATTCCTTGCACAAGAAAGGGAACTATGATTTCATAAGGAATGTTGCGTTGGAAAATAGTTTTGAACTAGTGGAAAAGGAGAGTTTCAATTTTCCAATAAAAGCAATGTTTGAAGTCCATAAGAAAAGGAAAGTACTAATTGAAGTTGAACTTTATAGATTCATGAGGTGTTATGATGGAAGCGAATGTAGAGACTAAAAGAGAATTTGTTATACCAGGTGACTACATAGGTGTTGCCGAAGAATTTTTACCAGGAGAAGGGGCATATGAAGAGAATGGAAAGATATATGCCACAATGGTAGGAAACTTAGACCTTGACATGTCAAGAAGAAGTGCAAGTGTTATTTCAAGAACAAATGTTTTGCCTCAGCTAAAAGAAGGGGATATCGTCTACGGAGAGATAGTATCAGTTAAACCACAAATGGTTTACGTGGACCTTCTTGCATTAGAGGGACATGCAGACAAAAAGCTTTCAGCCAATACAAAAGCTAGGATATATGTTTCGCAGACTGACAAAAAGTATGTAAAAACAATCTCCACAGAGTTTAGAAATGGGGATATTGTTAGGGCCAGAGTTGTAGACACACAGGGCGATTCAATAAGACTTTCAACTGCGGAAGATTCACTTGGCGTAATCAGAGCTGTTTGCGGCGTTTGCAAGAGAACTCTTGAGAATAAGGATGGAAATCTTGAAGGAAATCTTGAGTGCAAATACTGCGGTTCAAAAGAAACAAGAAAGACAGCAGACGATTATTTGAAAGCTAAATTATGATAAGATGAAAAGAAAAACAAGAGTCTTAAGTTTTAAAATTAAGGGCAATCAAAAAGTTGAAATTGCCCGTTTTCTTTCTAAATTTGAAGATATATCTTTTAATATATCAGATGATACGTTAAAGGTCAAAGTTTTTAATCCTGGCAGCATGGGGGATTTAGTCTATTCAATTAAAAGTTTCTTAGAAGAGATAAAGGAGAAGGAAATCAAGGAAGAAAAGGGTATTTTCTCCTACAATCTCGACAGCATTTCTAAGATAGCAGGCACAACTGTTCCTGTAAAACTTCTTAAAGCGGTCCTAATGGACAAGGGGTACTCATTTGAAGTAGAAAAGGAGAATGTAGTTTCTACAGCACACGTTTCAGTTGCTGCCAATGCTGCAAGAGAGATATCCTACCTATTAGAGGATCTGGGCGGAGTATCAAAACCGGTGACAGAAATCATTGTAAGGGTTGCAATTGAATATGAAATGTTGTCTTCAGAGCTTTTGAGTGTAGGAATAGACGAAAAGATTTTTAACGATACAGAAACGGTATCTTTAAATATAAGCTATGATGATGCTCTTTCATATCTAAGAGAGTATGCAGGTGGTTAATTTGGATATAGAAGTAATTAAAAATGAAGGAAGTTTCCTGGAGTTTAGGATTATTGGTGAAGACCATACATTATGCAACATATTAAGAGAGGAATTGTTACAAAATAAAAAAGTGAAGGTGGCAGCTTACAGAATTGACCATCCTCTTCTTGATAGAAAAAGACCAATGTTCATAATAAATACAGACGGTACAGTATCACCAAAAGATGTGCTTCTTGAAGCGATAGACAGTATAAGTAAAGATGTTAAAGGATTAAAGAAAAAATTGCTTTAGAATGAATCTGCGTCTTCTTCAAGGACATCTTTTCTAATAATCTCTTCTCTTTTTAAAACTGAAATACCTGTTTTTTTATCAATTACCTGAATGATGACCTTTATATCAGGGTCTTCAAGATTTACCTTTGCGCCTGTTGCTTCAACGATTTTTGCACCGATTTCTCTTTCAAGATCCTGTGACTTGAAGTTGGCTTTGCCCCTTTTCTTGCACCTCACGGCAAATGTGTCACTTTTGAAGATCTTAGGCAGTGCAACATCAGTTGCTTCAACTGTTATCAGATTCATGTCAGTATTGATATACCTGTCAAATGGCAACACTCGGTGGATAGCACTTGTCTCATAATCCCTTAGCATCTCGGCGGCTTTTCTGGCATTCTTGCACTTTACAAGGAGAACTCCCTTGAACTTCGTTTTTTTAATCTCAAAGATCTCTCCTTCCAATGCCCATTCTACTTCCCATATCCCGTCAAACTGCCTAGCTGTGGGAGTAGTCACGAGGAGGAATTCTTTCATTTGTTCCATAATGAAAGGAGTTAGTATTGATTTAAAAAGTTTTATATGTGCCTTAAAAAATATTTGAGATAAAAAGGCCATATAGATTTATTAAACTCTATATGGCGGAATACTATATGCCAGTAACACTAATATATATAAACGTGTTACTATTTATAAATCTTTCTGTGAATTTAGATACTTTTTTAATTTGGTTTCCATAGTCAGTATAATGCCTTCCCATAACCTATCACAAAATTTTGATAAGCTGACCTATCAAAGAAATTTTTTTGAACTATCAAGAGGGCTGATGTTTAGAAAAGATATATCTGAATCAAACGAAGCGTACATCTTTGTTCTCGATAGGGAAAGGAAAGCCACAATAACAATGATGTTTGTTTTTTTCTCAATTGATGTTTTATGGATTAACTCTAAATTTGAAGTCATAGATGCAAAGGAAAATATAAAATCTTTCTCATTCCACACGGGACACAAAGGCAAAGCAAAATACTTTATTGAAATGCCGCAAGGCTCAATAAAGAAGCATAATATCAAGACCGGGGATAAAATATTATTTCCAGTCTAGAGCAGAATTGCAAAACTATTAATAATAGTCCAGCTCAAATTATTATAATGATCATAACTGATAATCACATGCATATTGACCCTTTGAGAGGTATGGGGCTTGATGCCGTTAGGGAGTTTTCTTCAGCAGGTGGCACACATTTCATGCTTGTCTATAAAACTGCTTATGACTCTGGAACTGAAGTAAAAACTGGCAAAGACTTTGGGAAGGCCTATGATTACGTAATTGAACTTTCTAATAAAATAAACAAGGAGACTGATGCAAAGTCTTATCCTATAATAGGGCTGCACCCTGCAGAATTTCATCATCTTATAATTGACTTTGGGAAAGAGAAAGCATTTGAAATAGCTTTGGAAGCCCTATATGAAATTGAAAAAAGAATTTCTGATGGCTTGGCATTTGGTATAGGGGAAGTCGGAAGACCACATTATGATGTGGAAAAAGAGATTACAGATATGTCAAATCAATTCCTAATCGAAGTGTTAAAGGTTTCAAAGAGGTTAAAATGCCCCGTACAGCTTCACACTGAAACATTTGATGAGAATAAGTTTATGGAACTGGGAGAGCTAGTAAAAAAACACGGAGACCCAGGAAAAATAATTAAGCATTTTTCACCACCAATGGTTTCTGTCTGTGAGAAGATCGGGATTTATCCATCAATTATTGCAAGAGAGAAGAATATCATGAAGGCCTGTGAAGAAGGACGGCGATTTTTGATGGAAACTGACTATATTGACGATAACGAGAAACCGGGTGCTGTTGTTGGCCCTAAAACTGTTCCTAAAACTACTAAAAAACTGTTTGAGAGAGGAGTTTTATCAAAGGAAGATATTGATTATATACACAGATACCTAATTGAAGAGATATATGGGATTGAACTCATCTGATGTTCCTGTATGAATCTATCCTCTTTTTTGAAGAAAGGACTTCGGCCTTTGACAAAAGCTCTTTATTCTTCTTTATTTCTTTCTTCTTTTTCATATCATTTATGCCCATGATGAATATATTTGATCCTAATAGAATAAACGCTATAGAGATCATTGTAGCCCCTGACATCATGTAAACATCTGTAGCCTTGGCATTTAAGGCGATAGAAAGGCCAAAAAGTATACCAACTACTAGAACAATAATGCCCACAACCCATTTGAGTATATAAAGCGCCATTGTCATAAAAAATACCTAAAAATTTAAAAGCCTTTTCTTTTTGTTGGGAAAAATCTTAAATAATAGCCAATTAATTGTAATATATACATCCGGCATGAATGAATGGTGGCCTTATGAAAAAATTAATTATAATTTTATTAATTATTATGGGAATATCGTGCCAAATTCCCATACAAGCTCAGGAAGATTTTGCCTGCATGGGATGCACAATAGATGTTGATGTATATGAAAAATCTGAACACGTCACCATTAGAATGATATTTCTAAATTTAGGATTGCCGGATTTCAACGGATTTTCACTTTACGTTCCAGGCAGCGTGAACAACTTAAAGATAGTTGATGAAGCTGGAAATGTTCTTGAGTCATCTTCTTCACCAATAGGCAAAGAATCATTTGTCAAGTTTTATTTCAACAGCAGCGTAAAGCTTGGTGATAAGATACTTGTCATAATCGAGTATGATGCAAATGATCTAATTACAAAAAATGATTCATATGTTTTGAGTTTTCCTTTTGAGTCCCCCTGCGATATCAGATACCTGAAGATGACATTTAACTTTGAAAAAGGGATCCCGGTACTGTCTGAATTTCTCCCATCACCTTCAAGATTTGAATCAGTAGACAATAAAGTTTCTGTTGTCTGGTACAAGGAAAATGTAAAGGAAGGGGAAAAATTTACTTTTAACGCAAATTATGATGAAAAGCACACAGTCCTAAGACAGATTAAAGATCAAACTCCTCCAATAGAAGAACCCCAGAGTAACCCCGCAATGTATATCTTGATGGCAACTGCCATTATCTTCTTTGGATTAATCACAATCCTCTTGATTACTAGAAAGCGGGGCCACAGCAAGATAGATGTAGCACTAAATGTGCTGGACCCAAGGGAATCAAGAATCTTAAAGATAATATCAGACAATGGAGGCTCAATGACGCAGGCCAAACTATTTGAGCAGACCACTTTCTTCTCAAAGCCAACCCTGTCAAGGGTCTTGGATAAGCTCCTTAAAAGAAAGCTCATAGAAAAGGAAGAGAAGGGAAGGACAAACATCATAAAGCTTGGGGAAAAGTTGAAAGACTAAAACAAAAGAGATAAAAGATAGAGCTTTAGTCATAAAGTTATATGATTAAGAAATCCCTGATGCTTCTTATTGCAAATACATTTTCACGGGTTGCAAATTATCTCTTCACCCTTTTCACCGCCAATATACTCCTCCTTACAGAGTATGGCCTATTATCCGCAATCATGCCTTTCCAGTCGCTGATACTTGTTCTTTCATCATTTGGGATTGCACCTTCTGTATCAAGATTCACATCAATTTACGATGCGGAGGACAGAAAAGAAAAAATTTCATCTTCTCTGTTTTTTGTGCCTATCGGAATTGCCATATTTATCTTGCTCTTTGTTTTATCCCCAGTTATAATGAGTTTTTATTCTTCCGACATAAGAGATGGGATAGATACACCCCTTAAGATAATCCTTCTTGTGATACCGCTTGGCGTATTATTCTCAGTGTTTACAGGGATCTTGCTTGGAGTCAAAAAAGTAAATTACATGGCAGCTTCAATATTTGCTCTTTCATTCTCTTACTTTTTACTTTCAGTTCCACTTTCTTACATCTTCAGAGTTTCTGGGGCTTCTGCGGCACTTGTGGGCGGATATCTAATCGGGATAATAGTATCATTTTTGCTAGTTCTAAAGAGCGGCGTCAAACTAACGTTAAAGAGTGAGAATTTCCAAGAATTTAAGAAGATCTTAGTATTTGCAATTCCAGTCTCAATATTCTCTTTGAGCCTTGTGCTACTCTTTAATGCAGATATATACATTCTGGCCCACTTCTTTGGGCCCAAGACTGTTGGGATCTATGGTATGGCTTCGCCAACGGCAGGTATTGTCCCATCGTTTGCAATTGCCCTTTCTGCAGTATTATTGCCTGAGCTATCAAAATTAAAATCAATAGAAAAGGAGGGGATCACTAACATCCTAGTTTCACTTAAAGCTTCCTTTAATATTACACTCCCCGTTGCACTTTCACTTTTTGCATTTTCAAATCCAATCATATACTTCCTCTTTGGGGTCCAAGAGGGGGGATGGGTACTAAAACTTCTGTCAATTGCCATGTTATTCTATTCGATATTCTATATAGCCTCAACTTCCCTTCAAGCAATGGGCAAACAGTGGACCCCTATGAAGATAACAGTGCTCATAGCCATAATAAATGTAATCCTGAACTACCTGCTCATACCCAAGTACGATATAAACGGCGCAGCCTTTGCAACTATGGTATCTTGCATAATTGGTATGGCCTTGATAGTCAAAAGTCTTGGAATTATATTTATTCCTGACAAAAGATTTGTTTTCTTTTCAATAGCCATCTTTCTATTGATGATGGTCTTTGAGGGCGTAGTTGGATTATTGCCTTCAAGAACTATGAATCTCTTGGCATACGGCGGGTTTGGAACTCCTCTAATTATAGGCTATTTTTACTATCTTAAGAAAAAATGGAAATAGTACTATTAAAAAATAATAGTTTGATTGTCTAGTATTCAAAGAAAATAATTAAAGGATAATAAAAAATAAATAAAATTTATTATTTTGGCCATAGACCAAGTATCTTCATTATCTGCTCGATTGGTAAGGACTTCTTTGCTGTTTCACAAACAACGTCAAGATATACAAGATAGATGTCGTATTGGTAGTCGTTTCTATTGTCTTTCCAAACTACACGATCACAATATATGGCTGGAGAATATTGGGAATTTGAGTATGTAGCTATCTAGAACGCTTCCTTTGTCTTTAGGTTGTAGCCCCATATATCAACGTTGGAGCCCCTATAGTCACTCCAGACGACTATGTCGCCGTATATTGCTGGATCATCTTGGTCTTTTGTGTTTGTTGTTATCCTTTCTTCAGAGAGAACTCTTGTTCCTAAAACTGTTGAAAACGTGGCAAATGCCAAAACAACTATCACGAATAATATTTTAAATTTTTTCATAGTTCCAATCCTCAATAGTTACTTAAAAAGAATATTAATAACTATTAAAGTTTCGCATTCTGCCGTATCCATATCTATTAAAGGAGAAATACTTAACAGTCTAAACTCAAATCAAGAACAGATTATTGAATAAAGGCGTCTTCGATCATTTAAGATTAATAGTTTGATTGAAATTATTAGATTATTTTTTTAGGGAGCCGAAGTAGGATTTTGTATAAATCTTGAGTATTGTAAATCCGGTGTAGGGTGACTGGTAAATATTGGCGTATTCTTCTATCTTTCTGCCGTCAAATTCAACGTTCTTTATCTTTTCCTTAAACTGAGCAAATGGCATCTTTACCTTGACGCCATCTACATTAAGCACTATAGGAATCGGAGAGATAATCTTGTCTATGCCTTCGACATTTTCTTCTAAAATCTTCTTAAGGTATATTGGCTCTAGTATCAGGGGGTCTTCATCTATTTCCCTTCTCCTTTTTTCTACCGCCTTTGAGATTTCACCGACCATGACATCAAATATGTCAAGGTCAAACTTCTGCCTCAATCTCTGGCTCCTTCTCCCAATGCCACCCACATAGTAATCAAGGCCTTCAATATTGAACTGCTCAGGACCCCCAAGAACAACTACAGGTATATCAATATCCATGAAAAGATGGGTCTTTTTCATAAGGCACCTGCTGAAGTTTCCAAGCGAGTAGACCGCAACATCGGCCTCTTCAATCATCCCTTTCTCTGTGGCAGTTATCTGACTGATTCGTTGCCCTACGCCCCTTGCAAGCCCCATGACATTTGTCACAGCCCCGTTCCTTCTGATGTATTCTGATATATCACACACTGGGTGAGGCAGATGGTGCTTTCCAAGTGAAGGTGCTACAATTGTTATCTCTGAGCCAGCAAGCGGGACTTCTACAATTTTCCCCCTTAGCTCTTTTGCTTTTTTCACGACAAGCTCATAATCCTCGGCAGGCACAGAAATGATTAGAGTAATATCAATTTGAGTTACATTTTTCTGGATTAAAAATCCCCCAAGATCGTCTACAAGATCTTCTAACTCGTCTGCCCTGTGAAGTCCACCCTCAAATAATGCCATCTTAAACATTGATTCTCACCTAATCCCTCTCATGGAACTTTTGAGCAAGCTTTTTGCTTTCTTCTGAAAGTGCATTTTCACTTGATGCGACTGTGATAGTCTTTTCTGCCGAGAGGATGTATTTGATCCTAGCGGCCTCAGGTAATATCCTATTGATTGCTTCCTGAACGTTTTTCTTCAAATCCTCTGTAGGGTAGTAGACGACTTCAGATTTTATCTTATTGAAGATATTAACCGGGATTTTAATCTCAGTTCTATCGGCCTGCTCTATCCCTTCCTTTGAAATTGCCCATAATAGAGATAATATCTTTGGAACATAAAACTCATCCTCAACGGACAGGATTTCTTTTTCTGTACTGTAGATGGCAACATCTTCTATCCTCAAAGGTTCAAGAACTTTTTTTATCCTAATTGATGTTATAAAAACAAATTTTTCAGTGTCACCATAGAAGTATACCTTTTCTATACTCCGTCTTATCTCAAATTCTCTCATTATGTCATTTATCAAAGCAACATAACCCTGGGATTCTTTTTCTGGCAGACCTTCAACTATTATTTCCATTATCTAATCCCCTTTAGATAAATCCTGAGCAGAGCAAGGCCCCGCCAACTGCACCGATATACTGGGAATTTTCTGGAACTAAAGGTTCTGTCTTTAGAATATCGCCTACTGCCATTACAAGTCCTTTTAGAAGTGAAGTACCACCTACTTGAATCACTGGAAACCTTACATCAATTTCCTGAAGCTGCTGCTGATAAATCTGCTCAGCAACGCTTCTGCATGCTGCGGCTGCTACATCTTCTTTGGTGTAACCTTCTGCTAGCGCAGAGACTAGCCCTTGGATACCAAAGACTGTACAATAACTGTTCATTGGCACCTTGTGAAGATCTCCCTTTGCCGCTAGGTCTCCAAAATCAGCTATTTCAAGACCAAGCCTCTTTGCTGCAGTCTCTAGGAATCTCCCTGACGCACCGGCACATATCCCACCCATTGTAAAGCTATCAGGTATACCATCCATAACTGTTACTGCTTTGTTATCCATTCCACCGATATCAAGGATTGTAGCTTCCCCTTTCTGTTTGTTGGCAAGAAAAACTGCGCCTTTGGAATTTACAGTTACTTCTTCCTGAACAAGTTTAGCTTTGAAATGCTCTCCAAGAATATACCTACCATATCCTGTTGTACCTATTGACTCGATATCTTTAAGATCCATCTTGGCTATCTTGAGCGCTTCAGTTACCGCCTTCTCAGCCGACTCAAGCACCCCTAAAGTTGGATGCCAGAATTTAGAAATAATTTGATTGTCCTGCATTATGACTGCCTTTGTTGTGGCTGATCCGGAGTCAAGACCCATTGTGATTCCGACTTGCCTTTCTCTGGCCAATAGATCTTTTCTTTTTACTATTGTAACTAATGCTTCCATTCTTATTAGAAGAACGCTTGCCTTTGTATTTTCAGTGAACGAATACATGACGACTGGAAGTTTTGTGTGCTTCTGGAGGTATCTCCTTAGTTCATTTCTGATTAAAGCACCTTCGGCACATCTAAAGCATGTAGCTATTAATACAGCATCTGCTTCAAATGATTTATCTGCGAGTGCCTTTGCCCTTGCAATCATTAGTTTTAATCCGGGGCTTACTGGATTGAATCCAAACTCTTCTATTGCCTCATCAAAATCAATATCAACATCAGGAAATACTATCTTGGCGCCGACTGTTTCTGCGGCCTTTTCAATTTCTTTTTGGATGCCGCTGTAATCATTACCACATGAAAGCTGCGCTATCTTAATCATTTTAAACCCTCCAGGAAATTCTTAATTCTTGCAATAAAATCTTCCACTTCTTCCTCATTTGTGGGATAATCAAGCTCCAGTGTTGGAACTCTCCTCTGTTTGATCAAATAAATAGTAAGCTCATTTGTTCTGGCACATGCCATGCACCCAAATGTAGATGGAAAGTTATTGACAATAATAGCAGCTTCTGCCTCGTCAATCAATGGCCCTAAAAGTGCGAGTCTACCTCTGACACCAGATGGAACTTCAATTGCTGCATACTTTAACCCTACTTTTACATCTATGTCTGTTATATTCATTGGTGGGGAGTCAATTTCTGGATCAGTTACTCTCTTTTCTATCTCTTTTGCAAGAGCAAGTGGGGTGTGCCCGAATCTCTCGACTAAGTCCTGCAATATCATGCTGTTTGGGGGATAAATAAAAACTTTCATATTTACACCATCTCTTTAATAGCTTTTTTTAGTATATCTACATCAACAGGTTTTTTCTTCTTTTTATCAAAGGTTTTAAATCTTCCTTTTTTCAATACATTAGAGATAAGAGGTAATAATTTGTACTCTTCTTGAAGAAAATAATACCCGGGCCTTGCTCCACCGCCCCTTGTGGCCCTGCACCTTCTTTCATCCCCTATTGGGTAAGCTCTGTGCTTTGAGAATATATCTGCATTGAATTTTTCCCTTACCTTTAGTGTGATATTCTCAACAACATCGTCATCCCCCTCTACCATGATGCCATAACAGGTATCTTTGATATTCAAAGTCTTTCCAAGACTTACAATATAGTTAATTACTGTTTGAGGAGTTAATGATGAGGTATCAGCGATAACAAACATTCTTGTTTTCATATCTGAATTAATATTTACTAACAATAAAAGAGTTTCGACTATAAAAAATATTTAGTAAAATTATTAAGCAAATATGACCTTATCAATCTTCTCTTTAATAGCCTGAATCACAATTGGATCATCATTCCAAGCACCTAGGTTAATAACTTCAACAAAACTAGGTATTTCACACTTAGAAATAAGTTCAGGCAGGTCACACATGCTGTGAATGCTGTCGGCACTAATTGCAGCTGAAAAATAAAATATCTTCTCTACTCCATTTTGTACTAATTTTTGAACTGCCTCTGATGTGCAAGGCTCTCTAAACTCCATCCATGCAAGATCAAGATTCTTTCGGTCATATCCATCTTTAACAAATAATTCTAAAACATCTTTTCTAAATTTTATCTCCTGCTCTGTTTCAGTTGGCCATTCCATGTCCCACTCCTTCGGCTGCCCATGTCCCACGAGTAAGACTCCAACTTTTTTCTTATCGGTGTCCACTAGGTGTTTATTTACTCGTTCAACAAACATGCTCTGCAATATTCTTGAATCCCAAAGTGGACCTGTAAATGCAATTGAAACTCCGTAATCATCAAAATTAATTCTTCTAACTAACTCCTCACCTTCAGCTGTATGATTTGAAATAGTCAAGAATACCTCACTCACTATTATTCTGCTTGCCCCTTCATTTAACGCAGTGATAACTACAGCATCTGGTCTTGGCTCATCCTCTAAAAATGATAGGTAAAATCTAGTCTTATTATCTCCTTCTTTTCTAAACCTCTCTTCAAGCGATTTCACCATCTCTGTGTGCATTTTCTTATGCTGGCTAAAACCAACATGGATATACTTTTTCCTTAACATATAAAGAAAAATTGGCCTAATCAAAAATGGGATAAACTTAATCTTTTGCTCATCAAATTCTCTAAATTGATTTATCCATCCTATTGGATTATAATCTTCAGGCTCTCCATGTGTAAAATAAATTATGGCGGTATGTCCTTTGCCTTTATCTCCTTTTTTTCTAGTAAGGTCTGGAACATGCCTATGATCCTTCGTTGAAAGTATTTTAACAGTCATTACATAATACCCAACTAAAATAGAAAGGAAACACAACCCTAGAAAAACAAGCTCTAATCTACTTAGATTAAAATAAATAAGAAAGATGAAAATAATAAATTCAGAAAATAACAACATAGCATATGCCCTAATCTTACTCTGATGGACTGTCAAGAATTTAACTATAGTAACCCCAATCAAAAAGCCAACGATGAGCATTATCAGAGATAAAATAATATTAATCTAATCTCCTCTTAGATCATTATTTTCACTTTCAATTAAATAAGTTTTTATTAAATTACTAAATCAGAAAGTCATTTAAATTAATTATACTTCTTTTTTTTAATGAAAGTAGATTTACATGTTCACACAACTGCATCAGATGGACTGCTCTCACCGACAGATATCATAGCCAAGGCTAAAGAAAATGGATTAAACACAATAGCTATTGCAGACCACGACACAATTGATGGTATACCTGAAGGTATGAAAGCTGCAAATGAAAAAGGGGTAAGACTAATACCTGCCCTTGAAATCAGTGCAAAACACGAGAAACAGGTCCATATGCTTGGCTATTTCGTAGATTATACGGATCTAAAGTTTCAGAGCTTTGTAAACAAACTGAAAAATTCAAGAGAAGAAAGAAATCAAAAAATGCTAAAGAAATTGGGAAATTTAGGCTTTGAAATAACGATGGAAGAGCTAAAAGCTAGTGCAGATGGAAACATTGGCAGACCCCACATTGCAGACCTAATGGTGAAAAAAGGTTATGTGTCTACTTTCGCTGAAGCATTTGAAAAATACATTGGAAACGATAAACCTTGCTATGTGCCAAAAGTAAGGCCAGATATAAGAAAGACCATTGAATTAATTAAAAAATACAAAGGTGTCCCTGTACTTGCCCACCCAAAGTATACTTTTTTAGAAGATGAAGATCTTGAAAACTTTATAGCTTATTTATCTGATATCGGCCTTGGAGGGCTTGAAGTCTACTACTCAAAGCACACTAAAGATGAGGAATCAAAATACCTGAAACTTGCAGAAAAATACTCTCTCATTCCAACAGCAGGATCAGACTATCACAGGGAAGGCGATCAATTCGGGATGGAACTTAAAAAAGAGTATTTAGAAAGATTATTTTCACTGAAGGATCTCTAACGCTTCAATTATTTTTTCAACTAGGATAGTAGGGTCATCTGAAGATAGAACATTATCCTGGGATTTCCCCATTTTTCTTAAGACATCTAAGAAAAGATCAGATGCGCCGCCGGTCCCTAATAGCAATCCCACAATCTTTTTTTCATCATATGCTATTGTGAGCTCATTTAGTGTGCCAATCATTCCCTGGACTGAAATAACTGCATCACAGCTTCTGACAAGGGTAACATTTCTTCCTTTGTACCCAGAACCTGTGAATATGAGGGAATCAAAAACATCAGACGGATATTTGTAATCTTCAACATGCTCTTTGAAATTTATTGCAGGGGACACTCCAACTGTTGTTCCGCCAGATTCTTTTGCACCGATTGTAGCTTCATGTGGCAGTCCAGGGCATGCACCTGAAAAAAGTACCAGATTATTTTTTGCAATAGCCCTTCCAAGCTCTCTTGCAGCAAGTCTAACATCACTTCCTATGCCACCACTTGCAGAGCCGATAACTCCTATCTGGTATCTCCTAATACTAAGTCCCTCCTTCAGATGGCCTTCTTAAAGTAGTTCACCCTTGGCTCATAGAGATCCCCTCTTGAGAGGAGTTCCCTTACAGCGTTGTCAATGTCGTCTGCTAGATAATCATCCTTTAGCTCGTAAAGTATGAGGTCAAGAACCACACCATCTCCTTCATCAAGCTTTTCAATAGCCTCCATTACCCTTGATTCAATTGCTGTGTCAGAATCAAAGATACGGCTTTCTTCCGCATTTTCCACTAGATAATTAAGCTCCTCGATGGCATCTATTAGGTCAGGATTTATTCCCTCTTTCTTGGCACGGTCCATTGCCTTTCTCACATTCTTTTCTTCGTCATATATTTTCTGGGCTAATTTGAAATATTTCTTCTGTCTGATTGCAGCAAGGACAGATTCAGCCCTGTGAAGGGTCAACATGTTCGGGGAAACTACAGATAATACTTCAAGATTGAGTTGCTTTTTACCCTGCCACTCGCTGAGTTTTGCCATGAACTGGACAAGGTCTCCTTTCTTAATTGACATTAGTAGTTTTGTATTCTCCCTAAATGCAAGGGCAACTATGCTCTGTGTTCCATCATCTAAGAAAACAGAACCGTAAGTACCATCCTCTGATAGCCTAGGCTCTGCCATTATAGTTGCAACACCTTTTAGCCTGTAAACCTTTAATCCGTCTTGGGTAATGACATAATTAGTTGCAAAATCATCCTCTGGTTTTACAAAATAACCTTTGTGAATCTCGGCCAGAGAAAGTCTTGAAGATGACATCCTCTTTTTCATTCGTAGGCCTCCTTTTCAATTTGCTGAACTTTTCTAAAGAGGTCGAGATTGAAATCAGTAAAATCTTGAATTATATCAGAGTCCACAATTACCTGTCCGCCTTCCTTGTAGGGGCTTCCTATAACTCTTAAAATTTTTTCCATGCCATATAGATTATCTGATGAAACACTTACCGCCCCTGTTCCATCATCTACGATCAGCATATAGGTGGAGGGATCTATAGATACAACTACTCCTATGAAGGAAACTAAAGTCTCATCTCCTTTGATTTCACGTATCTCTTTCTCAATAGAGTAATTTTGCTTCATTGCATCTCCTCTCCTATGTTCTCTAATACCATCTCTATCTCTTCTTCTAAATCAAGATCATGTATATTGTGTGCCTGGAATACATTTCCAATGTACTCATTTTCTGCAACGTTTCCAGAGATTAATACTTCTTTTCCCAATAAATTGTAATGATTGTCAGATAGGTAAGCCTCACCTGCATTTTTAAAATTGAAACCTTTTTCAAGATAGCTTTTTACGCCCTGATGAATTTGATCAGCAGTTACGCCCAATACTTTCTCGGCCTTGTCTTTGAAAAATGAAGCCCGGATGTACCCTGTTGAATCGTCTATGCCTATATCCAGTATGACAACTTTTATCGGGGATACCTCTAACTTGCAGTGTTTGCAGAATCCTTTCTGTGACGCATCCATTTTTTTAAAACATGTGGGGCATCCGTCATAAAAGAATACAGAGTAAAGTTTGGCTATCGTTCCCCTAATCTCCTTGAACTTGTCACCGGGGTTTAATTCGGATACCATCGTTCTCTCATATTTTAAGGATTTAATAGTAGATGTATCAGGCAAAGATGATTCATCAATCCCTTCAGGATTAATAATTACCTTAGTTTTTGAAGTAATAAAAAGCTGGGGGCCTTTCATTCCGCCTTTAACCTGCCCAGCGATTATCTTTATGATGTCCCCTCTGTTCACTGTTTCAGAACATTTAACAGCATTCTCATCCCAGAATACGACGGGAATTTCTCCAGTCTTATCCGAAACAATAAGATTAAGGACTACCCCTTGAGACCCATCGTCCCTTGTAAACTCCTTTGGGGCATACTTTCTTGAAACTCGTCCCAAGACATTAACGTCTTTCATTCCCTCTTTCAGTGTATCGATCTTTAGGTCTTCCTTTCCAGGTAGGGCTATCCCTTCTTCGGAAGCGATTATAGAAAGGATTCCTTTTGTTGTTATATCGTACATTAAAGATTCTTTTTTTATTCTTATTTTCTCTTTAATTTGAGCTTCCGTATAACCCTTTTCCATTAATTTCGACATTATGAGGGATACGTCATCTTCCATCAAAACACCTATTAACGTTTTATTTCGTGAATATTAAAATACTTTTCTATTGGTCTATTCGATAATTAATCTAAAAATCATTGATAAAGTATTCACAATATTAATTAAAATCCAAGACTTATATAGGTTATTAGGATTTTTGTATTAATTTATTCTCTTTATATTTTATCATAGTAAAAAGTGCCTTATTGTAAGGCACTGGCATATTTAATTTATCCCCAAGCTCAATAATCTTGCCGGCGAGGTAATCAATCTCTGTCCTTTTTCCTTTTCTAATATCTGAGAGGGTTGAGTTAATGTTCTTAGAGGTGTTTTTAATGACGCCTACTGTCTTTTCAAAAATGTCGTCAGAAATATCTATCCCTTCTTTTTGAAGAATTGTCTTCCCTTCTGATGTTATTTCTTTTACAATCTCAATAAGATTTTCATCCAGAAGAATTCCATTCTCGCCGTCAAGAATTGAAGCAAGGTTATTGATGGCCGAGTTAATAATTACTTTTGACCATATCTCACTCTTTATGTCATTTGTAAGCTCAGCCTTGATTCCGGCACTATCAAATATTCTGACTATTTCTTTCGCATTCTTGTTTTCTTCTGATATTGCACCAATTAGTGTAGTTCCTTTTCCCCTGAACTGTACCCTACCTGGCTTTTCAAGAAATGCGCCCATGCTTGTTACTGCGCCAATGATATTTTGTTTGTCTACTAATTTAGAGATCTCTTCAATGTTACCTGCTCCGTTTTGAAGTGACATAACTGTTGTATTATCATTTAAAATCGGAATGATGTCTTCGAGCGCTTTTCTTGTGTCATACGCCTTAGTTGTGATAACAAGGAGATCTGACCCTCTTGCGTCAAGTGGGTTAGAAGATGCATTTATCCTAACATTAAAATCATCAATACCAGAAATAAAAAGTCCATTTTTTTTTATGGCCTCTACATGATTTTGTCTTCCAATCAGTAAGACCTCTGCACCACTTTTTTTTAGAAGCCCTCCAAAAAGACTGCCTATGGCTCCTGACCCTATGAAAGCTATCCTCATCTTATCAATTATTCTTTTAATGAATTAGTTTTTATACTTGATGTTATAGTTATAATATATTCGTAAACGCTTTTAAGTATCCAGAGTACAATAAAATCTAAGGTGATATAATGGCGATGCCAGAAAAGGTTGAGTTTATCGGTAACTACAAGGGATGGAAGTGCTACAAAGGTTTTGAGTCCCTTGATGGGAAAGAGAAACTTGATATTGCACGATTATTACTCTCTATAAGAGAATCATTTAATGAAAAGATCCTTCAGTATTTAGGAGAGGGATTTGATCTAAAGTTTATTCAGGGCATAGTTGACACAATAATAAAGGATGAAAAAACTATTTCTGGTGCTCTTTACAAAGCAAAATCCCCCACGACAACAAAAAAATTATCAGAAATTGCAAATATAAAGGAAGCAAAGGATATTACAAAAGGTATACTTACTGAAATGGTCTTAGGAAGATTAGGGATTGAAAGGCTTACACCAGATGTCCTTGATAAGTATCTCGAGCAGAAACCTATTGAAGATAAGGGGAGCACAGTCGTCTCTGGCAAGGAGATGGTCCATTTTCTCGGTAACTATAGTGGCTGGAAATGCGTCAAGAGGATGGAAGTTGAAGAGCTTACAGAAGATTTTGATATAGCGATGCTTCTTCTGTCCATGAGGGAATCTTTCAATAATAAAATCTATGACTACATGTCAGATAAATTTGATATGGAATCTCTTGACGGGCTTGTAGAAGATATAATACCAAAGAAGGGCAGATTTAAAGAAGAAGATATTGCTTCGACCCTCTCTAAATTAAACTCTCCTGATTTTCTTTCTGGCCTTCAAAGAATATCCCCGGATCCAAATGCAACTGAAATCTTGAAGAGAGTTGCCGCAGAAAAAACACTGACAAGCTTGAAACTTCCCTTGTTGAATGCGAAGATGATCGAAAAGTATATCGAAAAGAAGGCTCTTATTGGCTAAGAAGACTCAGCATGTATATGGTGACTAAAACCATTATGAACATGGCCGAGTAGATAATGATCCTGATATAACCTTGCTTTGAATTTTTTGCATAATCATATACTACGTAAGGTCTGCTCTTCACAAAAGTTCTCGGGATTGGGTCAAGACCTAAAGAGTCAACATCTACATCTGTTGTATAGGTCCATCTAGGACGACCTTCATAATTTAGAGGTTTATTAGCGGATAAAAATTTCTCCCTATATTTATCATACTCTGCTTTTTTCTCTTTGTCAATGAGTGTTCCATAAATCTCTTTTAATTCGAGAAACTTATTTTTTACCGAGTCTTCTTTTCCTGGATTCCTATCCGGGTGGTACTCTAAGGCTTTTTTCCTGTAAGCTTTCTTAATCTCCCTTAAGTTAGATGAGGGTGTTATACCCCCGATCATTTCATAGTAATCTTTTTTTGGATTGTAAGACATTTTATCAGTAAGACCCATACCCGGTATATTCTAGTCTAATGATAATCCAGAATATAAATTTATTACTTTAAAAATGTTAAATCCATCTAGAATTGGCATATTAAAGTATCAGAGAAAAGATTATCTAAATTTTGAGTATTTGGAAAGAACTCGGAGAATATCTAACGCAATATCCTTGTCTATTAGCCCTTCATCTTCCTTGTCCTTTAAGAACTGTTTAGCCTCGTCAAAACCTATCTTTGAAGCTTTGGCATATAATGGCCCACGGATAAGACCTGCTTTATCTTCAGGCATTTTGTTTAATACTTGATTTAAATCCCATTTAAAGTCTGAAACTCTTCCCATGTTCAATTTTTTAGTTTTTTTAGAATATATTTTTTGCTTGAATTTTTTAGATCCTTTTGAATAAAATGTATTTGATTCTCCTTGCATCTAACCCTCTCTTTTCTCTATTTGTTAAATAAAACTTTTTAAGCCTTTGCTTAATTCTAATAGATTTTCATGTTGTTTTTTTATAATTTTATCCTCATAAATCTGATTTTCAATTGAAATAAAGGTCCACCCACCCTCTTTTGAAGAAAATTTTACCCCAAGGATTGTTTTTGGGGAAAGAACGGTCTTCTTGGATATTTCAGCGGCTGTGTCTAAAAGCGATTTAATCTGTGAGTTTTTGATTTTGATGCTTGAAAGTTTGGTGTTTTTGACCTCCATTACTATTGTCTTTTCACCTTTTATTGCTATGATGTCAGGCCCTCTCTGGCTTACTCTTTTGCTGAAGACAAAATAACCATTCTCAAGAAGAAATTTCTTGACTTCATATTCAGCTCGGACCCCTCTAGATTTATTTTTAGTTACTGACATCAGATTAAACGCTTCCATTTTGATACATTAATTTTGGGACCGATTGGAAGGTCAGAAACTTCATCTCTTATGAAGTTGATAAATCCGCCATTCCATAAAAGAACAGAGCCTTCTAGATTCTCATCATAATCATTGCAGAAGAACATCTCTTTGACAAAGTCAAAAGAGTCATCCTTTTCACCTTTTATTAAAAGAGGTAAATCATCATCAAATGACACTAGCTTATGATTTATTTTCATTTCCCTTCTGAGAGATACTGTAATATCTATAACACCTAGCCATTTCCAGTCTTTCTTGTCAATGTGCATAAAAGAAAGTGCAGAAGGATTTCCATCCTTTGATTCAACTATCATCAATCTTCTGCAGCCTTTAAGAACAGCAATATCCTTTAACTCTTCAATAGATTTTTTACCCCTTGTAACTTGAAAAGAAAGAGGTATAACTCCTAGTAGCTCTTTAACAAAGGACCTAGTCCTAGTTGATGGCCTCCTAGAAGTTGAGATAAGCATCATATTAACGTGCTTGCACTGTCTTTGCCAATTCAGGCCTCATCTTGATGAATATCCTGTTACCACAGTAGGGGCATTTAATCCCCCTTATATCATCAAGTTCTGTAGGGGTGAGTACTCTTTTACATTCAATACATTTATACAACTATTCACTTCCTACTTTAAAGATGCCTTCTGTGAAACTCTTCCCACAGGCGTATCTGGAAGATATGTGCCTCCGGCAAAAGTAGTATCACACTTTGAGCATTGCCATATTGCAGTGTTTATTCTTTTCACAGATTTTCTTCCACACTGTGGACATTTATGTTTCTGTCTCATCTGGGCTTCAATGTTAGATATTTTAACTCTAATTTTTCTACCATATCTTGGCCCAAATCTTCCTGCACTGCTTGACTTATTTGAAACTGCCATGAACATCACCTCATTTCAGAGAATTTTTCTTTTAGAAGGACCCTAACTTCGTCGCCCCTCACCTTTGATCGTCTGACGATGTCTAAAATCTCCTCTTTTTTAAAGCTTCCTACGTCCCCTTTCTGCATTGCGGATATTCTTCCACTGTCTTCAGTTGTAGCAGTAATTCTTGAATCCATTACACTTTCCTCTTCCATTGAAGGATCATATAAGATTGAATCTGCTATTTTTGCATATGTACAAGGTACAGGAATTTTTTTCATTGGTAAAGGCATTAGTTCTTCTGTTTTCTTTCCTTCTTCGTCTAATACTGCCATTTTAGTATTGTAAAGAGCGCCTATTGCTGCAATTCCAGCTGCGTCAAATAGGTTTCCGTTGTAATCCATTATATGGATATCAACAAACAAGACCCTGACAAGCTCTCCTTCTTTAATGACTAATTTTTGGAAGTCAATGGCGCCTGATTCCCTGATGCCTCTGTCAACTATTCTTGCAAGTTCTATTGCATCTTCCCTTGGTGGGCCTGCCTCAAAGTCAGGGGATGCCATTGGGATTAATTCTGCATTAGTTGTAAAAACTCCTTGATTGGGGGTGTCAGAAAATGGTGCTCCGGTTTCACACTTTACTCCAGCAATCACTTTTGTGTCTCCAATTTGAACGAAGCATGACCCTTCGGCTTTGTTTACAATTCCAAGATCGACCTTTAGATCTCTCATATCATTAAGGCCTCTTCCATCCTCACGCTTACCGTTCTTCAAGAGGCTTATCATATACTCTTTCTTAATATCTGAAAGAACACTACTCATTTGCCACATCCTCCGTTACATATTTTTTCTTTAGCGCTTCCTTTTGAATTTCATATACTTCAAGACATCCTTTCCTACCGAGGTCTAAAGCCTCTTCAAGCTGCTCTTCGGATAGGTCTCCGTCCATCTGTAAAAGACTGAACTCGTTTCTTCTTGGAAGAAGTGCCAATGGTAAATCTGCTTGACCGTAGTTATCCTCTTCTTTACAGAGATCCAACACAATCTTATCGTCAACTTTCCCAGCTGCACATGCGGGTACCAATTCTTTCATAGGTATTCCTGCATTAGCAAGTGCCACTGATGCAGCAGTTATTCCTGCACATCTTGTTCCAGCATCTGCTTGGATAACTTCAATATTAACCTCAACCATGCATTTTGGGAAATTTTCTAATAACAAAGCAGGTTCTAATGCGCCTTGCGTTACTTTACCTATTTCTACCCCCCTTCTGCTTGGGCCAGGTCTTTTTCTCTCTTCAACTGCGAAAGAGGCCATGTTGTATCTGCACTTTAATATGGCCCTGTCTGACTTTTGAAGAAATCTGGGGTAAGCTTCTCTTGGGCCATAAACGGCACAATAAATCTTATTTCCGCCCCATTCAATATAAGATGAGCCATCTGCTCTTTTAAAAACTCCAACTTCTATCTTTATGTTTCTCAATTCATCAACGGCTCTTCCGTCGATTCTCTTGCCATTAGTAAAGAACTTTATGTCTTTCTCCATATATAACACCTAATATTATCTTGATAATTCAGTTTCAAGTATTTTTTTTATTCTGTCTGTTAGCCCTGGTATATGGGCTTCTCTATCAATTTTAAGAATGGCTCTCTCAACAATATCTTCCATTTGTCTCTCGCCCTTGATCCATATATTGCCATTCTGACCGACCATAATCTCGCATTTGGTCATTTGTTTCAATAACTTAATCATAGATCCTTTTTTACCAATTACTCTGGGGACCCTTGTAGCATGAATATTTACAACTCTCCCCCATTTCATTTTACCGTAAGGTCTTTCCTTTGACTGTAAAACAATGTCTGAAGATTCTCCGACATCTCTAACATTTGCATAAATTACATCGCCTACTTTGAATATCCTCTCAAGATTTGAAGTGTCCTTGACATACCTCAAAGCATCCTGAACATGAAGATTGGCCATGTAAGGGGCATTTATATCCAAATCCCAACTTAGAGGATTTATGCTTACAACTGTCCCAATTACATCATCACCCCTTTTTGGCATATATTTGCCTTCAAGCGGAACTACCTTAACGCCGTCATTTTCAATATAGACTATTCCTAAAACAGAGGATATTATTGTATCCTCAAATTTATCAACCCCATATTCATATCTAAAAGGCCCTTTTGCAATAGCCATACCTGGCGTGACAATCGATCTATCCTTAACTAAAAATTCCAATGTTATCTCTCCGTATCATTTATCCATTATCTTTGTCTCTACGTTTCCTTTTGTAGCGCTGTTCAACTTAATGAAAAGGTCGTCCTGCAATCCAGCTGGTATTTCAATTACAAACATCCAAGAGCCATCTCTACCCCATTCCTCTTTAATAATAGTACCAAGATTTTTTGCAAATCCCATTGTTTTAGGTGCATGCTCCGCAGGCACTTTGACTCCAATTCTCCTGTTTTCAATCTTAATAGGTATTATTGGTGCCAATACATGGATTATCTGCTTAATCTGGTCTTCAGTTCTCTTGTACATGTCTATTTGGACCCTTGCCTCTTCTAAGGCATTTTCTATTCTTTGGGGTGGGTGCGGGTGGCCTGTCTGAGGATTTATAGCATGTCTTGAAATATAGGAAATAATCTGGGCCCTCTTGTTTTCCATCATTGCCCTTCTCTGATCGGTAGTAAGGTGTATTTCTCCTTTCTTAAGAATAATTTTTGAAATCTCATTAACGCTATCTGTACCAAATGCCTTTTTAAGAGAGTCTGGAGACGCTTTATCTCCTTTGTCGGCATCTTTAAAAATAAAATTTGTGGCGAGGAAATCATCTACTTCATTTCCTCCCTTAAATTCTTGGGCTTTTTTGGGATCGACTAAAATCTCAAAATGTTCACCCTGGTACTTATATTTTGCAGTAACTGCATCGTCTAGAGATATCAAACAATCTACTCCTTATCCTCCTCTTCCTTAATCGCTTTAACTTTCTCTATATAGAGATTTAATTTCTCTTCATCCATTTTCTGAAATCTCTTATCTTCCATGCTTATTACAGCCATTTCAACATTGCTCTTGCTTAAATCTCCCTCGATTGATTTTTTAAGGGCTCTTAAAGCAAGTATAATTGCATCTTCAATTGATATTTCTGGGGAATATTCTTTTTCGAATATCTCCATTGCAACGGATCTTCCAGCACCTATGGCTGTTGCTTTCCATTCAAGATAAGCTCCTGAAGGCTCAGTAACAAATATCTGAGGCCCTTCTGAATTGATACCTGCAAGAATCAAAGAAGCACCAAATGGCCTTAATCCGCCATACTGTGTGTGCATCTGCTTTAAGTCTCCGATCTTCTTTGCCAACATCATGACAGACATCTTTTCATCATAGCTTAATGTATGAGTCTGTGCTTCAATTCTAGCTCTATCGACTAGTATCCTTGCGTCTGCTATTATTCCTGATGTCGCTGCAGCAAGATGATCGTCTATTTGAAATATCTTCTCAAATGATTCCGGTTCAACAAGCCTTGAAGGGATTCTCTTGTCGACACAAAGGACGACTCCTTCATTACATTTAATACCTATAGCGGTGGCTCCCCTTCTTACAGCCTCGCCAGCGTATTGAACCTGATACAAACTTCCATCTGGACTAAAAACGGTGATTGCCCGGTCATATCCAGATGCGGGTGGAACAAATGCCATTTATTTACCTCCATAAACTAATTAACCTTAGGCTTGATATTTTTTTCTAACCCCTTTATAGTCCCTGATACACAAAGAGGCAGTATATTAACTTTTTCTTTACCTACAGATTTAGTAAGTGATAGTATAAATATAGCTTTGTGTAATGATTTTATATTGCTTTCTATTATGCCACACTTATTACTATCGTCGTATTCTTTAACCCAAAGACCTATTTCAGAAGCGCCAAACTCTCCTAAAAAATCAATGGCTGAATTCCAGATAGCTTTAACTAGGTCCTCTCTTTTAAAGTCTTTCCCTCCCCCTATTTTAAAACTGACATATCTTGTCTTTTCCCTGAGAGTCTTTGGGTTTTTTATGGACATAAAAACATCTAAAATAGTTAATATACACATGATTTAAGTATTTTGTCATAAGTTGTGCATGGTTGCATAATTCAGCACTTCTGGCAACTATCTCTATAAACTATTTGTCCTTTTCCAGAAGCAGTGCTTTATGCAATCTGTCGAACTGTTGCATAAAGCAGAAACTTAATCATTGCCTCCTTTACCAACATGTCACTTCTTCTTGATTTGACTGCTTCTCCATAAGAACGCTTGACGG
>JBDKUY010000064.1:0-4843 GCA_039679445.1 Methanofastidiosum sp. | reverse complement strand
CTGTCCCTTACCAAAAAGAAGAGACTTACGAAGCAGTGACTGAAGAAGTAAATATCACAGAAGTTGAAGAAGCGCTCCAAGAGACAGAGATAGAAGAGCTTATGGAAGAGGTCTCTGGAGAAGCACTAACAAACGAAACTGGAAAAGAGAAAGGCGATATGTCATTTTACGAAGACGTTGATGAAGAAGAGATAAAGGAAAGTGTCTATGAGCTATTAAAGACCGATCCTAAAATATCAAAGTCAGAGATATCAAATGTTTTGAGTATTGATGAGCTCGACGTTGAGCTTGCCATAAAAGACCTGATGGATGAAAATCGTATTAAATCAAAGGAAGATGGGTTTGAGATAAGTGAATGATAGGTATGTACTATATGCATTAGCCTTTTCCTTCATCTTTGTTTCTGCATTTGTTCTTCTGTCTTTTAGCGAGGTCAAAATTTCTGAAGAGCGTTTCACAAGGCTTTACTTCAATACTACAATACTAGAAAATGATAACAATGCTTCAAATCTTGAAGGTGCCGAATTAAAAATAAAAAATGGTGCAGTTACTCTTGATGGTCTAAATTCATATTATCCGGGAGATACTTTTTTTGCTAAGGGAAAAGGATACACCGTTAACTTGATTAATAATAAATCAATACTTTTGTATAACTATACTAAAAAAACAAATGGACTCATCTATTTTGATTTCACTATAGAAAATCTTGAAGGTGTAGACAAAAATTATTCTTACATTGTTTATATCGATGGGAATAAAATCTTGGAAGGAAATGAATTTGTAAAAACAAATGAAAAAAGAATCATCCAAAAAGAAATTGAATATAGTGATCTGGGAGACCACAGATTAAGCATAAAATTAAATACCGGCGCAGAAATTTACTTTAATTTTTCTTCGGTGAAAGAATGAAGTCAAAGATACTTGAAATCCTTGAGAAAAAAGGCAGTTATGTTTCTGGAGAAGAAATATCTAAAGAGATTGGTATTTCAAGGGCAGCTATATGGAAGCATATCAAAAAGCTTAGAGAGCTTGGATATGAAATTGAGTCAAAGACCAACGAAGGATACAAACTTATCAAATCTCCTGAAAAACAAATAGAATTTGAACTAGAAAGATTGCTTGATACAAAGATTATTGGGAAAAAAATCCTATTCTTTGAAGAAATAGATTCGACCAATAACAAGGCAAAGCAGATAGCGTTGGAAGAAAACGAAGGGACAGTTGTAATATCGGAGATGCAGACATCTGGTCGTGGCAGAAGAGGAAGAGGGTGGTATTCGCCTAAAGGGGGAATTTATGTATCATTTATTCTTAAGCCAAATGTTTCACCTGAAAAAGCATCTCAATTGACTTTAGTATCTTCTTTGGCACTAGTTGAAACATTAAATTCTATGGATGGCAAATTAAATGCAAAGATCAAATGGCCCAATGATGTATTAATATCGGGTAAGAAAATATCAGGCATACTCACAGAGCTATCTTCAGATATGGAGAAGATAAATTATATCGTTGTTGGGGTTGGGATAAATCTAAATACAGAAAAAGAGATTCTTCCAGAAAACGGAACCTCGCTAAAAATAGAAATGAAAGAAGAGGCATCAGTTAAGCTATTCTTGAAGTCCTTTTTAGAGCATTATGATTCGATTTATCAGGAATATCTAGATGGCCACATAAATCAAATTATTGAGAGATGGAAAGATAATTCTGATACACTTGGTAAAAATGTCAAGATTATTGGGATTAATGAAACTTATGAAGGTTTGGCAAAAGATATCGATGAGAACGGGGCATTAATCTTAAAGACAAAAGAAAGAGAAACCAAGGTCTATTCTGGGGATGTGTCTTTAAGATAAAGTACTTCTAATAGTTGGGCTTTATTCCTCCAAATTATCAAGTAGATCCAATAAATTCTTTTTCAATTCGGGAACTCTAAACTTTACTGTTTCCCATACTTGATCTAAATCAATTTTATAATAGTATTGAGTTAATCTACCACCTAATTCTTCAAAGTAGTTCCAAGTAAAGGATGAATCTTTCTCTTTGATACTAGATGGTATGTGCTTTGAGGTTTCGCCAATGATTTCAAGATTAAGAATAACTGCACTTTTTATAAGATTACTTTTCATAAAATCTTCATATTTGACAAATTTTGTAAATCCTCTATTTTGTTAACCAGGTCGAGTATATGTTTCAAATAAACAAGATTACTTTTCATATTATAACCTAATTTCGTCATCAATAGAGTATTAAAGAGTTTAGTAAAAATAATTTATTAAAACTTTGCCATTTACCCGGGTAAATTATTTAAAGGGTAAAATCTTATTGGGTATTATGAAGAAAGAATCTAAAAAAAATGGGAAGGGGTTTAACCCAAAAGGATTATTATATTTCATTGTTTTTGCTCTAATAATCGGATACTTCTTTGGAATTCCACTCTATTTTAACTTGAAAGTCCTCTACACATTGTTCTATGAGCAGTTTATGGTAAAACTATCCCTGTATATGATAAGTGTGGTCTGGAGTTTGGTCTTGGCACTTATCGTGTTTCTAATAATGTTCTTGGTGACGCCACTTAGGAACCTAATAAAGCATGAAGTGGGGAATAATTTTGCTGGAAAACTTATCTATCTTTTGATATTCTTTTTGATCTTCATTTTTATGCCAGCACCTATGCTTTATCTAAGATATGAATTATACCTCCAAGAGTTACCTGAAATAACAAGGCCACTTATCATGGACTTTATATATAACACAGACAGCTTCTATCAAAGCTACCTTTATATCAACATGATAAATATTGGAAAAGGTATCCTCACACTTTTGACTTTAGTCATAGCGCTGCCTTACATAGCAAATCTTTTCGTTGAAAGGGCCAATAGATTGGGCAGAGTGTTTGAGGATGGAACAATAAGGGAAGAGCCAAAAGAAATTGTTTTAGAAAAAACACATATGACTATAACAGCAGTAATTTTATTTCTGGCCCTAGTTACCTTTTCTGTACTCCTCTTCTTCAGCAATGTCCTGACATTCTATATCAATAATCCAGATTACGTCAAGTTTGGAATACTTGATTTCTTGCAAATTGGTTGGATTATTGAATCTTTAATTCTTGCAGGTATTGGAATAATGAATATTGTAGTCTCAAGGGATAGAACAGAACTTGGAATAATGAGTGGCATATCTTTGATAGCGTTGTTTGTGCCAGGCATAGTCAAGGCAGCATTACTTGTGATTGCTCTGGTGTTTATGCCCACATTGAAGAACATAGCAGATATGAGATTCACAGAGACAAACGTTGAAGATTATAAGAAGAGGTTCTTGAGCAAACGTGGGATTATAGCACTTGCAGTAATACTTTTGATTATTTCACCAACAGCAGCTGCCGGTGTGAAAGGATTCTTGCTTGATAGAAGTATTGCTGGAAATCCTTTGCTAAACACCCCTTACATACAGAGGGAAATAGACTCAAACAGATGGGTATCCTATGTTGAAAATGTGGAGAGAATCAGTGTGGATATATTGCCCCAGACCGAACTTAAGAATATCCAGGTTCAGGACTTCTTGAAGGAAAATCAATACTTGATAGATAGAGTCAGAGTGTGGGACTATGTCACAGCCTATACTCTTGCAAGACCTAAACTTGGCCCTAGGTACTACCTTATATCCGACACAGATCTTTTTCTTGATCCAAAAGAAAAAAGGATATATTGGGCCACCTACAAGACAATAAAACCAGAAACACCTGTTACTGACAACTTCTACAATCAGAACTTATTCTACGTTGGAACAGACGACATAATTATTATGGACTCAAATACAAGAGAAATAACTAACATACCCTCAAAGATTTACTTTGGAGAGGGCCAGGTTGATTATACCTATTCAAATGGGAATGAGATAGAGACTGTGACCACCAACTCCTATGCAACAAACATGTACCTAGCGGAGGATAGGAAGACAAACCTTGGCGACAATCTTCAAACGCTAGACGTCAAATCAATCAATGTGAGTGGATTAGTTTTGTTTAGGCTCGAGGGTTACGGTGTCTGGGCAGAATACGCATCTTTGGATTATGTTCCATACAGGTCTTTAAATGAGAGAAATTCAATTTATCTGCCAGAAGAATTTGAAAGGGATCTTGATAGTTACATAGTGTTATACAATGGAGAGCCTTACTTCTTAACAGATTATAATCTAAGGCTAGACTCGGCAAGTTACATGCCCTATGTAAACCTTGATTACAAGAGAAACGTTGCCAAAGCCCTTACAAATGTGCGAACTGGTGAAGTATCAATCTATTATGTTGGGCCTAACGATGTCTTTAAAGATTTATATCTAAATATATACCCATGGATCAAAGATGGCAGTGAAATACCTGATGAAATAAGGTCTCAGTTAAGGGCGCCAGATGATTATTTCCACTATGTCTCTGATGCATACACAACATACCATATAACAGACCCCAAGGAATACATAGAGGCAACAAACTTCTATGAGTTTGATCTAGGAGACAGTGTCGGGAGATATACAGATTTTATATACAACATCATTGCCAAAAATCCAAAAACTGAGAATTATGAATATGCAGCTTTTCTACAGATGATCCTAAGAAAATCAGAATCAAGAGAACTTACATCACTTATGTATGGCTACCTTGATGACAAAAGCTCAGAAGCAAAGTTCTACGCTATTGACATCTCCGCAGAAAAATTTACAGTCAAGAGAAAAACTCAAGAATTTTTGAAAAGCCAGTACCAAGAATAGTTCAGATTATTGGCAGAAACTAAAAGGAATGTAAATATGATTCTTTATCCGTTTACCTACAAGGAAAAAACAATTCCGT
>JBDKUY010000063.1:0-9213 GCA_039679445.1 Methanofastidiosum sp. | reverse complement strand
ATCTTGAAACGCCAGAACAAGCTTTCTGGCGAAAGCTTGAGCCCGTAGTATTGGGAAATTTTATGGAACTAGTTGACAAGGAGGTAGAAAACTCATCATTTGATAACAGGCGAAATTTTTAGCAGATTACACAACAATCAAATATTGGGCAAGACGCCTTTAAAGTAAAAATTATAAAGTATAATATCCTAGATATATTAGAGATAAGTCTTATATATACCAAGTAATACTATTTTTCTGGACGAGTAAAAGACACGGTCAGTCGTTTGAAATGGAGGAGATAAATATAATTGAACCACAGATTAACTTTCCTGTAGAGGACAGAGACGATGAGCAGCCTCTCTTCACTCCTGAAGAAGACTACGATGAAGAATAATATATTAATTAATCTTTTTTGATAAAATTAATTTTAAACCCATATAATATAATGAATCTTACAATAAATGGATACTAACCGAAAACTATTTTAAGATTATATCCTTTATATGAAAATGGGGGGCTTTTATTGCCAGAAAAAAAGTTAAGAATATTGATAGCAAAGCCAGGACTTGACGGCCATGATAGAGGGGCGAAGGTAGTTGCTAGGGCTTTGAGAGATGCAGGAATGGAAGTAATCTATACTGGACTCAGACAGACTCCTGAAAGCATTGTGGAAACAGCTTTACAAGAGGATGTGGATGCTATAGGGCTCAGTATTTTATCGGGAGCACATAATCACCTGTTTAAAAAAGTAATAGACCTTCTAAAGAAAGAGGGTGCGGAAGATATTCCTATTTTTGGCGGAGGCATTATCCCTGAGGATGACATGCCTTATCTTACAGACATTGGGGTTAAGAAAATATTTGGGCCTGGAACGAGTACTGAGAAAATTGTCACCTACATAAAAGAAATGACTAATAAATAATAAAGAGTGCCTAAAATGAACTCGTTTGATGAACTAATAAAACGTATGATATCTGGTGACAGACGGGCACTTGGGAAGATTATTACTTTAATGGAAAATGATTCCTCTTCTTCTGCTTATATTATTCCTCAAATACATAATTTAACTGGCAAAGCCCACATTTTAGGGATAACTGGACCCCCCGGTTCAGGTAAGAGTAGTATTGTTGATAAGTTAGTATCCTATTACAGAAATGACGGCCTTAAAGTAGGAGTCATTGCTATTGACCCCACGAGCCCTTTTACAGGCGGTGCTATTCTTGGAGACAGAATAAGGATGAAACAACACTATACAGACAAAGATGTTTTTATTAGAAGTATGGCAACCAGGGGAAATCTTGGAGGGCTTTCCGAAGCGACAGGTAATACAATCAAAGCACTTGACGCCTTCGGAAAAGATGTGATTATAATTGAAACAGTTGGTGCAGGGCAGGTAGAAGTTGATATTGTCAAGGTAGCAGATACTGTTGTTGTTGTTTCTGTTCCAAGTATGGGGGATAGCGTCCAAACACTAAAAGCAGGGATCATGGAAATTGGTGACATATTTGCCGTCAATAAGGCTGACATAGAGGGCGTTGAGAAATGTATAATAGAAATCAGAATGATGCTAGAACTTTCAGAGAAAAAAGGTAAATGGGCCCCGCCCATAGTAAAAACATTCGGGAATAAAGATGATGGCGCAAATGATCTTTATGAATCAATAAAAAATCATTATAAGTATTTGATTAAATCAGGACACCGTGAGCAAAAGAGGATAATTAGAGGTAAAACTGAATTAGTAAATATACTTCAGAATCTATTTATTAAAAATCTATACAATACTATAAGTGAAAAAGAAATGGAAGAACTTGCTAAAAAGATAGCAAATAGAGAAAAAGACCCTTACATGATTATTGAAGAATTAATTCCGCGATTAAAAAAGTTAATTTGAGGTGTGCTTTAATGATAAAAAAAATAGACCATATCGGGATAGCTGTGAATAATTTAGAAGATTCATTGAGTTTTTATGAAGATGCTCTTGGATTAAAAGTGGACAATATAGAAGAAGTCACTGAGCAGAAAGTCAAGGTTGGATTCCTTGATATAGGGGGCGTTCATTTTGAACTTTTGGAACCAACTTCACCGGATGGGCCAGTTGCAAAATTTATAGAAAAAAGAGGAGAAGGGATACACCACATTGCAATTTTAGTCGATAATATAGAAAAAAGCATAGGATTTATGAAAGAAAAAGGAGTAAAACTTATTGACGAAACTCCAAGAAAAGGTGCAGGTGGGTCTAAAATGGCTTTTGTACACCCTAAAAGCACTCATGGTATACTATTAGAACTATATGAGAAATAGATTTAAATAAAAAGATATATATACTGCTTATCGGCATTTTATTATATATTAGGAGGAGTTTAAATGGGCCTTTTTGGTGGTAGTAATGAAAAAGATGAAAAATTGAGTATACTCACGCAGAATATAGAAGAAATTGAAAAAGAAAACAGGGCTCTCAAGATGCAACTTAAGGTTTATGAAGAAGAATATGAAAACATAGAGATTATCAAAGAAAAATTTGAAAAGATTACCAGAGAAAATCAGGACTTCATGAGTAAACTAAAAGAAGCTGAAGATAAATATAGGGAAGTTGAAGAAAGAACTCACGATGTCATAAAAGAGATAAGTGAGGAAAGAGACAAATACAAAGGCGAATTAAACAACGAGAGATCAAAGGAAATCATTGAGATAAGACAAAAAGAAGAGTTAATCGAAGATGTTCAGAGAGAACTAGAAAGGGTAAAATCAATAAACGAAGAACTCAACAGGCAGATGGAAGAAACAGAAAGAGGTAAAGTAATAGTTTTGGATGCCTTTGAGAAGGACATTGAAATAAGTGAAGGCGTAATTGTAAAGGGTGGACTGAAAACTAAAGAGAATGTAAAAATTGAGAACGATGCCCTTATTAAGGGAGATATTATAGCCGGAAAGAATGTTACACTTGGCGACAGGACCACTGTCCAGGGAGCTGTAAAATGTGACGGATCCCTAATAATGGGTGAAGAAGCTGAAATCAGGGAAGAGATTTTTGCAGGCAATGCTTTTATTTCAAATGGTAGCGTCATACCTGTTTCAATCAAAACCACCGGTGACATTAAAGGTGGAGAAAGGATAAAAATTGGCGGCGAATTTATTGCTGGCGGAGACGTATTCTTAGGCAGCGAAGCGATAATAAAAACAAAACTTGAAGCAAATGGAAATGTCTCAATTGGCGAGAACAGCAAAGTAATGAAAGATGTAGTTTCAGATGGAGACGTAATATTGGGTGCCAACAGCGATGCCAAGACAATCAAAGCAAAAGGAAATGTTACAATAGGTCACAATTGCAATGTTAGCAAGGTTCTTTCAGATGGTTCAGTTACTTTAATGGATGGAACACATATCAGCGAGGGAATAGAGTACAGAGGCTCAATAAAGATAGGTGGCGGCGTAACTCTAGAAGGAACTATAAGAACTAAAGATAGAGGAGAAATTTAAAAAATATTTTTTTATCTATAAATTTCTCTTTTTGTATAAAATATGGCTATCCCGCCAATTATTAATCCTATCATTAACCCTACAATAAAGTATCCAACATTAGCATAGGATTTAGTTGTTGTCACAGTTGAAGATTTTTCAATTTGTACCTCTTGTTGTGGAGACACTTCTTCTAGAGGCTCTAAGAATCTAAGTGCAAATGCCACGCCTTTAGAGTATTTATAAAGAATTATTGAGTTTATCTTATCAGATTCTTCAAATGTAGAGGCATATTCAAAGTAACTTTCAGCCATTAAAGGCTCTCCACCGTCTTTTCTTGCAAGATAGATTGCTCCCCCGGCTTCTTGTTTTGCCCTTTCAAGTCTTTGTTTTATCACTTCTTCTCCTGAAGACCATAGCTCAATTGAAACACTAGATCTCACCTTGCTGTCAATAGCATCAAAAATAGCGGCTGCATATTTTCCTTTTTCATATTCATTCTCAGCTGTTGTGAGTAACTCGGCACTTTGGGTAAGCAGTGTATTCTGGCCAATTAAAGTTTGTGCGTAAACAAGACTTAGTCTTGCGTCCTCAATTCTCTGGCTTGCATTGTACTTAATTTGCGATTCGTCAATTATGGTTTCCCCTTTAGAATTTTCCTTGCTTACATCCATCCACAATTTTGCAGTTTTTGCTCTTTCTTGAGCAAAGTTTGCATAATAAATAGCATCGTAATATTTTTGATTGTAGAAATTTTTCCAAGCATCTGCTATTAAATTCTCAGCTTCAATGACTCTTTTTTCAGATGCCGCGAGGCATTCAAATGAAGTAATGCCTCGGATATTTGCCGATTCATTTGTTATTAGTTGATTTGCTTCATCTAATTCTTTTTGGGCTGCTTCAATCTTATTTTTGACAATAGTTGAATCCTTATTTGCCATAACATCTATTGAATCGCTAATATAGTTCAACTGTATTTTAGCATTAAAGATATTGCTCATGGCACTGTAATATCTCTTTTCGGAAAGATTTTCTTTTGCCTTTTCCATATTTGAATTTGCCCGAGTTAAAAAATCATTTAGCGTTTGATATTCTCTGTAACCTATAGTCTCAGAATTTAGTTTATGGTTTGTAGTCATAGAAAGTTTCTCTACCACGACAAACTCAGAAAGCGCTCGTGATTTGACAAAATCAGTATTTACAACAACGTTAGCGGGTGGCTTATCCTCTTTTATCCTATAACCTGTAAAATACCATAGTGCATCTACTGCATCATCAACTTCAATAACAGTTATTCCCCAACGACTCTTTGCATGCTCAATTACGTTAACAGTATCAATTTTATCCTCTTCAATTATTTGAATGACAGATTGGCCCCTTGGTATAAGGAATACCTTTATTCCTTTCGCACTTGCGCCCATTATTTTCTCCAATATACCCCCAACAGGACCTACAGTGCCGTCAGGATTGATCATACCAGTCATCATGACCTCTGGATCTATATCAAGCCCTTTAATTGAGGCTATAGTGGCTATAGTAAGTGCCGCTCCGGCCGAAGGGCCACCAATTATGGGTGAATCTGCCCTAATTGTATAAAAATAATCATATTTTGAATGTGGTACCTTTAGTATGTCTGAAGCAACTACAGAAGCAAATCTGCAAGAAGCCTGTGTATCAAGTTCAGAAAGTGGCCAGGTATCAACAAAGACCCTCCCAGTACCAGGTTTTACTAGAACTGTGGCATCAAAAACTGCACCCTCTAGTCCAGAATCTGTCCTTTTAACTGCCGGTACCTTTATTGTAATAGATTTTCCATCTTCTTGTGATAATAAAACTGGTAATGAACCAGTGAATAGTATGCTAAGTAAAAAAATTGCCAATAGTTTTTTATTCATTTAAACACCTAAATATTTTCTAAAAGTTTTTGGATTCTGCTGTAACACACTTCAAGTTTTTTCCAAGCGTTGTCCATGTCAGCTTTTCCAATGTTGGGATTTTGTATATTATCAAAATAGAATCTTGTTAAATCTCTATACATCTGACTCATCTTAAAGTATTCATGAGCTTTAGCGTCTACGAGGCTATTTGTCAAATTATCGATTTCAATCACAAAATCTGTCCAAGTATTGATCTTTCTTCGCTCTTGAACTTTTGGTGTTTCAACTGCTGCTTCTGGGATAGTTATGGGAGATGTGTCATGTTTTTGTATTATTGATTCTTCTTTTTTTACCTCTGGTTCAGCTGCCTTTTCTTTGTTAAAGCTAAAGATAGATTTATTTTCTTTTGCTTTATTCTCAGGAATTCCCGACTGATTCTTTTTCTTCTTGGAAATAAATCTAACAAGGAAAATTAGTAATACTAATAATACAATTAATGCTGAAAATATTATCATCCAATACTGGGATAATAGGGTTTCTATAGAAGCCATTAACAAAAAGAGTATAAAATTACTTATAACTTTTTCCATAAACTGAAATATTTATTAGATAAAGGAGAAAAAGACGATTACCGAAATCTTTAAATAGTTTTTTACATTATTATTTTTTAATATAAATCAAACTTATGTATAAAGATGGTAATCTTTAATAAATAACTGTAATAATGGGATACTTATGTTTAAGATAGATGTTTCTTCCTCATATGAGAGATTTGGACTAGAAAAAAACCCCTTTACAGATCTATCATCTGAGGCTATAAGGGATATCGAAAAGATTCATGTTTCTCAAGAGATAGATTCTCGTATCGCAGATATTCTTTCGGATGTTATTGGGGAAAATTCAGGGATAGCACTTTCACTTGTTGGCCCTTTGGGATCAGGAAAAACTCAGAGATTGAAAGGTGTCCATAAATTAATCCAAGAATCTGGCGGAATGTCAATCTATCAAAAGATTGACTCAAATGATATTATTAAAACAACGCTTGATATTTTCTCATATTTTTCTGAATATGAAGAGGAAGTCGAACAACCTGTTGAAGAAGTTGCTGAGCTTGGAGAAGAGGCTTATGCAGAGCCATACCAAGAAGAAAACCTATCATTTTTCCAGAAAATAAAAAGATTCTTCTCCGGAGGGAGAAAAGCTGCCCCTGTAGTAGAGGAATACGAAGATTCCGAACTTACAAGAGCAAATTATAATTCCCAAGACATTGGAAATCAGCTAATAGATTATTTAGGAGAATACAAGAGGTCTGCACTCATAGTTGATGAAATGGAAAACATCCTGACGGCCTCAAATACGGATCTTATTCTTTTCTTTGAGTTCTTGAGGGAATTTATCAGCAACATGCCTGAATCAAGCGTCTTTATCATGGCCTGCACCAATAATGCGTATGAGAGGATAAGAGAAATTAATCCTGCCTTTGTAGCAAGACTCCATAATGAATTGTTCTCAGAACCCCTAACTGATGAGAGGGCAATAAAACTTGTCCAGAAGAGGCTTGAGTACAACAGGAAAAAATCAATAATAAACCCACTTTTCCCGTTTGAGGAAAGCGCCATAGTTCTTGCAAACAGTATGGCAAAGGGAAATCCAAGGGAACTGCTAAAGCTCCTCCATACCACATTGTTTACAGCTACAAGGGATAACTTTGTTGAGTTTATAGATGACAGATATCTTGCAAAAGTTCTAACTGGGCCATCATCAGTTGAAGAATACATCAGAAGAGTTCCTTCAGATTTGAGGGAAGATGTTAGAATAATCATTGAAAAGTATGGCGGAGGTCCAGTGACATACATCCAGCTTGCAAAAGACACCCAAGAGTCAGTGACAAAACAGTATACTAAACTGGAAGAGTTAGTTGCAATGGGCATTTTGACAAGCGAAAAGGGAAAATACCAGATAAATAGTTCTGTTATCCAGATGGTTAGGGCGTCTATTAGAAAAGAAAGTGACAAATCTAAAGAAAGCAAAAAAGAAACAAAAAAGTAATTATTGCTTCTTTAAAAGTCCTATAAATTCACTTCCGTTGATTAAGCCGAATCTACCTTTTTTTGCTTCTTTTTCATTGTAACAAGAAGTCTTGTCTTTCTGAATCTTTTCTGAATAAACTGCAAACGGTACTGGGTCTGACACATGTGTCTTTAGCTTAATAGGTGTCGGGTGATCCGCTACTATACTTATGTTATAGTCAAAGCCTTTTCCATCAAGTTTATTTAGGAGCCTTCCGACAACTCTTTTGTCCAGATCTTCAATTGCTTTGATCTTCATTTCAAGGTCTCCGGAGTGCCCTGCTTCGTCTGGCGCTTCAACATGTATATAGATGAAGTCAATATCATCTAGGGCTTTTACAGCATAATCTGCTTTCCCTTCATAGTTTGTATCAATAAATCCTGTTGCACCAGGGACATCAATGACCTTCATTTTTGCGCCATAGCCTATCCCTTTTATCAAGTCAACAGCAGAGATTACGCCACCCTTCATTCCAAACTTCTGGAAAAATGGCTCCATGGGTATTTTCTTGCCCTGGCCCCAAAGCCATAACATGTTGCCTGGATTCTTACCCTCAGAAATTCTTTTTTTGTTGACAGGGTGCTCCATTAGTATCTTTTTGGAGTCAAGCATCATCTTGTTCAGTATATCTGCATTTTTACCTTTGATTAGATTATCAGATACTTTTTGCCCAACTACATCGTGAGGAGGTGTGCAGACAAAGCTGTTATCCCCTTTATAGACAAATAGATGCCTGTAACTTACTCCAGGATAAAATTTTCCTATATCAAATGATTTAGAAACTTTTTTTATGAGGTCTGTTGATTCAGGTGTTGTGATGTGGCCCGAGGAATAGTCCTTTATAATTCCGTTTTCTTCTGTTATAATATTGCATCTAAATGCTATATCGCCTTCTTCAAGTTCAACTCCAATGCTATATGCCTCAAGAGGGCCTCTTCCAGTATAGTACTGTTTAGGATCGTAACCTAAAATTGAAAGATTTGCAACGTCAGAGCCAGCTTCAAATCCATTGGGGACTGTTTTTAATTCTCCCATGGCACCCTCCCTTGCAATCATGTTGATATTTGGGATTTCAGAAAGCTCAAGGACTGTTTTGTTTCCTCTATCCTCTAGGGGATAGTCTGCCATTCCGTCTCCGCACACCACTATGTATTTCATGTCACAAATGAATATAGATTGTTTAAAAGGTTTTAGAAGAGTCAGAGGTCTAAGCAGCACTCAATTGAATATAATAAGGGACGCAGAGGTAAGGTATAAAAACCAGAAATGTAGAATAGAATTAACATGAAAACAAAGAGAAACGGAACACAAACTAGCTCATTTGGCGTTACTGCCAGAGTAAATCATGATTCCTCAAGATTTTATAACTCCAAACTTTATGAAGAAATTGTGCCCCAAAAAATAACAATTGAAAATGAAAATCCTATTCCGCCTGAATATCTAAACAAAATATTTTGTAAATCAAGTGAAAAAATGGAGGAGTTACCAGATAATTCAGTTCATCTTATGGTTACTTCGCCCCCATACAATGTTGGTAAAGATTATGATGAAAATCAGAGTTTGGAAGAATATCTTGATTTATTAAGAAATGTATTTTCTGAAACTCATAGAGTCCTTGTTAGCGGTGGTAGGGCTTGTATAAACATAGCAAATATTGGAAGAAAACCTTACATCCCACTCCACTCACATATAATTAAGAGATTTATGATTAACTTGTCTTTTTTTCCATTCTTTTTGATTTGTGAAGTTTTCCGGCTGGCCTATCCCAATCTTCCAATTGATACTCGATTTTTATTCAAATTTTGGGCAATTTCCCAAAATTTGTCGA
>JBDKUY010000062.1:0-7051 GCA_039679445.1 Methanofastidiosum sp. | reverse complement strand
TGAAGGCAATTTCGCTAGAACTAAGGCCACGCTCTTTCATTTTGATTATCCAAACGATCTTTTTGTCGTTAAGCTTTGCCATGCCCCAATAACATTTCCTCACGGGAAATGATTTTGGGATAAGACATATCATGGGGAAAAAGAAATCTTTAAAAATGAAAGAGATTGAAAACAAGATTAAATTGCCTTACGAGAATTATATAATAGGATTATTCTTAACTTTTTCTCTTGTTATTGGCGCATACCTTAGGAGTTGGTCATTACGATTCGGCATAATGATGAGTTATGATACATACTACTTCCTAAGGGAGGCTTCTTACTATCTAATGGGTGGTTTGCCTAAAATAGACCCGATGGCACCAACTGTAGTCAGATATTTTTTGGAAGAAGATGTCCAAGGAGTTCCAATTTTGACATCCTTTATTTCAAGAATTACTGGGATTGACCTCTTACAAGTCCATATGGGGCTACCAATTGTTTTAGGCCTAATATGCTCTGTTATAATGTTTTTCATAGTTCTTTTTGTGTGGAAGAATAAGTATCTCGCTGTGATATCAGCATTCTTTTTATCCATTATACCCGCTTTTATTTACAGGACAACCGGAGGATTTATGGAAAAGGACACTTTGGGTGCTCCTTTCTTCTTGATATGCCTCTTACTTGCAGTATTGATTATCCGAGAAAAAAATATCAAATTTATGGCTATTTACGGTATTCTATCTGTTCTCTCAATATATCTTTATGCAAACTCATATGGGAACTTTTTCTTCATACCCATAATAATAGGGATTTACGTGATCCTGCAGCCGCTTGTAGCTATTGAAGAAAAAAAGAAAGCTTTGTCTTTAAAAGACAGATTGAGGGGAGATTTATCAACATGGGTATTACTCCTATCGGGAATTATAGGCCTAGTATTATCTCTTGTTCTATTACCCCCCTATCAAAATGACCCTCTCAGGATAGAACTTTCCCTCATGGGTCTTGCTTTCGGAGCACTGATGCATTTGACAAGAGCTTTTGTTAAAAACAAAACATACTATCTTGGAGCCTTGTTTGTATGGTCCGCTCTTTTATTGGCTGCGGCATATTTTGTCCTTGGATACAACATATTATCTTTCTTACTACTTTCTGACGTACATGGGATATCTGGCCAGGGGCAGGCTATGACATTTATAGACGTTATTGACAAGTTCTATGTATTCCCAATACTGGCCGTGATTGGAGTTATATATGTTATTTATCAAATCAAAAATAAAACGTCACCAAATGAAAATCTTTTCTTTTTAGGATCATTTTTATTTACTGCTTTTATGGCTTATCAGATGCTAAGAAATGCCTTTTTCTTCGCAATTCCTCTGGCAATATTTGCGGCTTTGGGGATAATTGGAATATATGAATTTTCCCAAAAATACCTTGATCCCAAGAAAGCTTTGGCTTTGGCTACGATAGTGCTTATTGCGTTTAGTGGTATTTCTGTTTACAACTCAAATGACTATAAGACTAGTCTAGTTCCGCACCTTACAGATAACTGGCTTACAGCTTTGCTCTGGCTAGATGGTAATACACCGCAAGATGAAGTTGTTTGCAACTGGTGGGACTATGGATACTGGACACAAACAGTAGGGAATAGACGAACTATATCCGATGGAATGAGGACAGGAATGGGCCCTTGGATAAGCGGCTATTCGGAATTACTTGCTTCGTCAGATTCAACTGCACTGCAAAGGTTACTTTCAATGGAAGAAGCTGCATACGCGCAAACAGGCAATAGATTTACAATGAAACATGTAATAGTAGACCAAAGTCTTCTTATCAAAACAGGAGTCTTAAATTCTGTAATACAGAGAAATGTCTTCAGCACTGCTTACTTCTATTTCAGAGGCACCTCAAAAAACGGTGCCACTACTACATATGTGTATGAGAGCGGCGATACTAGATTGTATCTTGTAACAGATGACAAAGTAACTTATTGCTACATAGAGCAGGCCAATCAAAGATATGGGGTATCCAACTTCGTAGTTGAAAATCCACAAGGCAAGAATTTTGTTTATGAGAATATACAATATGACCTTCAATCAATTGCCCAGATAATTTACCTAACCCCACAGAATGCAATAATGATTCCTCCAACTTTAAAGGACACTTTATTTGCTAGACTTATTATATATGAAACTGATCTTGAAAATTTCCAGCTAGAATATGACAATGGTTATGTTAAGATTTACAAGATCATAAGATAGATCTTTTTATTTTTAATTTCATAACCAAAACCTTTTTTTCTTTTATTAATAGCATAAATGATTGTATGGCAACTTATTCCTATTCAAAGATTTCACTTTGAGTCGTAATGAATTGATGAAGACCTATTAGAGCTTGTTATTCTAGAAAAGGATTATAGACTTTATCCGTCAAAAAGAAGGGACGTTGAAGAATAGTCAGATTAGTATACTTTCCCCCCATTCTAATAACATTACTTTAATAGATGTTTCTTTTTCAATTTTATCTTTAAATTCAATTGGATTTGAGTCCATAATATGCATAGGGACTGCAATTTTAGGATTTATTTCTTTGACTGCAATAACAGCCTCGTCCACATTCATCGTAAATTTTCCGTCTATAGGAACAAATACTAAATCAATAAGACCAAGATTTTTCATTTCAGAAATGAATTCAGTGTCACCAGGATGATAAATTGTTTTCCCATCAAAAGAAATAACATATCCGACACCATTACCTTTTTCATGCCACAGCCCCCCCGAAGATCTTCTTCTATGGATATTATATGCATGAACGACCTGTATATTAATCCCATAAATACTAAATTTGTCACCCGGGATAATCTTTTTATAATCGTTTCCAAGCTTTTTATTACAAAGTTCCGGCCCAATTATGATAGTTTGAGAATTAATCATTTTACCAAATGATTCTGCATAACAGTGGTCAGCGTGATGGTGAGTTATAAGAATTATATCTGCCTTTTCCGGATTTTCAAAGAAATTCTTTACCTTGCTACCCTTAGCCTTCATAAATCTAGGATCTATGTAAATGATTTTGTCATTAGCCTTGATCCTATAGGCCGCATGACCAAGCCATGTTATTTCAATTTTCATGATTTTGACATCTCCACATAATCTATCATTAATAATATAAATATTTTTGTCTGATTAAATCCCCTACAAAATAAAGATATTTTTATAAATAAGTATATGGCTAATAAAATAGATAAAATGAGCAGCCAAGATAAGCCATTGGTAGGAAAACCACAAGTTATAGCTGCATTAATATTCATAATTTTGGATATAATATACATCCTTAATCCAATTGATTTTATACCCGATTTTATTCCAGTTATAGGTTGGATCGATGACATTATTGCATTATTGATAGCTATTAGCATTGGGGTAAAATATTTTGTAAAAAAGAGGTTCTGAAAAATCAGGTAGAGGAATTAGTCTAATCCCCAAAATTAATTAGATATTTTTGTTTAGAAAAGAATATTATTCTCCAATTATTTTTATTAGTACTCTCTTTTTTCTTTGCCCATCAAACTCCCCATAATAGATCTCTTCCCAGGGGCCAAAATCTAATTTTCCATTAGTAATAGCAATCATGACTTCTCGTCCCATGAACTGTCTTTTTATGTGTGCATCCCCATTTGTCTCTCCGGTTCTGTTATGTCTATAAAGTTCAGGAGTATAAGGAATGTTTTTTTCTAGCCAGTCTTTAAAATCTTGATGTAAACCTGTTTCAGCATCATTAATGAAAACACTTGCAGTTATGTGCATAGCATTTGCAAGACACAACCCTTCCCTTATTTGACTCTCAGCTAAAGCTTCTTCAATTAGTGAAGTGATATTAATGAATTCAACTCTACTTTTTGTGTTAAACCGTAGTTCTTTTCTATAACTCTTCATAATCTCAAATAATAGTATTTGTTTAAAATTTTAATTATTGGGCTAGTTTGTTTAATTAGATTAATCATGTGGAGGTTGCACTCCCCATATGGCCTGCACAAAATATACTAGGAAAAGGTGATTTTTGCGCAGTTATTTGGGAAATAGATGGCTATTTTAAAAATATATTGTTTCTTTTATAACAATATATCCCCAGAATGCCAACTGTCAAACAATCTTATCGGACCACCATAACTGAAGACGATGAATTGTGAAGTACTTTCTCAGAAACGCTGCCTAAGAAAATCCTGTCTATGGCTGATATGCCCTTTGCCCCCATCACAATTAAATCGTCTTTTTTTGATATTCTTATAATTTCTTCATCGGGAGATCCTTCTAATATCTTTTTGGTGATTGTTAATCCAACTTTAGAAGCCATTTCTTCTATTTCGTCTAATACTAAAGCTCCTTCCTTCTTCATTTTTTTTCTGATTTCTTTTATCTCGGTATTGTCCGTATAGATTACTGGAGAATATGGTGGGCCAACATAAGCGCTTATAGGTACATGCACTACATATAAGGTAATTAACTCAACATCCATTTTCTTTGCCAAATATATTGCTTTTTTTGCAGACCTCTTTGACGATTCAGAACCGTCAACAGGCGTTATTATTCTCTTAAATTCTTTTTCCATCCTAATATATAAGAAAATGTATCTTATAAATTTTACCTAGTGAAAAGGGTATTACTATGAAAAATCGTGAATACCACTTATATTTAAGCTATTCATGAATAAATTTACTTTTCAATGCCAGTAATATTTGTAGAGGATATCAAAGTTTCAAGGGAATTTTATCAAAATATCTTTTCTCTTGAAGTAGAAGCGGATTTTGGAGAAAATGTTGTATTTAAAAAAGCGTTTTCAATTTGGCAGAAAAAACGTGCAAATACAATAATTTTTGGAAACAAAATTATTAGTGAAAGAAAGGAAATTAATAATAATATCGAACTTTATTTTGAGACAATCGATATTGAATCAATTTGGGAAAAAATATCTTCATCAAAAGTCGAGATTATCCACCCAGTTGAAGAAGAGAGTGATTAGATTCTATGATCCTGACAAATTCATTATAGAAGTTGCAGAATCAATGAGTGAAGTAATTCAAGGATTACATCAATTAGGAATGTCCAAAAAGGATATTTCTATTAAGACGCAGATGCCATTAAAAGCTGTTAATGAAATTATTTCGTGAAAAACAATTGTCATAAATCTTCTATGTAATCATATTTAGATAAGCATTCTACCCAGTCCACCCATATTCCACGAACTTTTTTTCTTTCCCACATACCGGACATTTAAAAGTTCTAAGAATAAGATTATTTGAAATCTGTTTCTTCTCTAATTCATCCATGAGTATCCCATGCACATCACATTCATAATTTTTATTCATTTTATCACCTATTCAGATTTCTTTGCGTATGTTTTATTACAAAAACTACACTTGTAAAACTTAACATAATCACCGCGATAATCCCCTTCTCTTGTAAAATCTAAAATATTCCCACAATCTTTGCAATATTTTGGCTCTTCTTCTGCCTTGACTCCACTTTCTATATCCTTTATAGTATTTTTATCCGAGTTCTCATAAATTATTCTTTTTTTGATAATATTAAATTCATCTATTGTTATTACATTATGTTTCCTTAATTCATTTAGTCTTTCAAGATTAGATATAATATCTTCTGTTTTAGCTTCATTTTCTTCCATACCCTCATATTCGCTTACGTTTTCTGGAAATATTAAGTCAATGTTGGAATCATAATCTTCTTTATGGCCAAAATTTCCGTATATCCCGTTTCTTATAAGTCTGACAACGATTTCGGCATCTTCATGAGAAAGTCCCGAAATAATAACTTCATCTGATTCAAATCTGCTGTTTAGATAGATTTCCGTGGAGAGAACGCCTTTTTTCATCCGAACATTTGATATATCTTTAAAGTGATAATCATTTACAAATTTTTTTAATCCAAAAATGCTGGGATCTCTAAAGATAATTCGGTAGTTTGTTATATAGATCTTGGCCGGAGTTGTAAAAGAGCCGCCCTTCTTAACTCTTGATTGCTGTGCAGCGTGCAATACTTTTTCACTTGGAAGTAAAATGCTTTCAATATCCTTTTCAACTTTAAAATCTTCCATATTCTCTATTATTATATGATAGATTAATATAAAAATATATTCAATGCTTTACTCAAGAATGCTAATTGGCCTTTGCTTCTTGTTTAATCCCCCAAGGTATCCAAGTTACTGCTTGTAGAGTTCCTTCAAGGATTACAGATATCAAGAATATTGCAATGTTTTGATAAATGTTATAATTTGTTGCATAGAAGAATAGCCACAATATTAGGAAAATTAACCAAGTTGAAGCTAAAACTATTGATAGTACAATTCTCCCGGTAAAATTATAATTTAACAGTTTAGGGTTATCTATGTAATCCATAAGCTTCACCTCAAAATTAGAATTTATCCAAATTTATATCTCTTTCTGATTTGATTTGGAAGTTCGATTGTCTTATCCCAAAATCATTTCCCGTGAGGAAATGTTATCGGGACATGGCAAAGCTTACGACAAAAAGATTGCCTGGATAATCAAAATGAAAGAGCGTGGCCTTAGTTCTAGCGAAATTGCCTTCATTCAGAATGTGACATCTCGGGGGTAAACCAGATCTACCTGCATTACAAGAGGACTGGCTCAAGGCCAATACTAAAGCCATCGGGTAGACCAGAAGAGCCACTCAAAGGAAAAAGAGATAAAACGGATAAGAGAGATAACATTATGAGTACAAAGTCGGGGCTGCCTTATAGAAATAATGCTAAGGCTTGAGGGGATTAAAGTGTCTCATAATAAGATCCATAAGTACTTGGCGGAAAATGGTCTATCAAAAGAGGAGCCTAACAAGAAAAAGCAGAGACCTTACGTTAGATACGAGCGTGAGCACAGCATGTCACTATGGCATACAGACTGGAAAAAGCTTACCGGCACCAATAAGTGGCTTATAGCCTATGAGGATGACGCATCAAGGATGATTATGGCATGGGAAGTCTTTGATAGCCCCACAACAGAAGCATCACTAGAGGTACTGTACAAGGCCATAAAGAC
>JBDKUY010000061.1:0-13758 GCA_039679445.1 Methanofastidiosum sp. | reverse complement strand
AATAATATGAAAAGACTACTTATTGATTTGTTCATACTATATAAATAAGTAGTAAATTTCTTTATAAACGTTTTGTATTTAATGTAATTGTGGTTACATATTTAAATTATTGTCTATATTGGCGTATCTAAAAAGTTTTAAATAGTATTGAATATGTATTCTATGGTGATATAAGTGGTATCTAACCTTCAAGAGCAACTGAAAGTTCAAAAGATGAACATTGAAGAAAGAATGTCAAAGATTGATAAAAAGATAGCTATCGGCAGTGGTAAGGGTGGAGTTGGAAAGTCCGTTGTAACTTCTTTAATTGCATCTTATCTGGCCAAACAGGGAAAAAATGTAGGTATTCTAGATCTTGATATAACTGGGCCTAGTATACCAATGATGTTCGGTACAAATGAAAAGCCAATAGGGGGAAGCTCTGGCATAATGCCAGTAATAAGTGAAAGGGGAATCAAAATAATGTCTATGAGTTTACTCTTGCCCAATAATGAAGACGCAGTTATCTGGAGAGGGCCTATGATTAGCGGTGCAGTATCGCAATTTCTTGCAGATATTATCTGGGATGAACTTGATTATTTGTTATTTGATCTTCCTCCTGGTACAAGTGATGTGCAGCTGACTTTAATGCAGAGTATCAAATTAGATGGATTTTTAGTAGTAACATCTCCTCAGACCCTTGCTGCAACAATTGTAAAAAAGGCTATATCTATGGCACAAGAACTAAATGTAAGAATTTTAGGTGTTGTAGAAAATATGTCCTATGCAACTTGTCCTGACTGCGGTAAAAAAATTAATGTATTTGGAAATGGAGAAAATAATAAAATGGGAGTTCCAACTGTAGGAACAATACCGATTGATCCGCAAATATCAAAACTATGCGATGAAGGCAAAATAGAAGAATATGAAATAGATCTTGGGGGTATATTCAAGCTCCTGGAAGGGTTGTAATGCATGCTAAAATAAAATGTGTTGTAGATAATAATGTTAAGCTCTCCTCTAATTTTTGGGGAGAGCACGGACTTAGTTTTTTAATTGATAATAAAGAGAAAATTCTTTTTGACACAGGCAAAACTTTTGATGTCCTAAATCATAATTTAGAGGTATTTGGCGAAAAAAAAGAAGATATATCTAAAATCTTCATAAGTCACGGGCACTATGATCATACTGGAGGGTTAATGGAAATTAAGAAATGTTCCAATGCAAAAATATTTGCTCACCCTTCAATTTTTGAAGAAAAATACAAAAAAACAGATATGGGCCCAAAGTACATTGGTGCCCCTTGTAAGAAAAAAGATTTACAAGACATAGCCCTTACCAAAGAGAGCATTGAATTGTCTAAGAAGATATTTACAACAGGCCAAATAGAAAGGACTTTTGATTTTGAGAAAGTATCTACAATATTCCAAAAGAAAATAGGCTCAAAATACAATCATGATGAGATAGTAGATGATCAGGCTTTAGTAATAAAGACCCATGTCGGTGGGGTCGTGGTATTAGGGTGTAATCATTCTGGGCTATTGAATACAATTGAGCATTCAAAGGACCTTATCGGTGACGATGTATTCCTAGTTCTTGGTGGGACTCACCTTGTTGCAGCTGATGACAATAAGATCTCTCGTACTGCAGACTATCTCAAAAAATATGGCATAACTCTCTTTGGATTTCATTGTACGGGTGATTATGCTTCTTTCAAACTTCATTCTGCACTCGATAAAATGTATTGCAGAGGATACACCGGATTTGAAGTATTAATCGAGTTTGAAGGATATCATTTAGGAAAAGATACTAAATGCCAATGATTATCTAATATAAAAATCTTTGAACTCCCCTTTGTATTGTTCATTTACCACTTCAACTTTGTCGACTCTTGCGTATTTTGGACCAACTTCGCACCACTCGATCATTTTATTAATGCAAATATCTTCGCCTTCAATAACTGCTTCTACTCTCCCATCTAGAAGATTTCTGACATAACCAGTTAATTTTAGTCTTTGGGCCTCTATTTGAGCATTAGCACGATAAAATACCCCTTGTACATCCCCTGAAACAAAAATTCTTGCCCTCTTCATTGATATTTATTGTCTGTTTAATTTCTTAAAGCTTATGTTTGAATTATGAAAATATCAAGATAATTACTCTTTTATAGTTCAAGACTTATTTATAATTATGAAAGGTTTCAAAAAACGTCAAAATATTAAAACGGATATAGAGCTTTTAGATGATTTAATAATTGATGGGATTCCAAGAGATTCATTTCTAGTACTTCTCGGTGAAGGTGGAACAGGAAAATCTGCAATACTTGGGGAATTATGCTATAAATTCTTGAAGAGAGGGGAGCCTGTAATCTATGTCGCCCTTGATAATCCTCCATCCTCAGTTTTTTCTGATATTAATAGCCTTGGATGGGATATCACTAATTTTTGTGAAAAAGGGCTTTTAAGATTTTTAGATTGTTATTCTTTTAGGATGAAAGCAGATTATGATCAAAAATGTATTACTATCCTAAGAGAGCCAGATGACTTGCCCAACTTTACCGATAAATTGGTAAGTTTAATGGACGAGCTGAACATGGATGGTAAAGGCATAGTATTGATTGATTCTTTGACTGAATTCATGACTTTGTCTGACCCATCTCAGGTCGTAGACTCTGTAAAAAACTGGAGAGCTAGAGGGACAAAAGAAAGAAATGTATTGTTTGTTTCAACACTCCATTATGGGCTTAAGGCATTTGAGGGATTTGCTGATGTATTTGATTACATAGTAGATGGAATTATAGATTTAAGATACGACCCTACATATATGACTTCAGACATACTTCTAAAACAAATTAGAATCAGAAAAATCAAGGGGGCAGACCACTATACAAATTGGGTAAATTTTGTCATACAAAAAGATGGATTAAAACCTCTTATTATCGAAGAGAAAAAAACAAAAAAGAAGAAATCTGCCAATAATTCTAAAAATAAGAATTCAAAGAAAACCTAATCAAATCGAATCAGCACTAAGATGAACGGTGTTTTTATGAAAAGGCTTTTCAAATACTACCCTGAAGATTTCAAAGACCTTCCTGCCAAGGTCCTCCATATGGATTTGATTTTTGATGTTTATGATAATTACACAAATGTAAAATCAAAACTAAGAGCAAAATCTTTGAGCTCCACTATATCAAAACTTGAATTGAATGCTAAAAATCTGGAAGTCATATCTGTATCTGTAGAAAACTATGAAACAGAATATAAGTATAAAACTGATGAAAATATAATTATAATAACTTTTAATAAATCCTTGCCACCTAACACAGAGTTTGTAATTAATACTGAAACTATTTGCAGGCCAACAAAAAATATCTTAGAAGGACTATATTATGACGAAACACCTCAAGGGGCACCACCACAGCAGATTACCCAGTGCCAGCAGTGGGGATTCCAAAGACTTGTCCCATGTTTTGACGATATGATGGCAAAATGTACTTACACAACTACAATTATTGCAGATGAAAGATACACGAATATTATAACAAATGGGGATATTGTAGAAGAAAGGCATTCTATGGGTAGTGGAAGAGATAAAATAAAATATGCCAATATAATAACTCCAATGGCCCCATATCTTTTCTTCTTAGGTGTTGGAACATATTCAACTTTTAAAAGAGAAGTTGAGTATCCGGATGGCCATACTTTTATGCTAGAATTTCTCGTTCCCCCAAACTCAAAAAAAGAAATTGCAGAAAAAGCTTTGGACGTTCTACATGACTGCGTAATCTGGACATATCTTTTCACTGGGCCTAACCAATACGATAACCTAGATATCCGAAATGAAATGAAGTTACTTATAGACGATAGAGAGAAAATGAAGATTGAAGAAAATAATGAAAAACTTCAACAAATAAGAAAAAAATTGCTAGATCAGAACAAGAAGATTATTCCTGGCTATAAATACACAGGCACAGTTTATCGTGAAATTGGAATGCAAAACTCTGATTTTGGTGGAATGGAAAATGTTGGGAATACAACAATTAGTACCAATAGGATTATGCCTTTCAACGACATGACTGACAATGGCTTTGAATATATGGTTTCAGTAAAAGTGCACGAATACTATCACAATCTAAACGGCTCAGAGGTGACTGGAAAGGATCCGTTCCAAATTTGGCTTAACGAGGCAGTTACAGTAATAATTGAAAAACAGTATCATGAATTTCTTTTTGGAAAAGATTACGGGAGATTAAAAACTGTATTAACGCTTTTGGCCCCAAGCAGCGGCACGTTTACATCTGATCAAGGTTCATCTGTAATGCCTATACTGCCAGATGGATTTAACGATCCAAATGAACTAATTACTGGAGTTACCTATGTCAAAGCACCTGAATTTGTAAAAATGATTGAAACTTTTATGGGAAAAGAAAAGTTTGTCAAAGCTTTGGATTTGTACCATAAGAGATTCAGTCATGGAAATGCAACAACAGAAGATTGGATCAGGGCAATGGAAGAAGTTTCAAATATGGATTTTTCCAAAATGGCCAAACAGTGGTTAAAACAAACTGGATTCCCTACAGTTGACATTAAATCTAGCTATGACACTAAACTAAAGAAATTAACACTTGAACTAAAACAGCTTGCACCAAAAGAAGGGATATACTGGACTTTTCCATTAAAAATTGCAGTTGTAGACCAAAAAGGCAATGATATTATTGAGGTCGTTAAGAAGATTGATAGTTCAGGGGCTAGTGTAGTATTTGAAGATATACCAGAAGCTCACTTTATCTCACTGAACAGAGATTACTCGTTCTATGGAAAGATTGACTATGGTACAGATTTAGAGGGTCTTATCTCTCAAATAAGAAAAGACAAAAATACGATAGCTAAATATGTCGCATTTTACAAACTTTTTGATAGAGAAAAAATGAGACTTTTAGATAATTTAGAGCTTGAGCCAATTACAGAAGTAATCGACATTTATTATGAACTAATTTCAGAAGAAGCCCTAATGGAGAAAGTGGGGGGGCAGTTCCTTACAATATTTGAATCTGTTGACGATAAGAAATTTGCACACCACTATACGAAAATGTACGATGTTAAAAAGAAAATAATGGAAGCAATCGCAAAAAAATACAAAAAAGAACTTATAGAAATCTACAAAAAATACAATACCTCTTGTTCAGGCAAAACTTATATTGAAACTAAGAGTCTTGAAATTAAAAGAAGACAAGTAAAAAATGCTTCTTTATCTTTATTAGCTACTTTGGATACTGAAGATATCCACAAAATTATAAAAGAACAGCTTTATCAGTCAGATTCCGCAACAGATAAATTAACAGCTTTTTCTTTGTATCTCAATAGTTCAGCAAAAGACAAAATGGAAGTCTTGAAATTAATCGAAGAGAGGTCAAAAAAGAATCTTGTAAGCTGGGAGTCATTTCTTGGAATTATCGCATCAAACAGCAGTGAAGACACTATAAAAATTATTAAAAGAATTGAAAGCTCTGACTCATTTAGAATAGAGCAGTCAAACGATCAAAGAGCACTTTATGTCCAATTTGCCCACAATAGAAAAAAGTCTTTAGAAACTGAAGAAGGAAGAAATTTCTTAAAGGACGCAATCATAAAGCTTTCTGCAATAAATGAATATACAGCTGTCAACGCAATAAAGGTGTTTGGAAATATTGATGATATGGAAGAAAAGCATCATTTAGAGCTAGTCAAGGCTCTTATTGACATCATGTCAAATATAACGCCGGAGAAAATGCCAAGCGTTTACAACACAGCTAGAAGATTACTGATAGGCGCCCCAGTAGCTTTAGGGAAATATAAGGAGATTTATGGAGAACTAGAATTCTTAAAATCGGGATAATATGTCTGAAAACAAAGAGTATCTGCCAGTTGTAATAAAAGAAGAAGATATTTTATCGGTATGTGGATTTGTTAGGCGAGATGTTGTTCACAGTGGCCTTAGAATCCCCCATATATCTGTGAATATTGTTCCAATAATCCGTGGTACAGAAAAAACAATTCTGCAAAAGAGATCTAAAAAGAGAAAAATAGATCCTTCAATGTATGATTTTAATGGGGGGCATGTTACCTATGATCCAACTTTGTTTTTAGGTCAAAATGCCTTAGAGCAAGCAAACGATAAAACAGCATTACGGGAAACTAGGGAAGAAATAGCAGTTTCAAATGATGGAATGCCTTACGTATTTTCATCAAAAGATTTGATAAGATTCACAAAAATTGGTGAACTTCTCACGGGATTTGACAGACCAGATTCAATAAATGTTGGGTATATGACGGGATATATCCTTTTCATACCCTTTGACTCAAAAATAATTATTACTGATGAAAACGAGGACGGAACGATTGAAGAACTGTCTTACGAAGAAATTGATATCTCGGAAGTGGTATCATTGTTCAAAGAAAAAACTTTAGATTTTGCAAGTGGGGCAACTGCAGTTTTAAAAGAGCTATCCAACACAAAAAGCGATGCATATTATAGATTCTGGCATATTGTAAATTTAAATAAAAATAAAAATATTTAATTTATTCAACAACGAAGATTAATTTAACTGTAGCTTTATATTTTGTTATCTTACCGTCTGTTACTTTCCCTGTCAACTTTTCAACTTCAACGCCCTTGACGTTGTGGATTGTTTTTGAAGCAACAAATACTGCTTTTGCTACAGCGTCTTCCCAGCTTATCTCAGATTTTCCAACAACCTCAATTACTTTTGCAACTTCAGACATAATAATCCTATTAATATATGATTTCTTTCTATAAATAGTTTTGGGGTTGAAATAGATATATTTTTATTATAAAAAATATAATAATAGTCATGCCTTTGCTAGTTATTGGATATCCAGAACTTAAAAAGAAGGATTATGAATGGATTCAAGATCTTAGAAATAAATACGATTTACTTTACTATGATATTGTTAAACCTCATTTCACTTTTGTGTTTCCAGTTTTTAATTTAAACAAAAAGGAACTTACTTCAGAAATAAAAGGAAAGTGTAAAGGATTAGAAGAGATAAACTTCTGCCTGAGATGCGCAGTATTAAATAAAGACTCATTCAATGATTACTGGCATGTCTTTTTAGTCCCTGATGAAGGATTTAGCAATATTACAAAAATTCACGATAAATTTTATTCTGGAAAACTTAAAGATGAGTATTTCCTTGCTATTCAGTTTATCCCTCACTTGGGTGTCGGGAATTCTACCAATGCAAATGAATGTAAGAAGCTTGTTGATGAATTAAATGAAAAGAACTTCGAGATTCACGGCAAAATAAAAAAGCTTACAATAGTAAACTATGAAGATAAGAAGATAGAGGATATAGAAACAATAGAATTACTGTAGATATTTCCAATCATTTGTTTCCTTTACTACAATAATCTGCCTTGATGTACCCACTAAACTTAAAAACTTAATCAATATACCAAAGAAAAGAGCTTATAGTGAACAATTGGTGGTTATATGGCACATAATGTTTCTGAAAAGATTATATCGTCCCACCTAGTTGAGGGTGAGATGCAAAGTCAAAGTCTTATAGGAATTAGAATCGACCAGACTCTGACCCAAGATGCAACAGGCACACTTGCTTACTTACAGTTTGAAGCGATGGGAGTGCCGAAAGTAAAAACTGAGCTATCAGTAAGTTATGTCGATCACAATACCCTACAGACTTCATTTGAAAATGCAGATGATCATAGATATCTACAGAGCGTTGCAAAAAAATATGGGCTAGTGTTCTCTAGGCCTGGAAATGGTATATGCCACCAGCTTCACCTTGAGCGATTTGGTATCCCTGGGAAAACTCTTCTTGGGTCTGACAGCCACACACCAACAGGTGGTGGCATCGGCATGATCTCTATTGGCGCAGGGGGGCTTGATGTTGCACTAGCAATGGCAGGCGAACCATTTTATCTGAAAATGCCAAACATCGTAGAAGTATGTCTTGATGGAAATCTTTCTGAATGGACTTCTGCAAAAGATGTGATACTTGAATTATTACGAAGATTATCCGTTAAGGGTGGAGTTAATAAAATATTTGAATTTACTGGAAAAGGTATTGAGGGCTTATCTGTTCCTGAAAGGGCAACAATTACAAACATGGGGACTGAACTTGGCACAACAACTTCTGTATTCCCAAGTGATAAAATCACAAAAAAGTTCATGGAATCGGAGGGAAGATTGGCACAATGGCAAAAAATTGAATCTGATAAAGGTGCAGAATATTCCGATACAATTTCAATTGATTTAGATAAATTAGAGCCAATGATAGCAAAACCGCATATGCCTGATAATGTTGTCAAAATAAGCGAGATTGAGGGCATTAAAGTATCCCAAGTTGCAATTGGAAGTTGTACTAATTCCTCATACAAAGATTTAGCTCTAGTCTCTGAAGTCCTTAAAGGAAAGACAGTTCACCCTAATGTGAGTCTTGTTGTATCTCCTGGGTCTAAACAAGTTTTGTCTATGATAGTTAAGGATGGTCATCTGAAGAACATTGTTGATTCCGGAGGAAGGATTTTGGAGTGCACATGTGGGCCATGCATTGGAATGGGCCAGGCCCCAACTTCTGAAGGCACATCCCTTAGAACATTCAATAGGAATTTCAAGGGCAGAAGCGGTACAAAGGACGCAGATATTTATTTAGTAAGTCCTGAAGTTGCAGTTGCAGCCGCTCTTTATGGAGTTATAACTGATCCTAGGAAATTAGGTAAATATCCAAAGGTAGAGATGCCGGATAAATTTGAGATAAATGATAATATGTTTATTTTTCCAACTGAAAGTGGAAAAGATGTTGAGATAATTAGGGGCCCAAATATAAAACCGGTACCAAGAAACGAAATCCTAAAAGATCCTTTGAGAGGCACTGTTCTATTAAAAACTGGAGACAATATTACAACTGATGATATAATGCCTGCAGGGGCGAAGATATTGCCACTTAGATCAAACATTCCAAAAATTTCTGAATTTACTTTTGAAAGGATAGACAAAGACTTCCCTTCAAGGGCTAAAGATAAAGGCGGCGGGTTCATTATTGGAGGTTCAAATTATGGCCAAGGTTCTTCAAGGGAGCATGCAGCAATTGCCCCAATGTTTTTGGGCGTTAAGGCCGTAATTGCAAAAAGTTTTGCAAGGATTCATCATGCAAATTTAGTTAACTTTGGAATAGTTCCCTTAACATTTTCTGATGAAAAGGACTATGACAGAATTGACTTTGGCGATGAGCTAGTAATTGAGATAGGCGATTTTAGTAATATAATATGTAAAAATAATACTAAGAAAGAGAGCTACAAGCTCAATAAAAATCTTCTAGGTAGAGATCTAGAACTTTTGAAGGCCGGAGGGGCCTTAAATTACGTATATAACAAAATGAGGAGATAACATGAGCGGAGATTTAATCACAATAAAATCAGGAAAGATTGACGTTCCTGATTATCCAATAATTCCTTTCATTGAAGGGGATGGGATAGGGCCTGACATATGGAAGGCCTCACAGAAGATTATTGACGCTGCTGTTCAAAAGGCATATGGAATTAAAAGGAAGATTTACTGGACCGAAGTTTTAGCTGGGGAAAAGGCTTTCAATAAAACAAAAAGTTGGCTCCCCGATGAAACTGTTCAGAAGATAAAAGAATGTGTAGTTGGTATCAAGGGTCCTTTGACAACACCCGTTGGAGGAGGCATCCGAAGTATTAATGTTACACTAAGGCAAGTTCTTGATCTTTATGCATGTATTAGGCCAGTAAGTTATTACGCTGGAATTCCTTCTCCGGTAAAGCACCCAGAATATGTTGACATGATTGTTTTTAGGGAAAATACAGAAGATGTTTACTCAGGCATTGAATGGCAGGCTGGGTCAGATGAGGCCAATAAAATTATTTCCTATCTTGAAACACAGTTTGGAGTAAAAATAAGAAAGAATTCTAGTATTGGAATAAAGCCAATTTCAGAGTTTGGGACAAAAAGAATTGTTAAGAAAGCCTTTGATTATGCTATAGAAAACAATAGAAGATCTGTAACAGTGGTTCACAAGGGAAATATAATGAAGTACACAGAAGGGGCTTTCAAGAACTGGGCATATGATCTTGCCAATCAGGATTACAAAGGAAAAATTATCCCTTACACCGAATATAAAAATTCTGGCATCGTTCTAAAAGACGCAATAGCCGACAATATGTTCCAACAGATTCTTTTGAGGCCCGCAGAATATGATGTACTTGTAATGCCAAACCTTAACGGTGATTATTTCTCTGATGCACTTGCAGCTCAAGTCGGAGGACTTGGAATAGCCCCTGGTGGAAACGTAGGGGACGGGTATGCTGTGTTTGAGGCAACTCACGGAACTGCTCCAAAATATGCAGGCATGGACAAAGTAAACCCAGGCTCATTACTACTATCTGGTGTTATGATGCTAAAATATCTTGGATGGAAGGAAGCTGGAACTTTAATTGAAAAAAGCTTTGGTGAAACAATAAAACAAAAATATGTCACCTATGATTTTGCAAGACAGATGGAAGGCGCAACTGAAGTTAAGTGCTCAGAGTTTGGCGAAAGAATAATCAAGAATATGGGAAAAATCTAATCCTTATTCTTTACTTTCTTTTTCTTTTGTATAACTTCTTTTCTGAATTCCTCAACATCAGATTCTGGGATTTCTGGGAAGTATAAAAGGTCATCAATGAACAGACTTTCTTTGATACTACCATAGCCACACTCTTTACAGATATCTCTTACCATATAATTAAAGGATTCGACAGAGACATCGGTACTGCCGCAGTTTGGGCAGATTTTGATATATCCTTTCATACGTGCGTCATCTACTGGTTTATTCTTCTTCATAAGCTATCAGAATATTCTATCAGTCTTTCTATTATAAAAATCTATTTAATCAAGGTAGTACATTCTTACCTTTTTATCGCCAGAAATAAGTGTCCCTACATCTTTAAAGCCAATCTTATCATGGAATACAATTGAGCCTTCATTTGATGGATTAATTGATACTTCTGCCACAAGAGGTATGTCTCCTTTTGTATCAATTAATTCTTTGTATAGTAGAGATGCAATACCCTTCCCCCTCATTGACTCATCTACTATGACCCTGTCAATGTAGTAAAATTTGTTGAATTTATTTTTAAACCATAGGAAGTTTATGCTATCGTAATCTGTATTTTCATCCATAGCCATCAAGAATCCAACAATTCTCTCATTAGCCTCAAATACATTAAAAATAGGAATATCCATATACTTTAGAAAGAAATCAATTTCCTTTTTACCGACCCATTTGGATTCTATATTGTTAAGATCCAATATGATAGGAAAATCTTTTTCATTAGCTCTTCTAATACTCATTAAATTAGTAAATTGACATTTATATTAAAATCTTTAGTCTATTCTTCAATTAATGTAAGTTTTATAAAATATGAAAATACCTACATCGAATAAGGCAGGTGCATTCCATGAATCAGTCATTACTTGATCTTGAAACAATTGGGTGGGATTCATTTTTTCTTGATAATTTCACTATATTCCAAGCCGATGGACTAATACCAGGCCGTATTACAGAGGTACAGCGTAAAAGCTACATGGCGCTTACTGAAACAGGAGAAATTGAAACTAGAGTTTCAGGTAAATTTAGATTCACTGCCGAAGACAAAACTTCTTTTCCAGTAGTTGGAGATTGGGTAGCCATAAAAATGGAGACGGATAGTAAGGGTACAATCCAAGCCGTTCTTCCAAGAAAGAGCAAATTCTCTAGAAAAATTGCAGGTAAGATCACAGAAGAACAGGTATTACTTGCAAATGTTGATTTTGTTTTAATTGTATCGGGTCTAGACAATGATTTCAACATTCAAAGAATTGAGAGATACCTTACTCTAGTTTCAAAAAGTGGGTCAAAACCTGTTATAATACTGAACAAATCAGATATTTGTGAGGATCTTGATAAAAGATTGGAGGAAGTGAAGAGAATAGACCCAACAATCCCCATACACACGTTGAGCGCTGAGCTTAATGAAGGTTTAGAATCTCTTGATCAATATCTTGGCAAAGGAAAAACGATAGCACTTCTTGGGTCTTCTGGAGTCGGAAAGTCTACTATTATCAATAAACTACTTGGTACAAATCGTCAAAAAGTTGGATCAGTTAGGAAATCGGATAGTCATGGGAGACACATTACAACATATCGTGAGATGTTCATGCTTCCTAATGGGGGAATGATTATCGATAACCCAGGTATGCGAGAGCTCCAATTGTGGTCTGAAGGTGAAGATGTAAGTGATGTTTTTTCTGATATCGAAGAATTTTCCCATAACTGTAAATTTTCTGATTGTACTCATATTAATGAGCCGGGCTGTGCAGTAAAGATTGCTATTGAAAATGGTGAACTTGAATTGCGTAGATACCAGCATTATATGAAACTCAAAAAAGAAATAGAGTACCTTTCTATTAAGCAGAACGAAATGACTAGGATAACAGAGAAGGCAAGAGGGCGTGGAATGTCTAAAAAAATAAAGCTGATAAAAAAAATGAGGTCTGATAAATATTAGGATAATAAAATTAGTATATTTAATCCAAGCACTAAGATAATTCTATTCATTAATTTATAATAATGCTTAAAACTCTAATTAACTACAATACTATGATTATGAACAATCCTATAGGTAATTTCATTGAATATTTAATAATTATATTATTAGCTATTTTAAGTGGTATATTAATAAATTCATATTTTGTATATTTTATTTCTTCTAAAATTAGTTTAGGATTCTGGTTATTTTTTTTCTTGGCTTTATTAGTTCTTTGCATATACTTTAGTTATACTACACTAAAATATACTGATAATCCGTTTAAGCAAGAATCTTATCTATATCTATCTGTATACTCCATATGTATTGGATGTTCAATAAGTTTTCTTTTAAATTTACTACTATTACCCTATCCCACGACTTTATGGATTGTATTCATAATATTATTTATATTAAGCGGAATCTTACAAAAAAAATTTAATAAAATAAAAACGAAGGAAAATAGTAAAGAAATCCTATATACTATTAATCTTGATTTTGATAATACAAATGGTATTATTTTTTTAGAAAGATTCAATAAAAAACTTTTTTTCCATGAAGTGAGTAAAATAAATTTTATTATTGCGTCAGATCAAGTTAAAAATTTACCGGTAAAAGTTGGATGGCTAAACGATATTTTATCTAAACAAGCACATTTCCTTCTTTCTATAGGGGCTTTCATTTTATTTTCATTTATATTTAATAGTAGAGTAGATTTAAATAATATGCAATCTAATAACTTAATTATTGTTTTAATACCCTTTGTGTTCATAGTATATATAATAATCACGATAAAAATTATTTTCTATTGTCTTAAAATTATTGAAGATAAATGTTACAAATATATTTTATATAATCGGATTAGTATTAACTATACTATTAAAGAGAGATTTGTTTATTCTAATGTTTATGTCCTCTTGGATTTAATGAATTACCAAATTGAGATTTCAACATCTGATAAAGACAACAAACGTAATATTGAGTTAGCTAAAACTCTATATGAAATCATTAAAGATATATTATCGCTGAAATCAGCTTAGTTTTTCTTTTATTTTTATTTATTAAGAGGTATGTGCAAAATAAGATGAAATAGCCTAGCAGCCCATTTGCTTTTCTCGTTTAAACTTTTTATTGTATCTTCTGTAACTCGTTTTCGTTCAATCGATCGAGTTATAGATATTTATGAAG
>JBDKUY010000060.1:0-8244 GCA_039679445.1 Methanofastidiosum sp. | reverse complement strand
ATAAGATTTAAATTTTCTTTTCTAAAACCACAACTTTTATAATGAATAAGTATTAAAAATAATTGGTGATTTAATGGGAGATGATGTCTATACTTATGAAAATACAGTCACTTGGAAGAAGGAAAAGATAGGGGACTTATCCTGGGAAGGAAAGCCCACAATAGAGATCGCAACACCGCCTGAATTTAAAGGACATGAAGGTATAATAACACCAGAAGATCTCTATGTTGCAGCAGAGAATGTCTGTATATTTACTACTTTTCTTTCAAGGGCAAAGCTTGTCAATTGTAACTTTAAAAGTTTTAAAACAGATGCAAAGGGATTTTTAGAAAAGACAGAAACTGGTTATGTTTTTACCAAGATAGTACTAAATGTCCATGTAACAGTTGCTACAAAGGAAGATATTCCAAGAGCTGAAGAAGCTATAAAACTTGCAAAAGAAAGATGCTTCATTGGGAACTCAATTAAAACAGAGGTAGAACTTAAATCATTCATAGAGGTATCTTCATAATACTTTTTTTATTCCGCCTATCCCCTTTGATTTCGCTTCCCTGAAAATAAACTTGTCACCCTCGCTAAGATAATAACTATTATACTTAAATTTCATTTTTATTAAAGCCCTGTCTCCTGTAGAAAGATACTCCTGATTGTAAATCTTTTCAAAAGTGACCGTCTCAGATACAGTCTCAAGATGTATTATCGGCTCGTAACCTTCTTTTATCCTTGTTGGGTGATTTAGTATGAAAACTTCGGCTAAGAACTCTCTCACAGATTTACTTTCGCCGTTTTCATCCTTTATCACCATCCCTCTTTTTATGAGGTCGGCATCTACACCTTTAATAGCTATGCCGAGGATGTCACCGACTTCACCCTTAGCTTGAACAAGATGGTGCTGTTTTATTGACTGGCATGACACCGTTTCATATCTATCGTTTATTGGCCCTAAAAGAAGATCCTGGCCTTTTTTCACAATGCCTTGCTTGACCCTTCCACTAACAACAGTTCCTGCACCTCTAACTTTGTAAACTTTATCAATGTACATCAAAAACGGTTTTTTGTAGAACTCATCATTTGTTTTTTCTGGGAGATTCAAAAATAGTTCATTTAATATATCAAGACCTTCTAAGGTAATTGAAGAAGCTTTTATTATGGGGATCAAAAATCGTTCGGATACCTTCTTTGAAATATTCTGTGCAGTTTCTTTGTCCTTAACAGTAAGGGGAACTTTCCCGACTCTTCTCAAAAGTGCCGAGACATCTGATATAACTTGTTTTGTATCTTCATAGGAAACTTTGTCTATCTTTGTTATTACTATGATAAGGGGGATATCCATTGCAAGTGCAATTCCAAGGTGCTCCTTTGTTATTGGTGTTACCCCATCATCTGATGCAACTATCAAAAGCACATAATCTACCCTCTGCCCGAGGATCCCTCTGACAGTAGTCCTAAGCCATGGTGCATGACCTGGGCAATCAACAAATGAAATAATCTTTGTTGACCTATCAATTAGATCAGCAACTTCTTTTTTGTTAAGGGGATTTTTTAGGTATATTCTCTCATCGCCTTTAAATCCAAACACAGCATGTGTGATCTCAGCAGTTAACCCTCTTTCTATTTCATGTGGGAGAAAATCAAGAAATATTCTGGTCTTTCCAACGCCATCATCTTCCATGCCGGTAAGTAGAGTTCCGATGAGTGTCGATTTTCCATGATCGACATGGCCGATAGTGCCTATAGTGATGTGCTCTTTTATGCCTTTTTCAGAATTTGCTTCTTCAATTGTGACCCTTGCATAAAAGCCATTTTCATTATATCTTTCTATGTCAGTTATTTTAGCACCTATGCCTTCGGCAAGTCGCTTTATAACGTCAAGTGTTTTTTCAAACTCTTCTTGAGATTGACAGACAACATCACCATCATCCGATACACCTATTATATAGTAGGCCTTTCCACCGCCTGTTTTTAATCGGTACTTCATCTGGGCGGACAATCTCTCCCTTCTGTCCTTTAAGAGGTGCTCATCTCCTAGCGCTGACTTGAACTCTATGTTCTTTCTCTCGCCTTTTTCAAGGACCTGGTGTATACTCTCCTTCATTCAAAAGTATTACCTGAAAATACCATAAAAAGGTAACTACTATTAAAAAATGAAAATCGGTAAGCAATATTTAGAAATATACATTTTTTGATAGAAAACCTTTAAATAGTAAAATTTATAAGTTATAATGTATATTAGCATTAATGAGATGATAGAATGGTTGGCAATGATTATGATGACCTCAAAATGGAGTATGTCAAGCTTAAGCAACAACTTGATACCTTCATGCAGATCATGCCTCGAATGGGATACAGTGGCGCTCCGGTAGAATCAAAGGAGATTGTCACAAAGCTCGACGAGATAAAAGAAATATTAAGTGCGGCAGCAGTTGAGGAAGGAGGGGTATATGAAGATCCCATTGTCGGAAAACTTGAGAAGCTGATAAATCTCTTGGAATCAAGCATGGTAGTCGAAGGTGCAGAAGGCGAAGAGGACAAATTGATGGACTCGCTATCAAAAGTTGCCACAACAATGGAGCAGGTAGCTGAGTCAATCAGGATGAACACAGAAAAGCTTCAGGAGATGGAGAAAACTTTTAAGACGATGGGTCAGACTTATTCAACAAAACAGGAGCCACTAAAAAAGATGCAATATGAACCGGAAGAGCGGTTTGAGAGAAGGATAACAGAGGAGAAAAAAGAGCCTTCAAGCAGGGAGAAGCATGAAGCCCTGATTGATGAAACGCTAGATGAATTTTCTGAAAGCGAATTCCTAAGAAAGGTAAACCAAGTACTTCCTGAGGAAAGGATAGAAACCATTTTTTCAAAAAGGGGCATGGAAACTGGGCTGATGGACGAAGAGCCCTCCATGGAAGACATCTTACGGGAAGCCCAGGAACTTGGAATTGACACAAAAGAACTCATGAAGGATATAAAGGGAGGCGGCACAAAAACAAAAGCCTCAGGATCCATATTCGCACCCATAACTCTCTACATTCTTGGTATATTTTGGCTGGTATTTGCCGTACTATTTTTGTTCAATAGTATGGGGATGCTTCCAGCAAACAATCCAATTTCTTCAGTATTCAATATTTTGAGAACTGGTTTTATGGGTTTAATATTCTACATAGTAATGATGGTTACAGGTATACCGCCCATACTATTTGGAATGAAAGCAAGAACACCTTTAGGTTCGAAGGGAAGCGATAATGGTGTGCTCTATGTAGTAGGTGCACTGTGGCTTGTTTCAGGGATACTGTTCCTAGTCTTCAAAGGGCTTCCGGGGCTTCCTCTACCAGACCTTGGTATAACTCTTGATCTAGGACTTTCACTGATACTAATATTCTCTTCTGCCCTTGCAATAGTTATGGGGACCGAGTTTTCAAGAAAGAAGATATTGATATGATTTTTGAGATATTCGCAAATCAAAGGATAACTATTAAATAATCTTTTATTATTTTTATTATATACTCAAGGCATTTCCATGAGTTTTAAGCTAATAAGAAAAAGAGGGCCAGTATCAAAAAAGGCCCAAGTAGAAGTAATTACAGTAATGTTAATTTTAGCTATTACAGTCGCAGCTGTTTTTGCAGCATATCGTTTTGCTGGGCCCCAAATTGAAAGGTCAAGAGATGTGTCAAGAATTACTTCAATGCAGAATGCTCTTTTAGAACTTGATAAAAAGATCAGAGAAGTCAGATTTGAAGGAGAAGGGGCTCAGCGTTATATTGACATTAATTTTGACAAGGGAAATATCAGCGTTGACCAGAACGATGATACAATTTGGTTTTATATGGACGCACCTGGAATTGAAATTGCACCCCAACAGATGGGGATGGATACTTATTTTAATGGAAGAAGTATTAATATTAAACTTCAATACGGTGGAGAAATAGATATTATCTCTCGGTTTGAAGTGTTGAACTTTGGACAGTATAGAATTTATATAAAAAATGAAGGCGCAAATGATGTCCTTCTAAGTCTTTCCCCAGAAATTCCCATAACTGGGGACACTTGGACTTTGCAAGGATATGTTTACGATAATACTGAGGGGCAAACAAGTCAACCAATAGAGAGCAGCCCTATAATGAATATTACTGGCGATACTATTGACCCACCTCTTGCTAATGCTGAAATTGTTTTTATTAATGATAAACTTGAAACAATTGCTATTACAAGAACAAACTCTCAAGGAAGATATGCAGTAAAACTTCCTAAATCTGATGGTGTTAATGATTTGAAATTGTATGTCCGTGTCAATTTATCTTCTTATGTGATGAAGGAAATTGAAGTTGATACGTATGTAAATACTAATCAATATGAAAAAGGTTTTATCCTAAATTCTGGGCCGTGGGAAGTAAATATGTATGATCTCATTGGGACTCCAAAAAATGATTTTGAAATTTATTATGACGATAACGACTTCTTTAACATCCCTATGTATAAATTAACAAAACAAGATATTTTTGAATCAGTACCAATTGCAGTTATATTATATTCACAAGGGTCAATTGCAGGGGGGTATAACATTAATTCTGGAAATGAATTGGACCACCTCCTTTATGACACTATGGATGCATTTGACAGTTCCTCTACAAGTAATTACAACTGTAACTATTTTGTAGTATATGGTAGCGTTGACGATCCCGTTGGATTAAGAGATAAAAATAGTAATCCCATTAACTACCCCGGCACAACTATTAATGTTCAAATATACCCTATCGAATGGCTACTTGATACAACTGAAAGGAGAAGTCCTTCTGATTATAGTACTCTAAATCCCAGATTGGCAGATATTGCAGCAATTGATGGAAATCCTAATATATTAAATTATAGAGACTTTTCGCTTATAGTTGTAGGTTCAGGCGCAACTAATGATTCCAACTTATTGCCAAAACTCAATGCTTATAGGGGCGATTTGTCAAATTTCTTGGCCCTAAACAGATTATCCTTCAAGGGCGTAGATTATTCTAGGGGCCTTATTACTTTTGGTCAATTTTCTATTGTCGATGGAACTGATCCAGATAGTCTGAACTATTTCCCATACCCTTCTCTTATGAATGACCTTACTCCCCCAAGGGTAACAAATGTTAACATTGTTCCAGATGGTCAGAGTGTAGGCGCTCCATTAGTTCAACATCCGTATGTATGGATTAATGGTGATGGGGGAAAGGTAAATCTATATTCCAATATAAAAGATACGAGTAGTATTATCCATGCCGGAGCTAATGTTAAAAAAGACGATGATATCGTTGCAGGAACATTTTTGTTTGATGATGGACGTGCACCGGATAGGATTTCAGGGGATAGTACTTATTCAGCAGAGTTGATACTTCAGGGGGGCTTATCAGAAGGAATTTATCAAGTTTCAGTTGAATCAACTGATGAATATGGGAATGTTATAGAACGTTCTCTTTTCAATATTGCCGATACACTCTCAACATATCAATTTTATTTGAAAATAGATAATTCCCCTCCTACAAATTCGCTATTGTCATCTTCTATGTCAGAACTAACAACAAGCCCTTATACTAAACTGACTTATTCAGTTTCAGATGATCCTCCTCCTTCAAGCGGAATCGATAGGTCAACTTATAACGATCAAGTCTTGAGATACGAAGGCAATCCGTTGAGAAACGATCCTCACTCTTATTATCATTATTTAACTTTATTCGAAGGCGCATTCAATTATTCTGTAATAACATATGATAAAGCTCAGAACCCATCTCCACCTCAAAATATTGTAATATTAAAGGATGTATCTCCACCAGATATTTCCGATCAATATATCCCTCAAGGAACAATAACTACTGGCACTCCTGAGATTAGGGTAGATTATAATGATGATGGCGCAGGAATACGCGGATCTAGATTGTATCTTGATGGAGTCAATGTCAATGCAAGTGCTTCTGGAAGCAGTATGGTTACATATACCCCTCCATCTGATGAAGCTAATGGCAGCCATACAGCTTCAGTATATGTTGAAGATAAACTGGGAAACTTTTTAGTTTTCCCTTGGAGTTTTGATATTAACGCTTCAGGGCCCCAGGTTACAATAACTCAACCACAAAATTTTTTAACTTTCACAAATGCCGTATTTTATGAACTAATAGGTTCTACCTCTACAAATGGAAATGTTAACTTAGATGTAAACTCGACAGTATATACCTCCCCTGATGTACCAGGTCCAAGTATCAATTTTACTTTTCCTCTTTCAGTAGATAAAGTAAACATAGTCAATATTAAAGCTGATGGAGAACCTATAGGCGATATTAATAATTCTATCTCTACTAAGTGGATAATTCAAGATAATACTCCTCCCGCTATTAATTCTATATTATTGGGAGATGTCCAAAAGGTAAAAACGGGGGGTAGAGCATATGTCACCTTTTCATATACTGAAAAATATCCCGCTTCATACACAATCAAATTATTAAATGACGGAACTTTTTTGGGGCAAACTTCAACTGCCATAAAAGATCCAAACGTTGATTCTGTTCAAGCGGGAGGAACTCATATAATAATGGGTATAATTGATATACCAAATACAGTTTCCGATGGGATTTACGATATTGAGATAACAATGACAGATTTGGCAGGAAATGTAAGTCTTGCGGCAACAGCAAATGATATAATCCGGGTTAAAAATACTGGGCCTTCCATATCGAATCCATCTCCTGCAAATAATGCACCAGCACTTCCTACGGACCCTATTTCAGTAACAATAACAGATGGATATGCCGGAGTTGATAGAAACTCAATTAGGATGTTTATATTAGGACAATCTAATGATAATGTGAGTGTTATTAATCTAGACGTAACTGATAATCTTGTTATTGGTGCAACTATGGATGGGTATGGGTATACAGTAACGTATCAACCGACATGGGCTTGGGAGAATACTAAAAAAATTAATGTTTCAGTCGAGGCATCTGATAAACTTGGGAATAAAACTTCTGACAGTTGGTATTATATCACAAGTTCACAAGTGCCAGATATAAATAATTTGTCTTTAGATAATAGAGCCGCAGAAAAAGATGAAAATGGAGATCCGTATATTGTAAGATTAAGCTTCGATGTAACTCAATGTTCAGACAATCCTGATACATATGACGCAATAAAAGAAATAAATATCTCTATAGGAAAACTTGGATATATTAAATATGTATCCGACGGAGTTGCAGGAACGTCAAAGCTTGTAAGAACAGATGATTCTTTAGCAGGTGGCCCACCTTTTATCACAGTTGATCATATAGTTGGTGGATGCACAGGGAGTAACTTATTTACGTATAACTTTAAAAACTTGAATCAAGTAACTTTCACAGTCCCTGAATATGCAGGAGACCTTAATAATAAAGTATTTATTACTGCAGTAAATAGTGAAGATTGGCAATCTACTTATGAAACATATCTAATAACTTCAAAACAAAAATATGTTTCTTCACCAAATACATACTACTATGGGAAATACTCGTGGCTTCCAACATTCCAAGGACAAGATTTGTCTATCGGAAGGGTATCAAACGAACCAGTTGGATTGAACTATAAGATTTACGGGCAAGTGAATGATGCACATAGAAATATTCCTGTAATGTACACAGCATGGCAAAAAATAAAACATGGTAACACTATCGAAATGGATCAGTGGTCAGGTGGCCTTTATATAGACAAGGACGATAATAGAATTGAATGGGATCACGGAAGAATTCCTAGTGTATTTAAGTTTGATATTGAAGGTCGACCTGGGTCTGTATGGCCACCAGGAAAGCCATTTCAACAGAATACTTGGCTTACCCTAGACATGAATCTTGGACTATCTAATCGACAATATAACTTACAGAAATCTTCTTTAGAAAGCCCAATTGTAAATAGAATGTACAATGAATTTGCAATGTGCACTCATAATTATTTTGATATAACTGATACTGGGTGGACAAATAATAATGTCATAATCAGTCTAAAAACTTTTGAGAAGATATATCAAGAGAAGGGAGATCCATTAACAGTACCGATATCATCTAACAAGACATACTCTGGAGGAACTATTTTCGCGCCTCAAGCAGCAGGAGGCCCTGTCCTTTTAGTAAAAGAGCGAAGAAATATTTTTAATAATCTCGAATCAACAATTGTTGTTACTTCTTTGGATTTAGATAGATACAAGAATAATAGGAATTCTATGGGCTTAAATATGCATCCAAATGAAGTTTATTC
>JBDKUY010000059.1:0-23867 GCA_039679445.1 Methanofastidiosum sp. | reverse complement strand
AAAGTTCGGTATATGCCGTATCTGCAGTTCCCAATATTTTTTTCCTAAGTTCGTGATGTAGATATTCTCCCTCTTCGAATTCGAATTTGGTATAACCTCCACCACCGATTAGAATCCCTTCTAGATTTGGCTGAGCAAGGAAAATTTCATTTGAAATTTTACCAACGGTATCTTTGAAATCATCTGCTGCAATTTCTCTTAACCTTGCAAATCTGACTGAAGATTGACCACCAGCCCTGAACTTTCCAGGAACTCTTGATGTCAAATGTTTAAGCAATTCTACCTTTTTACCTCTTAGAAGGCCTATACTTGCTTCCCCTCGTTCTACAATAACTAAACCGAAGACTCTTTTGTCTTCAATCATTTCAAGTAGTGGATCAAGCACAAACTGCTGATCACATCTGTAAATTCTTACCGATATTGGGTCAGGAGGATTAAGTGTAAAGAGCTCTATCTTTGGATTACCTTCGTTCTCTGAGATATTGCCAGAAAAGATTACAAGTCCGTTAGGTGGCGTCATTTTATAAAGTCTCAAATGCTGCATTACCCTCTCTAAAGCTGAAAGAACATTTTTTCTAGTCCCTTTAGATTTGATATTTGTAGCAGTCCCTTGCTCATCTTTAATTTGCGCAGCTACCTTTGAAATTTCATACCCTGCAGGGATATACACCGAAACAAGTTCTGTATGTCTGCCCCGGATCTTTGACAGGAATTTAAGCTGCTTCTTAAGCTCATAGAGCTCTTTATTATCCATAATCAAGAAAAGATAGAAAATATTTAAAAGTGTTCCTACTTCTTACAATAAAGTGATCTAATGAGAAAACAAGTCTTCATGGAAATCTACAAGTCCATTAACACAAGAGACGATGTACCGGAATTATCATCTAAATATGGAGTTCAAGAAGATGTTTTGCTTTCGATATTATCTCAAAAAACTGTGAGAAATGTCAAAAAGGATTACTACCCTGTAATGAACAGAATTCGAGAGCTTGTCAGATTATGGGACAGAGGCCTCTCATTTTTTGATATATCTTCTAAACTATCTTTTTCACCGATTTTAATTGCAACGATGATTCTTAAAGAAAAGGGCTTCAATAAAAAAGATATAAAGGATATGATGCATAATCTAGATTCAATTAAGGATGAAAGAATTAAAAATGAGATCATAAAGGCAATTGAAGTCGATATAGCATATTCCCCAGCATCTTCAAAAATCCAAAGGGAGAATGGCAAGAACGGAGAAGAGATGTTAAAGGTTTACCTTGATAAAAAAGAGATTCCGTTTCTAAGGGAAGATGACTTGAGAAAACTAGGATCAGGCAAAACTCCAGACTTTCTCCTAAAAAAAGCGATTAAGATAAGAGGCAGACAAGTATTTTGGTTTGAAAGTAAGGCTAGTTTTTGTGACTACATAGAGTTTAAACAGGACTATAATAAACAATTGAAGCACTATGTTTCACTTTTTGGTCCGGGCATAGTTGTATACTGGAAAGGGTATATAGATGACATTATCACCGACAAAAGAGTGTTAGTAGTAGATAAAGATTTCTTTGAAAGAACTTTTACTTCTTTTGAATACTTATAGAGGGCTCATACTGGTATCTCATATATTCATAGCTCATATCTGAGATGCTGCCATCATCTGCAATCTGGAGAAACGATACTTTTGGATTTTTAAGCCCCGCAGTTACTTTCAATTCCTCTATGGCTGTGTCAAGAGTGCCTACTCGGTCAGCAAATTTGTAAGAAACTGCTTGAGTGCCACTCCATACATTCCCATCCGAATATTTTAGAACTTCTTCTATTGAGAGGCCTCTTCCTTTCGAAACAACATATACGAATCTATCAAAATCTTCATTAATCATCTGTTTGATACTCTCTCGGTCATCATCAGACAATGGCCTCCATGAGGCTCCAAGATCTTTATCTTCTCCAGTTTTTATTACCTCTATTTTTATACCATACATTTTGAAGTATTCTGTTAAATCCTCATGAACGTATATTACGCCAATGCTCCCTAATGTAGCGTCAGGTTTTACTATTATTTTGTCACTTGCAACTGCTAAGTAATAGCCACCAGAAGCTGCAACACCGCCTACATAAGCAACTACGGGTTTTCTCATATTTAGTCTCTGAACTTCATCATAAATTTCTGTAACTGCGGAAACTCCGCCACCTGGGCTGTCAATCCATAAAACAACGCCACCGACTTCTTTGTCTTCTGCAAGTTTTCGTAACTGTGCAGTAATTGGCAGTACATCTTCTTGATCTAATATTCCAAATATCCTAACTACTGCTATATTTCCATTAATAGGGATGTTCTGATTCTTTATTCTATCAATTTCTTCCCTTAGTTTTTGTATTTCCTTGTTTTCCATTGGCTCTTGTGACTCATATGCAGAAAGCTTGGCTTTTAGAATATCAATTTCTCCGCTACTAGTTACCCCCCCATTTTCAGAGGAGATTCCAATATCACTCAAATCCACATTACAACCAATTGTTGCAGTTATAAGGATAAAAATAGCAAATATTAAAAATATAAATTTTTTATTAAATTTCATCTTAGATCTTCACCTTAAAAAGTATCACTCTTTTTTCTTCTTTGAAGTTTTTTTCTTGGCTTTTGGTTTCTTTGGTTTGGCTTTAGTTTCTTTCTTAGTGTCAAGCCCTTTTTGGACTTCTTCAACAGTTGATGCAAGTTCTTTTAGCTCGCCATTCATTTCTTCTTTGACTGCCTTGGTTTTCTTTGCTTTTGGTTTCTCTTTTTTCTTTTCTTTTTCTTCTTTAGAATAGAACTTTGTCATGAAGACATATGCAGCTGCAAACACGACTATCAAAAGGCTACCAAATATGAAAAGCCTGTATTTTTCAAAGAATCCTGTTTCTTTACCTTTTTCGATGATTACAGTCGTTACTGTAAAGTATAGAGTTTCGCCTGCAAGTGGGTGATTGAAATCGACAACGAAGCTATCTGCTGTTACCTCAACTACTTCACCCATTTGATTTTGGTATATTATAGTGTCTCCAACTTTCGGATTTACTTTAATTAAATATTTATCTTCGGATTCAACAACATTTGCTATTCCAAATACCGTTTCGATTTGTTTCTGTGGCATTGCCTCTACTTTCATTATCGTATCAGTTACTTCAAGTACCATCAAATTTCCAATTTCAGTTGGTAAAAGATCGCCAACTTTGGGGTCATATCTTAGTACGATGCTAGAATCTTTAATCTCTGTTATTGTGAGAGTTGTAACTTCGTTAGTGATAGATTTTCCAACTTCTGGTTTGTGTTCTATGACAACATCTGTTCCAGTTACTTGAACTACTTGACCTGGCCAATCGGCTAGATCAACGACCATACCTACAACGGGCTGTTGGCCATATCTAGTAACAAATGAACTAACGGTTGCTTGGAAAGTTTTTGGGATTTCTTCAAATCTTGTTATCTCCTGAGTTTTTGGAATTTCCTCTAAGATTTTAGTCTGGGTAAACTTTAAGTTAGGATCTTCTGGACCATACGCCTGTTCAGGAGGTATAGAAATAGTTTTTGTTTCCCCTTCTTTCATCCCCAATAAACCATTTTCAAATCCAGGAATAGTTGATCCGTCCCCTACTTTTAATGTCAGAGGCTCATAGATTCTACTTTCATTGTAAATTCCTGCATTTTTAGCTTCTTCTAAAATGGATGTATCAAAAACTGTCCCATCTTGGAGTTTTCCAATATAGTCAACTTTTACCGTATCTCCTTTCTCCACTTTCTTCTCTATAGCGCACCCTGATGAAAGGAGTAACAATCCTATTAAAATAAGTCCAAAAATGTACTTTCTCATTTTCTCACGTATACCAATGCCAATAGAATCATTTATAAATCTTTCTTTGACAGTTTTTTCAGGTGGATAGATGCTATACGATGTAAAAGATCTCTCACTTTCCGAGAAAGGAAAGCTGAGAATTGAATGGGCGCAAAGAGAAATGCCCGTATTAGCACTGATTAAAGAAGAATTTAAAAGAAAAAATACGCTTAAAGGTTACAAAATTGGATGCTGTCTTCATGTTACAACTGAAACTGCAAATCTCATGATCGCTTTAAAAGAAGGGGGCGCTGAGGTTTTTCTATGCGCTTCAAATCCTTTGAGCACTCAAGACGATGTTGCTGCTTCACTTGTAAAGGATTACGGGGTTCCTGTTTTTGCTATTAGAGGTGAAGATAGAGATACATACTATGATCATCTAAATAAGGTGTTGGATGCCAAACCAAACATTACAATGGACGATGGGGGAGACCTAGTCTCTACAATAATGAAGGAAAGAAGTGATGTTCTTCCTGGAATAATAGGCGGTACAGAAGAGACTACAACTGGGGTAGTCCGATTCAAAAGTATGGAAAAGGAAGGGGTATTAAAATATCCTATAATCGCTGTAAATGATGCGATGACCAAGCATTTCTTTGACAACAGATATGGTACTGGCCAGAGCACTCTTGATGGCATTATTCGAGCTACAAATGTCTTGTTATCTGGGAAAAACTTTGTAATTTGTGGGTATGGCTGGTGCGGGAAAGGAGTTTCTATGAGGGCACGAGGAATGGGCGCAAAAGTCATTATCACCGAAATTGACCCCATAAAAGCAATTGAAGCGACTATGGACGGATTCCAGGTCATGAAAATGGAAGAAGCTTCAAAAATTGGAGATATCTTTGTTACTGTAACAGGCAATAAGCATGTGATTAGAGAAGAACATTTTAAAAACATGAAAAATGGCGCCATAGTTGCTAACTCAGGTCACTTTAATGTTGAAATTGACATCAACACATTAGAAAAATTATCAACTTCTAAAAGGACAGTTAGGGATTCTGTTGAAGAATATAAATTAAAAGAAGGTAAGAAAATATACCTCCTTGGAGAAGGCAGACTGATTAATCTTGCCGCCGCCGAGGGCCATCCAGCATCAGTTATGGATATGAGTTTTGCAAATCAAGCTTTGTCTGCAGAGTATCTTTCTAAAGAGGGGAAAAAGCTTGAGAATAAAGTATATTCTGTACCTTTAGATATTGATAGAAGAATAGCTACTTTGAAACTAAAATCAATGGGCATTTCAATTGATACCTTAACAAAGGAACAGGAAGAATACCTCTCCTCATGGGAGTCAGGAACTTAAATTTTAACTTTTTATTCTTTATTAGGGTTAATTATAAATACTCTTAATTATTCTTCTTTTAGGGAGATTTTGTGTTATTAAAGATTAAAACTCTTGATATTGAAGCGACAGATTATCCGCTTGTTCTAATGCACAAAGACGATGCTAAGTTTCTCGGAGTCAGAAGACTCGGCAGAGTCAATGTACAGTTGGGAAAAGAAGAGTTTGTTGCTGTTGTAGATTTAACGGAAAAAGTAGTTGCCAAAGGTGAACTGGGACTTTATGAATATCTCTGTAATCAACTTGATCCGACCTGCAGTATTAACGCTGAGGTAACTCTAGCCCCCCCTCCAGATTCCGTTCATTTCATAAAGAAAAAATTAGATGGACTCTCTTTGGCTAAAGAGGAAATTCATGATATAATACAGGATACAGTTGAAAACAGATTAAGTGATGTTGAACTCTCTGCTTTCGTGTGTTCAGTATACACAAGAGGACTTTCTAATGAAGAAGTAATTAATCTGATTACTAGTATGGTAAATACAGGCCAGACTCTCAATATTAAAAGAAAACCTGTTTTTGATAAACACTGCATAGGTGGGGTCCCCGGCAATAGAACGACTATGGTGATAGTCCCTATTTTAGGCGCTGCAGGTTTAACAATTCCTAAAACGTCCTCTAGAGCCATTTCAAGTGCAGCAGGAACAACAGACACAATGGAAATACTTTGTAACGTCAGCTTTCACAAAGAAGAAATTGAAAGGATTGTCGATAAAATAGGTTGCTGTATAGTATGGGGCGGCGGTGTTGATTTGGCTATAGCCGATGATAAACTGATAAAAATAAGAAATCCTCTAGGATTAGATCCTCAATCCTTACTTCTTGCCAGTATACTTGCAAAGAAAAAAGCTTCAGGTTCTGAAAAAGTAGTTATAGATATACCAGTAGGCAAAAATGCCAAGATTAAGGACGTCGTTGTGGCAAAGAAACTTGCAAGAGACTTTATTGACCTTGGTGAGAGGCTTGGGATGGAAATAAAATGCATGATCACCTATGGGGGAAAACCTGTGGGGAGAGGAATTGGGCCAGCACTTGAAGCAATTGATGTTTTTAATGTACTGGGTGGTAAAGGCCCACAAGATCTAAGAGAAAAGTCGTGTGAGATAGCAGGACTACTATTTGAGATGGGTGGCAAGGCACAGCGCGGGAGAGGAAAAGAGATTGCAGAACAAATGATTGATAGTGGCAAAGCATTATCTAAGTTTAGGGAGATTATAGCAGAGCAGGGGGGAAATCCCAAAATTAAACCAGAAGATATCCCTGTGGGTAAGTATAAACATACAGTGAAATCAGAAATTGAGGGAAGAATAGACTTTATGGATACACGAATGATAAATATGATCGCAAGAGCATGTGGAGCGCCAGATGACAAGGGGGCTGGAATTTATTTCCATGTTGAAAAAGGCGAAAAAGTAACAAAAGGCCAGGACTTATTTACTCTTTACTCGGATAAGGAGAAGAAGATCGATAACGCTCTTGAAGTACTAGATGGAAGCCCAATAGGTGTTGAAAAAGTAATATTTGATATAGTTGAAGGTGAGTTATCCCTTTGATTTGAGAACAGGTATAAGATTCAAAGTACCTAGCGCTCTATTTTTATATTACTTTGAATTTTCTTTTCTTTAAGATAAGGTATTCTTTTTATATGGCCACAATTCAAACAGGTAAATGTTACTTTCCCTTTTCCCGTTCTAACCCTTACCGTTTTATTTGGGATTAAAACAGTGAAGCATTTCTTACAGAATTTTCTCTTAATTTTGGATGGTATTCTTATTTTATGGCGTCTAGAGATCGCCACTGCTGTTTTTATAGAATTTGTTGATAGAATTTCATCATTCTTATGTAACTCTAAGGACTTTAGAAGTTCTTTTATGCGCTCAGAAGCTACTTTTTTTCTAACGTTTTTTCTCTCTTTCCATCCCATTATTTTTAATTTTATTATTTAGTTAATAAATACTTAGGTAAAAAAATTAACGAATAATTGCTATTTGGCAATATAAAAAGCTTTATATACCTTACTTTATCTTAAAGCACGTTCTGCCCACTAAATTGTTTCGTGATATTATGATAAAAGTAGAAGAAGTAATGGTTAGAGATGTAATTTCGGTGGCCATACCCGCAACAGTAAATGAAGCTCTCGAAAAAATGCAAAAATACAAGAAGCCAGATTTACCAGTCATAAACAAAGAGAAAGAGCTTGTTGGAATAATTTCCTTAGATGACATAATCAAAAATCCCAATGAAGATCAGATAGCTTTAGTAATGAGTAGAAAGTTTAAATCAGTCAAAGAGGGAGACGGGATAAAAAAAGTTGCTAAAATTCTTTTAGATAATAATTTATCAAGAGTTCCAGTCATTTCTAATGGAAAACTTATGGGTGTTGTAGCCGTTCGGGATATTGTAATGAACGGTATATCAAAACTTGATTTAAATGAGGCTTGTCAGAAATATATGAAAGAAGATGTACCTTGCATTTGGCAGGATACCCCCCTAAGGTCTGCACTTATGATCATGGTTTACAGCAAATCCAATTTTTTCATGGTCTTGGGAAACGACGGCGGAATAGTGGGAATTGTAGATACTCAGGATATAATGTCTTCTGGGGAATTCTTAGACGAACTTAAGACCACTGAGCTTAATATTTCAGGTGAAGGTGATGATTGGGCATGGGAGCCTAAAAACGCCTTACATATAGTTTCAAAGAAGCTCACACTCCCTTTAAAACCAATAAAGGAAGTAATGTCAACTGAAATTGTAACCGTTTCAAGAAAAACAACCATTAGTAAATGTGCAAAAGAGATGAGAAAAAATAACATCGAACAAATACCTATCATTAATGCTGAAGGGGCACTAATAGGGATTATTAGAGATGTTGATATAATAAAATCCCTTTTATGAGTTGATACTGTTGTTTGACTCTTTAAAAAATAAATTTTCAGGTCTTGTAGATGGAGTTAGCTCCAAGAAGATAACTGAAAAAGACCTTAATAAAATTCTAGAAGATTTTGAACTTTCACTTCTTGAAAGTGATGTTTCTATGGCTGTTTCTGAAAAGATTGTCAATGAACTGAAGAAGAAACTTACTGGAGAAAAGATTGGATTAACTTCAAATAAAAAAGATTTTGTAAAAATAGCTGTAGAAGAAACTTTGACTGAGATACTTGAATACAAAAAATATAATATTTTTAAAGAAATAGAAAAAAAGAGGAAAGCAGGAGAAATATTCTCAATAGCATTTGTTGGCTTCAATGGAACAGGTAAGACCACCACCATTGCTAAATTTGGAAAATTGTTAAATGATAAGGGATACAAAGTTGTGATAGCAGCATCTGATACTTTCAGGGCAGGTTCAATTGAGCAACTTTGCTTACATGCTGAAAACATCGGGATAAAGGTCATAAAGCATAATTATGGTGCTGATCCAGCGGCCGTTGCATTTGATGCAATAAATCATGCAAAGGCTAGGGGGATAGATGTTGTTCTAATAGATACCGCAGGCCGCTCAGAAATGAATAGAAATTTGATGGACGAAATGAAGAAATTAGTTAGGGTATCAAATCCTGACATGAAGATATTTGTTGGGGATTCTCTTGCAGGTAATGCTGTGGTAGAGCAAGCAAAAAAGTTTTCAGAAATTGGCCTGGATGGTTCAATATTAACTAAAGTTGATGCTGATGCTAGGGGCGGCGCCGCTCTTTCAATAAGTTATATCACAGGCAAACCTATTCTTTTTATTGGAACTGGTCAAGGATACGACGACTTAGAGCCTTTTGATCCCAAGTGGCTCGTTGAAAGGATACTCCCATAACATTTATAAACATCCTGACTTTAGGTTTTCTGATGGCCGGGGTGGGGTAGCTTGGTTATCCTATGGGACTGTGGATCCCATGACTCGGGTTCAAATCTCGGCCCCGGCCCCTACTTTTAATATATTTTCAATTTAGAGTCTTAGGTATGTTTTTGGACTTAAAATTAGGGACAAACGCCTTAGCCGAGTTAGGTGAAATGCTTAAAAAGAATAAAAATTTATATTATGCTAGTAATAATGGTGATAATTATGAAAAAAATAATAGCTGTCTTGATAAGCTTGTTATTTGTGGCAAGTACCTTTGGTGTTGCTACAATCTTTGGTAAAACGGGAGGCCCTGATACCTTTGGATATACTTATGAAGATACAGTCCCTTACCAGTGGATTGACATATCAGGAACGGGCAAAACTGATCCAGGTCTTAAAAGTGACGACAATGTAGTTGAAGTACCAATAGGATTTGACTTCAAGTTCTACGGCAATACATATGACAAAGTTGGGGTATCGACTAACGGATATCTGATTTTTGGAAGTACTGATAACCATTGTACTAATCAAGATATTCCATCTACAAATAACCCAAATAATATCATTTGTGCTTTCTGGGATGACCTTTACCCACCTACTGCAGGAAAGGTATACTATCAGTCATTTCCAGACAAGTTCATTGTTCAGTGGGATGGAATACCCCATATAGTAGATAGCGGTCTTCCCCCACCAAGATCAAGTATGACTTTTCAGATTATCCTTTACAGAAATTCAAACGCAATAAAGTTTCAATACAAGGAAATGACAAATGGCCAATCTACTATTAAGTCTGCTGACGGTCGCTCAGCAACAGTGGGTATAGAGAACATTGATGGCACAGTTGGATTAAAGTATTACTATAAAAATGATTGGGATGATCCCCCTGGCCCAATAAAGGATGGACTTGCTATTGGCTTCAAATACCCCGGTACAAGAGCCCCATGGGAAAATGGAACACTTCCAATGGCTCAGATACTGAAGATTGTAAAAGACAATAAAGACAAAGAATAAAATTATTTTTTTCTTTTCTTTTTGAATAATAAATTTTATACGTTAGTTTTAATCTTTAGATAAGTATAAACTCAAAAGCTGAAACTAATGAAAGAACCTGGAACAATTAGCATTGGAACTAGAGTGACAATGAACACAATGCATAATTTATCTAAGTTCTACTCCAAAACTAAATCCCCTAAAATAAGAGTTGTAACACATTATGCAATTCTTGGCATATTCTTTGTTTCTATCCTTTGGAAGCATAAATCTAGTAGCATTTGGCAAAAACCTTCTGAGCTCAAATTCGTTTTATTAGAAATATTAAGCTGGGCACACGAATAACCTCTTTGGCCAAAATTAAGCTTCTTATTCAATAAAGAACCGGTTCTAAATAAATTTTATCCGAAAAATATTTAAGTTTATAATTATTAATTGATACAAAATGAAATTAGTGATAAAATGGCATCAGAACCCCCGATTAAATTGGATAGTCTAGATAAAGATATCCTGAATGAACTTCAAAAGGATGCAACTATCTCTTATAAAGATCTCTCAAAGAAGATAGGTGCTGCCGAATCTACTGTTTATGACAGAACAAGAAGATTAAGACAGCTTGGGATTATCAAAGGGATAGTTCCCTTGCTAGACGCGAAGAAATGCGGTAAACTAACTACCGCTTGGATAAGAGTTTCAATAGATAGCATAAAGGATATTGGAAGGATATCTAAAGAGCTATCAATGATTGACGAGTTGCTTGAAGTTCATGAAATTTCTGGTGAATGGGACATCTTGGTGAAAACAAAAGTGACCGATAACGAAGAGTTAAGAAATCTCGAGGTAGAAAAAATCGGCCCGATAAAAGGGATAAAAGGACTCTATTCATTGATTGCTGTAAGAACTGAAAAAGAAGATATAAGAATAAAGCTTGAATCTCTCGAAGAGCAAATGGCAATGAATTCTCTTGGATGATATCTTTAATATAAAAAAACAAAATAGATTAATCTACTTTGTTAAATGCTTTTTTCATTGCCCCACAAACTGGGCATTTTTCTGGGGCTTCATCTGCAACAGTGTAACCACAGACACTGCAAACATAGTAACCTTTTTCTGGAAAGTTGTCTAGGTTGTCAAGAGCTTTTTTATATAATCCTGCATGGATCTGCTCTACTTCATTAGCAAAAACAAAAGATTTCTCAGCTACCTTCTCCCCATCTGCTTTAGCTTCATCTATCATCTTGGGGTACATGCTTACAAATTCATGAGTTTCTCCAGAGATAGCTTCCTTTAGATTATCCTTTGTTGTGTTAATACCGCCTAGAGCTCTAAGATGGCTGTGTGCATGTACAGTTTCTGCAGCAGCCGCAGCTCTAAATAATTTTGCAACACCAGGGTAGCCTTCTTGGGCAGCTTTACTTGCAAAAGCAAGATATTTCCTATTTGCCTGCGATTCTCCGGCAAATGCTTCCATTAAATTTTTTTTAGTTTTTTCTTGCATAAAATCCCTCTAGATATAATTATAATTTCATCATAATCCTATTTCTTTATGTTTTTTATTTATCTCCTCCGCTAGCTTGTCTAGCGATTTGAAGTCATTTTCTTTTGGATAGCCTTTAATATATACCGGCTCAACTAATTCAACCTTAATGTTTGAAATCAATCCTTTTAGTACTTCAACTGTGTTTCCACCCCAACCATAAGATCCGATTATTGAAACAAACCGTGTTTTAGGTCTGACAGCATTAACAAGATAGGTTGCATAATAAGCAAGAGGATGTGGGCCAACTAACATTGTAGAAGCTCCAACTACAATAGTTGCAGCATCAACTAGTGACATTAAAAGCTCACCGGCATCTGCAATTTCAAGATTGAACAGTTTTACTTCTATTCCCTTCTTGGTTAACGCTTCAGTAAGGTATTCTACCATAACTTTGGTGCTCCCGTGCATCGAGACATAGGGTATGATAACTTGATTCTTGACCGAATCGCCGGACCAATCCTTGTAAGCTTCAATTATAAAAGAGGGTTCATTGTATAGAGGGCCGTGGCTTGGGGCAATTATATCAATGTCCAATTTATCTATCCTTTCAAGATGTTTTTTTATCATTGTCCTGAAGGGCATCATTATCTCAGCGTAATATCTTTTTGCCGAAAGATAAACTTCTTTTTCATCTGAAACAAATAGCTCGTTCGTTGCATAGTGGGACCCTAAGAAGTCGCAGGAAAAAAGAATTTTGTCCTCCTTTAAATATGAAAACATAGTGTCAGGCCAATGCACCCAAGGGGCAATCATAAACTGGATAGTTTTATCGCCTAGAGAAATTTCTTCATTATCCTTTACGACAATGAACTTTTCTTCAGGAACCAATAAAAAAGACTCAATTAATTCTTTACACTTAGCATTTGTAACTATCTTTGCATCTGGGTATCTCCCTAAGATTTTTGGTAGAGAGCCAGTGTGATCCTGCTCTGCGTGATTTGATATGATATAGTCTATCTTTTTTATACCTGCCATTTCTAAAGCATTCAATAGGTAATTATCCTTTCCAAAATCTACAGTCTCGATCAAAGCTATTTTTTCACTACCCTTTATCAGATAGGAATTATACGTAGTCCCATGTGGTGTAGGGATTAGCGAATCAAAGAGCCTTCTATCCCAATCAACGAATCCGACCCAGTATATGTCCCCTTTAATTGCCCTTGGAATCATTTAATTAATTCTCCTGTTTTTCAAACTGGCTCTTACTTGCACCGCATACGGGGCATGTCCAATCGTCTGGAAGTTTTTCAAAAGGTGTTCCTGGGGGTATCTCTCCATCAGGATCTCCTTCAGCAGGGTTGTAGACATAGCCACAAACTGTGCAAACATATTTGTTCATTTTTTTTCCTCCTTTTTTTTCAAAAGTAAATTTATATAATTTATTAGTTATCTTTTATGGTCCAACATGCATCATTGGCCAGGAATCCTCATAGCTTTCAAATTTCAGTGAATTATCTTTTTCAATTTCTAAAAGTTTGTAATGGCCCATTTCCATATCGGCTATATAATTTAACATATTGAAGATGTCTTTTTCATCTTTGAATCTATTAGAAACTCCAAGATAAAAGTCATGAGCAGCCATTTCTGCATCCATAGCCTGTTGAAGTATTTCACTAATCTGTATTTTTTCATCCTTAATCTTTATTTCTGGCAGTGGCACCGGTGTTCTATCGGGAATTTTCATAACTTTATTTGGGTATTTTTTCTTATACAGGCTTTCAAAGAATATCTTGTGTTTATCTTCTTCCTTTGCCAGAAAATCCATTTTGTCCTTTAAGATCGCATTCTTGACAGAATCTTTGATTTTAAGGTAAGCCGCTCTACTATCTATTTCACTTTTCAGTGAGGTGACTATCAAGTCTTCCGTTGAATATATTTCAAGATTATTAAAGCTAGACATTTTATCATTCAAAGTATTATTATCTATTTCAGCTTCTTTCATATTAGTAATTAGTTCTATAAAAGTCTTTTGCGAATTTAAAATAGAAAAAAATCAATTACTTATATTAAAATAAGTGAAATTTTATTAATAAATTAAAAAGATTAGAATATTACTTCTTTTCTACTTTTTCTTCTTTCAGGACTTTTTTAGCAATTATAAATACTACAAGCGCCAATATTACAAAGTTTATAATCTGAGCCAAGAAGGAGCCTGCTTTAATTGCAATTGGGCCAATATTAATAACTGCAGTTTCCCACCCGCCAGACGGCATAAAAGGTGTAATAACTGGCATGATAATGTCTTCTACAAAAGATTTAACGAGTGATGTTGAAGCAGTTGCCATAATAAATGCTACAGCAAGTCCAACTACCTTGTATTCTTTTAAAAATTCCATGAATTCTTGTATAAATCCCATATACTCACCAATATTCCTTTAGAATAATCATTTATAAATATTGATTACTTATTTGAATATCTCTCTAGTCTCCTTGTACCACAGCACTATATCTAGGTGGTCCATTGGGACCCCGATTTCCTTTGAAAATTCTCTCACAATGTTTTCTATTTCTAAATATTTCTTTGGGGGTATGGTGTCAGGTATTTTTTCTATGACGCCAATTAATACAAGATTCTTTAGGATATGCCTATCGAGTATTGCTAGATCTTTGCCTTTTCCAATATTCCTCAAGAAATGGCTTGCTTCTTTGTGGCCCATACCCTTGATATTTTCTACCAGCCATTCTCTTATCTCATAAGGTGATTGATATTTTTCAATTTCTTTTCTTAGGGTAATCTTTCCATCTACTTTGAATAGTTCCCTAACTTCAACTATGTACTTGGCTTTTTTATACTTGAATCTTACACCATAAAGACAATCTAGAACTTCTTCTTCGCTCCCATCAATTAATACATCCTTTTCTTTAAGTGTGCATATAGATCCCCAACACATCTTTGCCTTAGACTGCGGAGTTAAAAGACAAAAAGCAAGCTCAGAAAACAGATTTTCATCACTCTCATTTTCCCATATTTCAGAAAATTCATTAAGGCGAGCCTCTATCACATCTTTGATAGATGAATATATTGACAATACCTCTTCTATTATTTCTTTATTGTAAGAATTTGGCATACATTCACATTAAAAGAGATGGTGGGCCCACTGAGATTCGAACTCAGGACCTCCACCGTGTCGAGGTGACGTCATAACCAACTAGACCATGGGCCCTTAATTCAAAACTAGACTCTCCATATAAAAGATTTTCTATGTTCCTAATGGATATTCTCTAATCTTAAAATATTGGTTAATTCTTGGCTAATCAAAAATTTTAGAACATAATTTATAAATATACTAAGATTAGGTGGTACAGATATCGAAGGTGATTAAATAAAATTTGGGGGAAATCCTTTAGACCAGTTGATGGACGGTGCTCCAGAAGGGGTAATTACTCAAGTTTATGGCGAGCATGCAACAGGCAAGACTACACTCTGTTTAATGTGCTGCAAATATTCCCTTCTTAGAGGCAAGAAATCAGTATTCATTGATACAGAAGGAGGTTTTTCCCCGAAGAGGCTTTCTTTAATGGGAGTTAAGAATCTTGATGACATAATCGTATTTCAACCAAGAGACTTTGCTGCCCAAGAGGAATCATTGGTAAAACTTGAAAGGATTATGAGCACTAGGATTGGATTTGTTTGTGTCGACTCACTTGTATCTTTATACCGGCTTGAGGGATACGATCACAAAAAGAGAACAGAGCTAGCAAGGCAGCTTGGAAACGATCTATTGATCCTATCAAGGATTGCCAGAGATTTTGACATACCTCTAATAGTAACAAATCAAGTTTATGACGATGTGACAGGTGGCAAAGAAAAAATACCTGTCGGAGGGGACGTGTTAAAATATTGGTCCAAATTGATAGTTAAACTTGAAAAGGATGAACAAATTAAAAGAAAGGCCACATTAGTAAGACACCCCTATAAAAAAGAAGGGGAATCCGTTTTCTATGATATTGGAGACCCAGGTATCATCGACGCTTCTTTCTGACCTTTTCTACCCGCTCCTTTATTTCAAATGTTTTGAAAGGAACATCTTTCAGGGCTTTTCCCACAACTGACTTTGCAATGTTTTCTGCGTGCTTTGTGTGCTCTGCGTTGAATACATCTAGGGTTAGATAAATCCCAACAAGAGAAACATCTCCCACAAAAAATGAACTTTCAAAATAATCGCCACATTTTGGGCACTGCGACATGCCTATCTCAACCTTGACATACTCAAGTTTACTTGCTTTAAGTTTTTTAGTAACACTTGACATTGCAACTTTTATTGCATCTTCGCCATCTTTAATATCTCTCACAATAATTGGAACTTCTAGCGTAACTTTATAATCCAATTAATCACCTCGTCTCCTCTTCAAAAGCAAAATATTCAGTTGTTGATACTTTGAATACCCCAAGCCTCGCACCGGCATCAAGGTAACCATGGAGATAATTTAATGAAGCAAAAGCTGTAACATAATCCCCTTTTTCTTTGAAATATTTTGCATCTTCGTAGTATCTTTTTGCCATGTCCAAATAGTCATTTGCTACCTTTTCCATATGGGATCCTTTAGGGGGATTGATCTTGATGTCATCAAAAGCCTTCTTTGCTATTTCAAAATATTTTGTAAGTTTTTCGTCACTAATCTCTCTCAAAAAATCTCTCCTTTTGTCTCGCTATTCTCATAATATAAATCTAATTTCTCTCACAAATCACCCAAATACTTAGTAATTGCTTTGATAGAGAAAGTATCAGAACGCTTTATATCTATTGTGGATTAATTTTAAAAGCTTTTATTAATTCAAATAAATTTATCAATAACTTCCTGGCCTCTTTTTCTTATAGGTGTTTTCTTTGTTTTTTTAGGTTTCAATGTTATTAATTTTGTTTGTTTTTTCTTTGGAGGCTTTGCGCCTACAATTTTAGACAGGTCTTCTATTGGAGAGGCTATTTTATTGCCATCTTTATCCATGCCTAAAAGGTCAAAGATGTCCCAGGTAATTTGATGGATACCGTTTCTGTTAAATCCTCTTAGGTCATAACCTTCTTTGTTATACCCTTCTTGATCAAATTTTGTTTGTGTTTCTTTATGTAATCCCTTTTTATCAAAGCCGTCTTGATTGTATCTAAAGCAATCATAACCTTCTGGATTGTATTTATTATTGGTCTCTTTATGGATTCCATTACGATTGAATCCTTTTCTGTTGTAGCCTTCCCTGTTGTATCCTTCTTTATCAAATCCTACTAGATCAAATCCGTTCCTGTCAAACCCAGATACATCAAAGCCATCCCTATTATATCCATCTAAATCGTATTTATGTTTAGTTTTCTTATGGATACCGTTTTTATCAAAGCCTCTTTGATCATACATTGTACCTGTATCTTTATGAATGCCCCGCCAGTCAAAGCCATATTTTTCAAAATTATTATTTTTCATTTAAGCCAATGATAATTATGAATTTCTAAATAAATGCTTTTCTTATATGATTCTATTTACTAATCTAATCTTTCTCAGATAAATTTATTATAATAATAACCCTTAAATAGAAATTGGAAACTAATAATTGTTAGTCAATTTTCAAACTAACTGTGAGTTTATGTCTATTATAATTAAATCAGATCAAGAAGACAACCCAAATATTTCCAATAAATCTCCTTTTAGTGGTATTGGAAAAAGTTTCAAGTCAAAAATTGACTCAGTAAAAGAATATGAGATAGTAGAAGATAACGAAGACACAAAAAATGAGTTTTTCTACGGCATGCCCTTTGGCCTTAATTATAATGAGTATGTCAATGCGCAGAATCTCAAAGCCAAACTGATAGATAAGTATCAAGATATGCAACTCTCAGAAGTAATTCAAGGCTCTGAGAATGATACTGAATTTGGAAAAGTATTTACTATAAATCAGGAAATAAAATTGGATCTAAAAAAGTTTTCAAGAGAAAAAGCAAAGGAAAAAATGCTTTCAGAGCTCAGGCTGATTTACGGTATAGGAGATACGAAAAAAAAGTACCTTAGGAGCAGAGGGTACCACACCATAGAAGATCTAGTCTATCATCCTAATTTTTCAAAAGAGGCCAAATATTGTCTGGACTTGATCGAATCAATGGACACTAAGAAGATAATGGATACAATTTCCCATTGGCTATCCAAATCTGATGAACTTGCATACTGTTGTTCAGGATTTCATGAGAAGGAGGATTTTGTTTTCTTTGATATTGAAACATTAGGTTTATTTAATAGGCCAATCATACTTATAGGGCTCGCAAAATTTAACGGCGAAAATCTTTCTATAAATCAATATTTTTTAAGAGATTTAGAGCAGGAGCCAGCAGCTTTGAATCAATTTCTTTCCCACATTGGCACAAATACAGTGCTGGTATCTTATAATGGTAAATCTTTTGATATGCCTTATATCAGGGAAAGACTATCTTATTATGGGATGTTTGGCCTTTCAGAAAGAACTCACTTTGACATGTTGCATTTTTCAAGGAGGGCTTGGAGAAGCAAATATCCGAATTGCAGATTAATAACGCTAGAAAAATATCTTTTTGGGGTAGAGAGACATGACGATGTGCCAAGTGCACTAGTTCCAGAATTTTATGAGACTTATCTTAGAACTGGAAATATAGGGCCAGTAATTCCAATAATTGAGCATAACAGACAAGACCTCATCACACTTACAAACATTTTTTCAAAGCTATACGAGGAATGGAGCCAGTGATTGAGAATATACTTCTAAAACTAAGAAAAGACTCTTCTTTTGAGAGAAATATCGCACACGTCGAGTTGTTGCCTGAAAGAGAACCTGTCTATGGCGAAATCAAAGAACAACTACCCGATAATATTATCGATTATTTGGACATAAACAATATCAGATTGTACAAACACCAGTGTGACAGCTTAGAAGAAATAAGAAAAGGGAATAATATTATAATAACAACACCCACTGCATCTGGTAAAACTTTAGCATTCAACATCCCTATCTTTGAAGCCCTATCAAAGGATACCAACGCAACTGCCCTCTATCTATACCCAACAAAGGCACTTTCAAATGACCAGCTTAAGGTCTTAATAAAACTTGAACTTGAAACTGAGATTAGGGTTAATCCCAATGTTTATGATGGAGACACACCCTCTGCAATCAGGCCAAAAATAAGAAATGAATCTAGGATTATAGTTTCAAATCCCTATGAGGTGCACCACATCTTGGCTTGGCATTACAAATGGCAACATTTCTTTTCAAATCTAAAATTTATAGTCCTTGATGAAGCGCACATGTACAGGGGTGTTTTTGGATCAAATGTTTCTCTTCTTATCAGAAGACTACAGAGGATATGCGAGTATTATGGATCAAATCCTCAATTTATACTCTCAACAGCCACATTGGCAAATCCGATAGAATTTGCTGAAAAGCTTACAGGGTTAAAATTTGAGCTTATCTCAGAAGATGGCTCCCCCAAAGGTAAAAAATATTTCATTTTTTATAATCCACATGCAGATGGATATCTATCCACGCATCAGGAATCAAAAAGATTGTTTCTTTTTTTTATAAGGGAAGGACTTCAAACATTATGCTTCACCGTGTCTCGTAAAATGTCAGAATTAATTGCGCGATGGTCAAAAGAATCACTTGACCCTTCTGAAGAATCTCTAAAAGAAAAAATAATGGCCTATCGTGCAGGTTATCTCCCAGAAGAGAGAAGAAGGATTGAAAATGGCCTTAAAAATGGCGCCATTAAAGGGGTAACTTCAACAAACGCCCTTGAGCTTGGAATTGACATAGGTGGGCTTGACAGTGTTATTATCTCTGGATACCCTGGAACTATTATATCTACGTGGCAGCAGGCAGGCAGAGCCGGAAGAGGAACTAATGATTCAGTTGCAACACTTGTTGCTTTTCAAAATCAACTTGACCAGTATTTCATGAGGCACCCCGATGTATTTTTTGGAAAATCGCATGAGCATGCCATAGTTGACCTATCAAATCCATACATTCTTTTTGGCCATACGATGTGCGCATCTTCTGAGCTGCCAATACTCATACAGAGGGACCAAAAATACCTTGGGCAAGAGCTACCTCAAATTCTAGAAGAGCTAAAGAATGAATCTCTTGTCAAAGAAACACAAAATGGGTGGATTTACTCTGGAACAAAGAGTGCCCCGATGGTAGTTAGCCTTGATAGCATCTCTGGTGATACCTTCAAAGTGATGTATAACAATAAGACTCTTGAAACAATGGATAGGGCGCAAGCATTCAGAGAAGCACATGAGGGGGCTGTTTTACTGCACCAAGGTGAAACATATATCGTTGATTCGATGGATTTAAAAAATGGCATAATACGTGTTTCTAAAACTGATGTTGACTTTTATACGCAAGTGTTGAAAGAATCATTTGTTTCAATCATTGATGTAATTGATAAAAAATCAATTGGAAATATTGAACTGTCCCTAGGCCACCTCAAGGTAACAGAAAATTATAACGCATATAAGATTATGAGGGGGGATAGTGCAATAGGCTACAAAAATATTTATTTGCCTCCGCTTGAATTTAACACAGTAGGTTTTTTCTTTACATTTCCCGCTTCAATAGAAGATGAGTTGTGGGCCGAGAGGAGCAGCGATAAAGACATTTTGGGCATGATGATCAAAAGGAAAAATGTTGATATCCGAAAGGAAGTATTTGGCGGATCACTCCACGGGATTGAACATGCAATGATCGGTATTATGCCATTTCACGTGATGTGTGATAGGTGGGACATCGGAGGGCTTTCAACAAACTTTCACCGATCAACAGGAAAGCCTACGGTATTCATATACGATGGATTTGAAGGTGGGATAGGACTATCTGAGAAGGCTTACGAGTTGTTTCGTGAAATAGTTAAGACTTCTTTAGAACTGGTAGAAGAATGCACTTGTGAGGAAGGGTGTCCTGCGTGTATATATTCGCCAAAGTGTGGCAATGATAATAAACCGATGGATAAAAAAGGGGGTATTTTTCTTTTGGAGAAGATAATGGGCTATACTTCTTTTTAATTGATACTTATAACTATAAAGACATTCGACGTTAATTAAATCGGGGATAGTATAAAATAATTATATTCTTTCACGTTTATATATAAGAATGTAGTTAGTATTAAATCTATTATTTTAAATTAATTTAATTATTTGTAGTTAAAATATTATTAAATATTTAATTTAAGTAAAGTTTAGCTATAAAATTGTTTTTATTTCAAAAAAATTTAAGAAAACCGCAAACCATTTAAACTATTTTATCATAGAATTTACGATTAGATAAGAAATACTCTATTAGACAATGATTATATCGATGGGGAAATAAATGAATAGGATAAATTATAGTAAATTAGTTTCTATGTTTGTTATTTTAGCTTTATTTTTAGCATTTTCAAGTTATGTTTCTGCTGCCGTAACATATAATATTAATGTTCCATATAATTCATCTTATGATATAGACGTCGACAGTATTCCAGGTATTGGTAATGGAAATTGGGTGGCTGTCCATAATAGTGAAAGTGGCCCATCTCACGGTGACATAGATTATAAAGATAGGGCGGGTCTTGTATTACCCCATTACAGAACGGTTGAATATACTCCCGATACAAATTATTGTGGTTCAGATAGTTTTACTTTTACAGCACGAAATAGAAGTATTTTTGGCTGGTGGGAGGATCAAACTGTAACTATTAATGTTACTATTACTGGTTGTCCAACACCTGCAGCACTCACATCATCAATAGCTGCAACCCCGGCAACTGTCACACCAGGTCAGACCATAACTGTCGTAATGACAGTGAGCAATACCGGAGGAACAACGGCAAACGGTGTCACACCATCGGCCCTAACTCTAGGGGGCACAAGTACTGCAACACCTGTAACAAGCCCATCGCCTGCAAATATATCTGCTGGAGGAAGCGCAACATTCACATGGACATACACAGCTGGATCAGCCGGCACGGTAAACTTTACTGGAAATGCAACTGGAACAGGGGCAATTTCAGGCGCCACGGTTTCATCAACCGCATCAACATCAAATGATGTCACAATACTCGGAAATAATCCAATACCTGAAACTATATTATATCCCAGTGTAACTCTACAGAGATTAATCGTTCCAATAGGCCCAATTCCAATTGATGGATCTATAGGGGCTATAATTGACACGGGTACATCAATTATTATAGATGGAAAAGAAGTCCCTATACTCGAATTATCTGAAGGAACAAAAATAATAATAGCACAGGTTGAAAATCGCGGATTTTTAACTCAAACTGATGCAACGATAAAATTTGAAAAATTGCCTCAAGGAATTTCAATCGGAATAGATCCACAATCTCAAAAGATTAAAGCACATAGTACCGGTAGTTACATACTTACAATAAATGTTTTACCTGAAGTTCCTAAAGGAGAATACTTGATTACAGTAATTGCTTCTACAAGGAGAGGTGTATTAGATACAGAAACAATAAAATTGATAATCTCTTAAATATATTTATTTTCTATTCTCTTTTTAAATACTATTTCTTTCTATTATTTGAGATATTCTTAATTTATTTTAGTTATTTCATAATTAAAGAAAAACATTTATATATTTCTTAATCAAAAATCATTTGATGAAACAAAATTACTTAATTCTGATTTCTAGTATAGTGATAATATCACTTTTACTAGGTTGCGCACAAACGCCAAAAGAAGTCAAAGATGAACACGGGTGTATTACCTCTTCAGGATATTCTTGGTGTAACGCTTTACAGAAATGTATTAAACCGCCCGAAGAATGCGTACAGCCTTATGGTAGTGACAGGGATGAACATGGCTGCATCGGTAGTGCAGGCTACACATGGTGCGATATTAAACAGAGATGCATTAGACCTTGGGAAGAAAACTGTTCTATTGTGATACATAAAGATGTACACGGCTGTTTGATTGATGATGGAGAAGAATGGTGTGCATTAAAGAACAAATGTATCCGGCCTTGGGAAGAACATTGTACTGAGTCACCTCCGGTTGGCGGAGACAGGGATGAACACGGCTGCCTCATAGCTGCAGGCTACCAGTGGTGTGATTACAAACAGAAATGTTACAGACCTTGGGAAGAGTCATGCACTCCAGATCCACCAGCACCTCCTGTTGGAGGAGATAGAGACGCTCATGGATGCCTAATTGCCGCAGGCTACCAGTGGTGCGAATACACTCAGAAATGTTACAGACCTTGGGAAGAATCCTGTACAGCGCCTAAACCGATAGGTGGCGACAAAGATGAACACGGCTGCCTCATAGCTGCAGGCTACCAGTGGTGTGAATACACACAGAAGTGTTACAGGCCCTTTGAAGAATCATGCAGTATCGGTGGAGACGTTGATGAGCACGGATGCAAAGAATCAGCAGGGTACACATGGTGTGATGCCAAAAACAAATGCATTAGAACCTGGGAAGAATCATGCACCATCGGGGGAGATGTTGACGAGCACGGGTGTCTAGTTGCATCCGGCTACCAGTGGTGTGAAGGTCTTAAAAAGTGCATCAGACCTTGGGAAGAAGAATGCCCAACTGATTGATATTTCTAAATTTTTTTATTTTTTTAAATTTATTGTGTTATCTGCCAAATATTTCGCCAAGCTTTAAATTCATCTTTTGCCTTAAATGGCATGAAGCTTAAGGATGCAGATCTTGAGGCGATTGTACTTAGGGTAACAAAGTACAAACTTCCGACAAGAGTCGTTGCCTTGCAGTTTAAAATATCTCAGAGACGAGTACAGCAGATAGTCAGTCTTTCAAGGACAACTGGCGATTTTCCTAAACATAAGCGACCAGGAAGAAGGCCGTATGCAGTCTACCCTGTGAACTTGAGGGCAGAGATTATCCGGGCTAAACTTACTCTTGATCTTTCAGCCTCTGGCATCGCTAAGCATCTGAGGAAAAAGCGTGGGATTAGAGCCGATGTTAATCTGATCCAGCGAATTCTCTTGGAGGGAGGAATGGCAGAAGTTTGTCTAAATAAAAGAGTTCGTAAAAGGCCATGGGTAAGGTATGAGAGGACCTATCCCCTATCAGCAGTTCATCTCGACTGGTCAACTGGAGTAAAATGGACCTCATTATGCGTTGTTTTAGATGATGCAAGCCGTAAAATCCTTTCTGGCGGAGAATTCGAGAGGCAGAGTGCTGAAACTTCATTAAAGCTCCTAAAAGAGGCTTTAGACAAATATGCTAGCATCAAGAAAATACGGGAAGTCATAACTGATCGAGGGAGTGAGTTTCATGCAAACAGGAGGGACAAAAACGGGAATGCGACTCATCCATTCGAGGATT